>JAFZWW010000111.1 GCA_017617005.1 Lachnospiraceae bacterium
ACGAGAAGATCGCTATCAAATTCCTTTGATCTAAGTTTACAGGCCCCGGAGCAGTGGATTTCGCAGTTCCGGGGCATATTTTTTTATGAGCGGAAATACTGACAACATCAGAAGATACACCAAATCACATAACTTTGGTCTCGGTACGGTCCTTTTCCTGGGGATCTTAGTTTATGCTATCATCGTTCTGTTCATATATTTCAATTCCAATCCCATCGTCAGATACGAAGTCGTTGAAGGATCTCTTTCTTCGCAGAACATATACAGGGCCATTGCGATCAGGGATGAGCACATTGTGACCTGTCCTTACTCGGGGTATGTAAATTTCCTCGCAAGGGAAGGACAGAAGGTTGCTGTCGGAGACATTGTCTATACGGTTGATGAGACCGGAAGGCTCAATGAATACCTTGAGTCACAGTCACTTCTCGAAAATACCCTTTCGGATAAAGAGCTTGATGATTTCAAGAATGAGATCGTTGATTTTTCACATTCATACGATCCCCTCAATTACACCGAAGTATATTCATTCAAATATTCGCTTCAGAATTCTGTTCTTAAACTCGCCAATTCCAATTTTCTCGAATCACTCAGACAGGCCCGTGATGAGGGCGGACTTTCAACCGCGGTCAAATACTGTACGGCCGGAAAAGCGGGAGTGGTTTCCTATTGGACAGACGGCTATGAAAATCTCGATCCCAATCTTGTAACCAAGGATGTCTTCAATGAGAGGGATTATGAAAAGGTAAATATATCGGCCAATGAACTCAGGGCTGAGGGCGATACCGTTTACAAGCTTTCGGAGAGCGAAGACTGGTGCGTTGTTTTCCCTATCGAAGAAGCGGATGCCGAGGTTTATCTTGAGCAGAATTATATCCTCACCAGATTCTTAAGAAACCAGTATGAATCCTGGGGTAAGGTTTCCATCATCAGAAGCGAAGACGGCAAGGAAGTTTTCTGCAGACTTGATTTTAACAATTCAATGGCTGCGTTCATCAACGAAAGATTCCTTGATATAGAGCTTGTCCTTGATGATGAAAAAGGTCTCAAGGTACCCAATTCCTCGATCATTGAAAAAGAATTCTATATCGTTGACGAGAACTTCGTCATTTACGATGCGAACAACAATATCTATTACATCATCATGAACGGATATGACGAAACCGGTCAGGCCATAACGATGAGAAAAGAGATAACCATCTACAGCTATGATGAAGAAAAGCACAGCTATTACATCGACAGTTCCATTGTGAGTGCGGGAGATGTCCTGCATATGGAGAATTCCCAGGAAGTATTTGTCGTAAAGGAAAGAGGAACGCTGACCGGTGTTTATAACATCAACAAGGGTTATGCGGATTTCAAGGAGATCACTATACTTTCCCAGAATGATGAATATTCGATCATAAAGCCGAATTCCACATACGGACTCAGGGTTTATGATTACATAGCGTTAAAGGCAGATACAGTATCAGACGATCAGTTTATTAATGAGTAGGTTTTTGAAATGAGTGTTGTAGGCGATAATTACCTGAAGATCCTTGAAAATGTTCACAGACTATGCAGGGAAAGTTCAAGAGACGAACATGAATGTACGCTTGTTGCCGTGAGCAAGACCAAGCCTGTTGATCTGATCAAAGATGCATACGAAGCGGGCTGCAGGGATTTCGGAGAAAACTATGTACAGGAGCTTGTCGATAAGATACCGCAGCTTCCCGACGATATCAGATGGCATATGATCGGCCATCTTCAGACCAATAAAGTTAAATACATCGTAGGAAAGACATATCTTATTCACGGTGTCGATTCCGTAAAGCTCGCCAAAGAGATCGGAAAACAATCTGTTAAAAACGGCATTGTCAGCGATATTCTGCTTGAAGTCAATATAGGCAATGAGGAGAGCAAATTCGGTTTTAAGCCGGATGAACTTCTTTCCGTGGTTCCCGAGATCGCACAGATCGAAGGAATACGCGTAAAAGGCCTTATGACCAGCGCTCCGATATGCGAAGATCCCGAAGAGAACAGGGCATTTTTTCGCAATATGAAGCAATTATCCATTGACATAAAAAAGCAAAAAACTGATAATGTTTATATGGATTTTCTTTCGATGGGAATGAGCGGAGATTATGAATCCGCGGTCGGTGAAGGTGCTAATTTTGTACGTGTCGGAACCGCGATCTTCGGAGAAAGGGATTATTCATCAAGATAAAGGATTGAGAGGGTAAAAATGGGTAGCACTGTTGATAAGTTCATTAACTTTATGAAGCTGGACAACAAGGACGAAGAAGACGGTGAGGATTACGGCTTCGATGAAGAAGAAACCGAAGCTCCTTCAAGGTTTAAAGCAGCGGATGACGACGATTCCGAAAAGCCCAAGAAGTCTTCAAAGAGCATGTTCAAAGGTCAGGATCAGAGGAGAAAGAATATGAGCGCAAATATTAATGCAGGCGTCAGCATGAGATTCCCCAAAGAGCTTAACGATGCCGCAGGTGTTGTAGACGATCTTAAGTCAATGAACAGTGTTGTCCTTAATCTTCAGGGACTTGATTCATCACTTGCCCAGAGCATATATGATTTCCTTTGCGGAGCATGCTATGCACTCGGATGCCGCATGGAGAAGGTTTCCGATTATGTATATGTCATCACTCCCGAGAGCGTAACTCTTTCAGGTGATTTCCTTACCGGACAGGGTAATGCGGGATCCGGACTTTATTGATCCGATAATTGATTCTTACGGACCGCCCGGTGCGTAGTAACAGGCACGGCGGTCCGTTTTTTTGAGGTTTTACATGAGCGATACAGAAGTAAAAGATATGTCAAGGCTTACGGTCAAGACCGGAACCAAGACTTCATACGACATTGTTTATAAGAATTCCTTTGAGGCACTTCCCGCAGAGGTTTCAGCTATATTTCCCGATAAAGTAAATATCTGCGTTATCACCGATTCGAACGTGGATCCTCTTTACGGTGAAGAGGTTGTATCAAAGCTTGAGAGTTTTTCAAAGGCGGTTTTCAAATATGTTGTTCCCGCAGGTGAGGAGAATAAGAATCTCGATGAGGTTAAGAAGATCTATAAATATCTCATTGAGAATAAGTTCGACAGAAAGTCTCTGCTCGTTGCGCTCGGCGGCGGTGTCATCGGTGACATGACCGGATTTGTTGCAGCTACTTTCCTGAGAGGGATCGAGTTTATCCAGATACCCACAACACTTCTTGCACAGGCGGATTCATCCATAGGCGGCAAGACCGGCGTTGATCTTGACGGATATAAGAATATGGTCGGTGCATTCAAGATGCCCGCACTTGTTTACACGAATCTTTCAACTCTTGCTTCGCTTCCCGGAAGACAGTTTGCATCCGGATTTGCGGAGGTAATGAAATCGGCTCTTCTTAAGGATGAGCGCTTCTATGTCTGGCTCATTGATAACAATTATGAGATCAGGGATAAGAATGTCGATTTTCTTTCCGAGATGGTCTACAGATGTGATGACATCAAGCGTATGATCGTTGAGAAGGATCCTTTCGAAAAAGGTGACAGGGCACTTCTCAATCTCGGACATACCCTCGGTCATGCGATCGAGAAATTCTATGATTTCAAATTCCTTCACGGTGAATGTGTTGCGCTCGGATGTGTTGCCGCTGCGTTCATTTCCTGGAAAAAAGAATTCCTTTCGAAGGAAGAGTTTTATGAGATAAGGGATATGTTCGTTCTTTTCGGACTTCCCATTTCAATGGATCTTGCAGACACTGCCAGGATCATTGAGCTTACCAAAAACGACAAGAAGATGGACAAGGGTACTATCAGATTCATTCTTCTCAAGAAGATCGGTAAGGCTTTCATAAACGAAGATGTCAGCGATGAAGAAATGTCTGCTGCACTCGATGAATTAAATTTTGCGGAGGATGACTGATCTTGGAATCCGAAAAAGAGATACAGGGAAGCATGCATGAGAGAAAGAAGATAGCTAAGAGCAGGATGATCGCACTCTGCTCCGCTTTGGTGATCATTGCAATCGTGCTTGACCAGGTAACCAAATATATGGCTGTGAGCAGACTCAAGGACGGCGCCGCATTTGTTCTTATCGATAATGTTCTTGAATTCTATTATCTTGTAAATACGGGTTCAAGCTGGGGAATGCTTGCTGGTCAGAAGATCCTGATACTTTTCATTTCCGTGATCATCATTGCTCTGTGCCTTTTTATGATTGCAAAAAGCCCCGATGACGTTAAATACATTCCGTTCAACATTTCGCTTTCGATGATCATCGCCGGCGGAATCGGAAACGGTATCGATCGTATCAGATTTTCATATGTTATCGATTTCATTTATTTCAAAGCGATCAATTTTCCGGTTTTCAATGTTGCGGATATTTTCGTTACATGCGGAGCCGTGCTTTTCATTCTTTTGATACTGTTTAAATACAAGGAAAAAGATCTGTACTTCATGAAGTTCAATCAGAAGAAATTCAGGGAAATGAACTGATGAAAAGATATCTTTTCACAATAGAAGATGAGTCAGCGGGGGAGAGAGTCGACAGGCTTCTCCCTTCTTTGCTTGAAGGGGTGTCGAGAAACTATCTTCAGCAGGTCATTAAGGACGGCGGACTGACCGTAAACGGCAAGACCGCCAAGCCTTCGCTTAAGGTAAAAGACGGTGACAGTCTCGAACTTGAGCTTCCGGATGCCGAAAGTCCCGACATTCTTCCCGAAGACATTCCCCTTGATATCCTCTATGAAGACAGTGATGTCATAGTTATCAATAAACCCAAAGGGATGGTCGTTCATCCCGCCGCGGGTCATTACAGCGGTACTATGGTAAATGCACTGATGTATCATTGCGGAGATTCCCTGAGCGGTATTAACGGCTGTATGCGCCCCGGAATCGTTCACAGGATCGATAAGGATACAACGGGCTCCGTTATTGCATGTAAGAATGATAATGCCCATATGAAGCTCTCAGAGCAGTTTAAGGAGCATTCAATAAAGAGAAGCTATCGTGCCATCGTTCTCGGAGTTTTAAAGGATGATGAGGGAACTATAGATGCTCCTATAGACAGACTTCCGAATGACCGTAAAAAGATGGGCATTGTCCCGGGCGGAAGAAGAGCCGTAACCCATTATAAGGTTCTTGAAAGATTTAAGGACTATACATATGTCGAATGCAGGCTTGAGACCGGCAGGACACATCAGATAAGGGTTCATATGACCCATATCGGTCATCCGCTTCTCGGTGATCTCGTTTACGGAAAAGAAACATCTTCGCTCAATAAGAGATTTAATCTGGATGGTCAGACACTTCATGCGATGGAACTTGGTTTCATACATCCTGCATCAGGAGAGCTTGTAGATGTGATCGCTCCGTTGCCGGCATACTTCGAGCATCTGCTCGAGGTTCTCAGAAACAGTTGAGTGAACGCAGGAACCGTCCCCTCGTTCACCTGATTTTACAGAAAATTTATTATGTTTTCTGATAACTTGTTGAGGTTTTTTCGCTGAAATATTATAATAATGTCAGGAAAGTTCGTACTTACTTAACTTTAATCTCGGGTAAAGGAAGGTGGTGCATATGAATACCGTTATTACCATAGGCAGACAGTTTGGATCCGGCGGAAGAGAGATCGGCGAAAAGCTCGCAAAGGCTTATGATATCGGGTATTACGACAGGGAGCTTCTTGCAAGAGCTGCCAAAGAGAGCGGCTTTTGTGAAGAGATCATGATGAACCATGATGAAAAGCCTACCAATTCGTTCCTTTATAATCTCGTCATTGATACTTACAGCTTCGGTTACAATTCATCATCCTTTGTTGATATGCCCATATCGCAGAAGGTTTTCCTGGCCCAGTTTGATACCATCAAGAAGATCGCTGATGAAGGCCCCTGCGTAATAGTCGGAAGATGTGCCGATTATGCCCTTGAGAACAGGGATAATGTCATTAACCTCTTCATCTATGCCGATGATGACTTCAAGGTCAAGCGTATCATGAACCTGTATAATCTTGATGCGGTTAAGGCTCGCGACATGATCGCGAAGAAGGATAAGCAGCGTCAGAGCTACTATAATTATTATACAAACCGAAAGTGGGGCAGAGCTGACAGCTACGATCTGTGCATCAATTCATCCGTTCTCGGTATCGACGGATCGGTGAAACTTATCAGGCGGTTCGTCGAAGATTTTGAGAGCAAATAAGTCTTCTTAATTAATTGAATATATGTGTTGACATAAAGGCACCTCTTTGCTATTATCTATGAGTATGCCGCTTGAAAAGGCTTAAGTTTTTGTGTGTTTTTACGCATGAACGCCGTATCAGCGTTTAAAAGGACCATGACGCATACTTCATGATGGTTCATGAAAAGGAGGTGCCTATTTATGTACGCAATTATCGCAACCGGAGGAAAGCAGTATAAGGTTTCCGAGGGTGATGAGATCAGAGTCGAAAAGCTCGATGCTGCTGAAGGTGACAAGGTTACTTTCGACAACGTCATCGCTGTGGGCGGCGATTCTCTTAAGGCCGGTAAGGATGTAGCTTCAGCTAAGGTTACAGGTACTGTTGTAAAGCAGGATCGTGCCAAGAAGGTCATCGTTTACCGTTATAAGAGAAAGTCCGGCTATCACAAGAAGAACGGACACAGACAGCCTTTTACGGCCGTTAAGATTGATTCCATCGAAGGCTGATCATGACTACGATAATGATCGAGAAGTCCCCCGAAGGCTTGCATAAAGGCTTCACATGTATGGGACATGCCGGATATGCCAAGAAAGGGCAGCCCGACATTTTATGTTCAGCGATTTCGACAGTTGCCATCCATACCATTAACGGAATGGAGCTGGCAGGACAGGAACTTGATGTTTCCGAAAATGAGGAGACAGGGTTTATGAGATGCGTTATCAAAGGATCTCAGGCAACCGGTGTCAAACAGCTCATGGATGCATTCGAATATACCGTTACGAAACTTTCCGAAGAATACGGTGATAAGTTCCTGCAGATACAATTCAAGGAGGTTAAGGACAATGCTTAGAATGAATCTTCAGTTCTTTGCTCATAAAAAGGGTGTCGGTTCTACCAAGAACGGCAGAGATTCCGAGTCCAAGAGACTTGGTGCCAAGAGAGCAGACGGCCAGTTCGTTACTGCCGGCAACATTCTCTACAGACAGCGCGGAACCAAGATCCACCCCGGTAATAACGTAGGTATCGGCGGAGATGATACTCTTTATGCGCTGGTTGACGGCGTTCTCAGATTTGAGAGAAAGGGTAAGGACAGAACCCAGGCTTCTGTTTATCCTAGAGAGAACTAATCATTCAGGACTCTGGCGAATGCGTCAGAGTCCTTTTTTAGATTTTGAGGTAATATATGTACTGTGACAAGGCCCGCGTTATCTTAAAGAGCGGTAAGGGCGGAGACGGACATGTCTCATTCAGAAGAGAAAAATACGTGACTAACGGCGGACCTGACGGCGGAGACGGCGGCAGAGGCGGCGATGTCATTTTAAAGGTCGATAAGGGACTCAATACTCTTATCGATTTCAGAAATATACGCAAATATGCAGCCGGCAACGGTGAAAACGGTGGCAAGAAGAACTGCCGCGGCAAGGACGGAGATGACATCATTCTCAAAGTACCCGAAGGAACCGTTGTAAGGGAAGCTGAGAGCGGACAGGTCATCATCGATATGTCCGGAGACTGTATGGAATATACGATCCTCAAGGGCGGAAAAGGAGGACTCGGAAACCAGCATTTCGCTACATCCACAATGCAGGCACCCAAGTACGCACAGCCCGGTCAGCCCGCACTTGAGCTTGAGACCATCTTCGAACTTAAGATAGTTGCCGATGTTGGACTTGTAGGATTTCCCAATGCGGGTAAGTCATCACTTCTTGCGGCATGCACCAATGCACGTCCCAAGATCGCAGGTTACCAGTTCACCACCTTACAACCCAATCTCGGTGTTGTCGATCTCGGAGGTGACGGATTTGTAATCAGTGATATTCCCGGACTTATAGAAGGAGCTTCAGACGGACTCGGACTAGGTCACGAATTCCTCAGACATGTCGAGAGGACCAAGGTCCTTATCCATGTCGTCGATGCGGCCGGCACCGAAGGAAGGGATCCCGTGGAGGATATCAGGCTCATTAATTCCGAGCTTGAGAAATACAATCCGGATCTTTTGAAGAAGCCTCAGATAATCGCTGCCAATAAGTCGGATCTTTTCGCTTCATATGAAGGAGCAGAGGATAATATCAAGGCTCTTAAGGATGCATTCGAACCCGAAGGTCTTAAGGTATATACAATCTCCGCGGCAACGGGTGACGGAATAAAGGAACTGCTCAGGGCAGCATTCGAACTTCTTAAGACACTTCCCGAAGAGCAGATAGTATTTGAACAGGAATACAATCCCGAGATCAACCTCAAGATAACCGAAGAGCCTTACACGGTTTACTTTGATGATGAGGAAGATGAATACGTCATCGAAGGACCCAGGATCGAAAAAATGCTCGGTTACACCAATCTTGATTCGGAAAAGGGCTTCGCATTCTTCCAGAGATTCCTTAAGGATAACGGAATGCTCGAACAGCTCGAAGAACTCGGCATCAAAGACGGTGATACGGTAAGACTGTACGGTCATTCTTTTGAATATTACAAATAAAGGTTAAGATATGGAACTTACAAGCAAACAGAGAGCATATTTAAAGGGACTTGCAATGGACATCGATCCAGCTTTCAATCTCGGCAAAGCATCCGTTACTCCCGAGACAATAGCGGCACTTGATGAATTTTTTGCAAAGAACGAACTACTCAAGATCTCGGTTCTCAAGAACTGCGAAGATGATGCGAAATCACTTGCGGAGATCGTTGCGGGAAGAACAAGATCAACCGTGGTCCAGGTCATCGGACGCAAGATCGTTCTTTACAAGCCTAATAAGGATAAGCCCAAGATTGAACTTCCCAAGGCATCTAAGAAAGCATGAAAAAAGAGATCATCAATTTCAGAAAAGCTCTTGAAAAAGATCTCGACCAGCAGAGGTTTGAGCATTCACTCGGCGTTGAATATACATCCGCCGGTCTTGCGATGGTTTACGGTGCAGATATAACCGATGCCAGGGTTGCGGGACTTCTTCACGACTGCGCCAAATGCATTCCCCACAGCGATCAGATAAGGATCATGGAGAAAGCAGGACAGCCTCCGCTTCGGGAAGAGTATGATGACCAGTCACTTCTTCATGCTAAATGCGGAGCAATTATAGCAAGAGATAAGTACGGTATCGAAGACGAGAACATTCTTAATGCCATAAGATTCCATACCGTGGGCCGTCCGAATATGAGCCTTCTTGAGAAGATCGTATATATCGCGGACTTTATGGAGCCCAACAGAAAGGATCTTATCATTATGGACGGTGTCAGGCACGCAGCGTTCATCGATATTGATCAGACACTTCTCTGGATCATGGAAGGCGTACTTTCATATGTGAAAAAGAAAGGCATGGTTCCTGCTCCTTCGGGACTTGCCGCTTATGAATATTACAAGAATCAGATCAAGGTTGACGAAGATTTGAGAAATTGGAGGAAAGACTGATTGGCTGAAAGTATTACCAAAGAGATCAAAGCTGTTATTGATGCGATGGAAGACAAGAAGGGACTTGATATAACCGTCCTCGATCTTTCATCCGTATCCGATATAACCGATCATTTCATCATCTGTTCCGGAACAAACCGTTCCCAGATACAGGCTCTTTCTGACGGAGTTGAAGAAGCTCTCGCTAAGAAAGGACTTTTCCATAAGGGTATCGAAGGCTATGATACCGCAAACTGGATACTTCTTGATTACGGTGATTTTGTTGTCCATATATTCGATAAGGATTCAAGGTCAATGTATGATCTTGAAAGAGTATGGGGCGACGCGGGAAAAATTGAGATCTAAGCTGCACGGGAATCGTACTCCGATTCCCGATTCTTTTGTGATATGAAAAAAGGAATCATCTTTGATATGGACGGAACCGTCTGGGACTCTTCGGAAAACGTCGCAAAGTCCTGGACAGTTAAGATCCATGAAGCAAGCTATACTGACAAGTTTATAACCCGTGACGATATCAAGAATGTCATGGGCAAGACAATGGATGTAATTGCGGATATACTTTTTCCTTTTACGGAGAAAGGACCGGAGAGGGATAAGCTCCGCTATGCATGCCAGGATTATGAGGTCGCTTATCTTCGTGAGCATGGCGGACTTTTGTATGACGGGATTACCGATACCTGGCGAAGGCTTAAGGAGAGGGGTTATCACAATTACATCGTAAGCAACTGCCAGGCAGGATATATAGAATGCTTCCTTGACCACTACAATATCCCTTACGGAAAAGAAGACGATCTTATAGAGGATATTGAATGCTACGGAAATAACCTTCTTCAGAAGGATGAGAACATTAAGCTTCTTGCGGAGCGTAATGAACTTACCGATGCATGCTATGTCGGTGATATTCAGAGTGACTATGATGCCACATTGAAAGCGGGATATAAGTTCATCCATGCAAGATACGGCTTCGGCACGATCGATGCGGATGTTCCGTATATTGATTCGTTTTCCGAGCTTATTAATGTTGTCCCCAAAGTGTTGTAAAAAATGAGACCGGTACATAAGTACCGGTCCTTTTTGTTCGGAATGGATTTCGTTGTATAGGGTGGTGCTTATCTGAAGATCCTGATGACTCCGTAGACCTTGCCGAGGATCTGGCAGGAATCAACGATGATGGGATCCATGGTATCATTCTCGGGCTGGAGTCTGATATGATCCTTCTCCTTGTAGAAGGTTTTGACCGTAGCGGAATCATCGATGAGTGCAACGACCATTTCGCCGTTTTCGGCTGTGCTCTGCTGGCGGACGATGATACGGTCACCGCTGAAGATGCCTGCATTTATCATCGAATCGCCCTTTACGTTGAGCATGAAGGTCTGGCCCTTGGAAAGCTCGGAAGCGGGGAGAGGGAAGTACTCGATGATATTGTCATCGGCAAGAAGGGGCTGGCCTGCAGCAACATTGCCATATACCGGAACGCTGGTCATCTCGGTACGGACCATCTGGAATGAATCGTCGCAGATCTCGATAGCCCTGGGCTTGGAGGGGTCTCTTTTTATATAACCTTTACGCTCGAGGGCTTCAAGGTGTGAAAATACGGAAGATGTGGACTTAAGAGAAACCTTCTCACCGATCTCTCTGACGGTGGGAGGATATCCCTTGGCAAGTATGACTTCTTTGAGATATTCAAGGATCTGTTCCTGCTTGGGGGTAAGCTGATTGAAATCTCTCATAAATACTCCTTTCAAACATCTGTTTGCTTTTAATATAGCACATTTGTTCGAAGATGCAAACATATTTTCGATAAAAGCATAAAAACAGACCCGGATCCGAAGATCCGGGTCTGTGTATTATCTTGAAAGCACTTACTTAGCAGAATGCTACGAGTCCCCAGGAATCCATGGGTACGATTCCGATGTAGGTCTTGCCGGGATTGACGGTAAGAACGGAGCCGTCAGCATTATAGAATACGGTATGTCCGAGAACATCCTTGTACCAGGTGATCGCAACGGCCCTGCCGTTTGTGATGTAGTAGCCTACGCCTGTTCCGATGACACCGTAGATCATATATCCGTGGTTGTCATACTCCATCATGTTCGCACACTGGATGATGACGTTGGTGAAGGTTACCTGCTGGAAGTCTTCCGCATCCTTAACAAAGGTTCCGCACTCGTTAAGATCATAAGTTCCGGTAGCGGTGTTGTAATAGAGCATTGTCGAGTTGTGAGGGAAAGGAAGTGAAACGACTCCTGCGGGAGCTCCGCCCTCAAGGGTATTTGCACCGAAGTTGAATCTGGGATTAGCCATATTGGGATCGGTGTAATAAGGTGAATAACCGGCTCTTGCAATCCTTCTTGAGATCTCGCCCTGAAGTGCGTACTCGGTGTACCAGCTGGGCTTACCGTTGGGGATTCTGCTGAATCCGCCCGAAAGATGGGGAAGTCCGTACAGAGCGATGAAAGGATTGATATAAACGGGGCCGCCGTCATGAACAAGGATGGCATCATACTCATTGGCAAGGATGATGTTGGTAGGACGTGTCGAACGGATATTTCCTACACGTGCGACATTTGCATAATCCTTGTAGAGCGCCATGATCCTGGTAACTCTGTTATTGGCGGTGGAGTTACACATCTCATATACGATGTCTGCCTCTGCAAGTCCGTAGTGGGGAGATGCGATCTTGTCGTTATCGATCATGACTGCCACAGGTCTCTGAAGCTCGGGAGCCGCAGTGGGAAGGCAGGTCAGCTCATTTATACCGGGAACGGCCTGTACGGACGAAGCGGGTACAAGTGAGAGAGATGCGATGATAACTGCTGCCGAAATGACAGAAGTCAGTGCTTTGAATATCTTTTTACCGAAAACCATATTACCCTCCATAATCATTTGTTTACGGTTTAATACACATACATCTTGATTATAATTGAAAACCGCATATTTTCAAATGGAAAAAGAACGATTAAAGAAATTTTAAAAATATGTTGACATTCGAATGTATGTTCGGTATTATACAAACAGAACAAGTGTTCTGAACATACATTCGGAGGTCAATATGAACGCTTATCTTAAAAACAGGAAAGTACAGATAATAGCAGCAGCCCTTATCATCGCAATGATCACCGTGGTATCGGGCACATTCGCGATCAGGTCACATGCTGAGAGCGTAAATGCGGAAAGCGATACGGTTTATTACAGATATACCGCAATGTACCGTGTATGCTCCGGAGATACCCTTACTTCAATAGCTGAACAGTATATGGATGATGTTCATTATGATTCCGTATCCGATTACGTTAAGGAACTCCGTCAGATGAACGGAATGTATAACGATGACAAGTTAAAGAGCGGAGAGCTTATCGCTGTCACTTATTATTCGACAGAATATAAGTAATTAATCATCCGATTCTTCTTTCCTGTTTTTATTTCTTTTCTTTCTTTCGGGGACCTTCTCCCTGAGTGTAACGACATTTGCAGCCTGCTTCCTGCTGTCATCGAACTGTGAAGCATAATGCTTCCTGGTAGTGTTTACATCCTTGTGCCCCAGAACATCCGCAACCAGATATATATCGCCTGTCTCTCTGTAGAGGGCGGTTCCGTAAGTACTCCTCAGTTTATGGGGAGTAATTTTTTTGAGTGAAGTAACTCTGGATGAGTATTTCTTTACAAGCTTTTCAACGGCCCTGACGCTTATCCTCTTGTTCTGAAGGGATAAAAAGAGTGCATTTTCCGAGCCTTTTTCGGGATTTATCTTTTCCCTTTCATCAAGATAATCGATAAGGGCATCCTGGACTTCATCACCGAAATATACGACCGATTCGTTACCGCCTTTACGGGTGACCTTGACTCCGCCGTTCTTAAAATCAATATCCCTTATATCGATACCGACACATTCGGAAACTCTTATACCGGTTCCGAGCAGGAGAGTAAGGATTGCGACATCCCTGGTCTTGGTCCTGTTATGATATTCCAGTTCCTTATCCGTAAGGCCTTCTCCCGACTCGACCATATCAAGGAGCTTTGCAACTTCATCGGCATCAAGCCTTATGATGTTCTTCTCATGGATTTTGGGAGGAACAACAAGCTCAGCGGTATTGCGTGATACCTTCTCGGTCTCGAAATAGTATTTATACATGGAACGCAGGGCCGAGAGCTTACGTGCTTTTCCACGTTCGCCGTTTATGACGGTCCGTCCGTCTTTTTCGTAAAGGGATACGGTCTCGAGATATTCCTCAATATCGCTTCTCTGGATGCTCTCAAGTATGGAGATGCTGAATTCACGAAGTTCTTTGTTCTTAAGAGATGGATTGTTCTCCTTAAGGAATTCGAAGAACATCCTTATGTCATAGGCATAGGCAAGGCGTGTTCTGGCTGATGTATTCGATTCTATGGCTCTGAAAAAGTCTTTGATCCAGGGGGGGAGCTCATCGAGAACAAGCCGCATTTTGCGGATATTGTCCCTGATCTGGGCGTCATGATAATTTTCGTCGGTAAGAACTGCCATTTTATCCTCAGAGAGTTAAATATGATTTACGAAAAACGAATCGTCCGTACCTGTATATATTATCATAAAACCTTGATAAATTGCGTAAAACAAGGGCTTATATTGATGAATTTTTGCATATTTGATGATATAATAATTTAGTTTGCAGGAGAGGGTGATCCCATGGATGATAACAAAGAAAAAGACATATTTACTACAAATGCCGAAGGCCGTATCAGAAACCAGAAGAAGAATCCCCGTTTGAACAATACATATTATAAATGGGGGCTTACTATCTTTCTGACCTTCCTTGCGTGCATGCTCTGTTTTTATGTTGTATTTAAAAACGCTGAGCTTCGTGCCGGCATCCACAGGATCAATAAGATTCTTTCACCCGTTTATGTCGGATTTATCATCGCATATCTGTTCAGTCCGCTTCTGAACATGCTTGAAAACAAAGTGATGTATCCGATCTTTAAGAAGATCAGGTTCATCAAGGAAGAGAATAAGATGCCTCTTGCAAGAGGCACTTCAATCATTATCATAATCATTTTCTCTATCATACTTGTTTATGCGATCGTGCAGATAATGCTCAAGCAGGTAATCCCTTCGCTTATAAGCATTGTTTCCAATATCAATATCTATCTTGATAACATAACCAAATGGGCTAATAAGCTCTTACAGGACAATCCGGATCTTAATTCCTTTGTCATGAAGGATCTGAACAGATTCTCGGATGATATTGAACTCTGGGTAAATGAAAAATTCAAGTCGGTTACCGCAAATGTCGTTACATCACTTTCACAGGGATTCCTTTCTTTCCTTTTAAAGCTGTGGAATTTCATAATCGGATTCATCATCTCAATATATGTTCTCTGGAGCAAGGAAAGACATGTGGCAAGAAGCAAGAAGATCGTCTATGCAGTATTCTCAAGAGAGATCGCAAATGCGATCGTTGAAGCATTCAGATTCACCCACAGGACATTCATAGGATTCTTCTTCGGTAAGATAGTAGATTCGATCATAATCGGTCTCATCTGTTTCATAGGATGTACTTTGATGCAGATCCCGTATGCGATCCTTATAAGTATTATTGTGGGTGTAACGAATATCATTCCTTTCTTCGGACCGTATTTCGGAGCGATTCCTTCGACTATCCTGATATTTGCATTCGATCCGCTCCATCCCGGAAAGGCACTTGCATTCGTTGTATTTGTCATCATCCTGCAGCAATTCGACGGTAACTGGCTCGGTCCCAGAATACTTTCGACATCAACCGGATTATCGGGATTCTGGATCATATTCTCGATCACTCTTTTCGGCGGTCTGTTCGGTGTGTTCGGAATGGTCATAGGTGTGCCTGTGTTTGCCGTACTTTATGCGGGCTTCAGGCAGTTTAACAGAAACCGTCTCAAGAAGAAGGGATTCCCTTATAAGACTAATGAATATCTGACTGTAGGTACTATCAATGAGGACGGAAGCGTTAATCCGATTCCGCCAATAGAAAAGCGTCCCCAGAAAGAAGGTTTTATATCTTCGCTTATCGCAAGATCCGGAAAAAAGAAAGAAAAGAAGTCAGAAGATAAATGAAATTTGTAATTCAGAGAGTTTTAAATTCTCAGACTACAATAATCGAATCCGATCAGAGCGGCGAAAAGAAGGAATATGTTTCCGGAAAGATCGGTCACGGATATATGGTTCTCTGCGGCATCATGGATTCTGATACCATGGAGATAGCCGATAAGATGGTATCCAAGCTTATCGGTCTTCGTATATTCGAGGATGAAAACGGTAAGACCAACCTTGATCTTAAGACTGTGGGCGGCGAACTGATGATAGTTTCGCAGTTCACACTCTGTGCAGATACGAGCCACGGAAACAGACCTGCTTTTATCAGAGCCGCACGTCCCGAAATAGCAATCCCCATTTACGAACACATAATAGAAGAGTGCCGTAACGCCGGTTTTAATGTTCAGACCGGTGTGTTCGGTGCGGATATGAAAGTCGATCTTACGAATGACGGCCCGTTTACGATCATTCTCGATTCGGACGAACTGATAAAACCGGATAAAAAAGTTCCGGACTCCGAAACAATTGAAAGATCAGTAAAGCTCGAACGGAAAAAAGACAGATATATTTATGCCGATCTTACTACCGAAACAGCATCAGATGTATTAAGTACATGTGTAAAACTGCGCGGAGCGGAAGATTTTGAAAATACCGTTAATGAAGTCATGGCGGATATCAGGGAGATCTGTGACGCAAGACATGTATGTCTTCTATTGGTGGACCAGACAAACCGTAAGTGCTCGATGGTAGCTCAGGCTTATGCTGACCATGCTAAGAGAGTATCTATGAATCACTGGGAAGACGATGAGCATTATGCTCTTGTCGAGACCTGGTCCGATATCATTGCCGAAAAGAACTGTCTGATCGTTCAATGTGAAGATGATATGAAACCCATCCTGGAAAAGAATCCCGGATGGTATGAATCTCTTCACAAAGCTCAGGTTGACAGCATTGTGCTTTTCCCGCTCAAAGCCGGAAAGGAACTAATCGGTTATATCTGGGCAACAAACTTTGATATAAAGAACACAAAAAGGATCAGTGAAACTCTTGATCTGACTACATTTTTCCTTGCCTCTGAGATCAAAAGCTATAAGGTTATGAAGCATTTACACAGGATGAGTACCATTGATGAACTCACAGGATGCCTTAACCGAAACGCGATGAATCTAAAGATCGATTCGATACTTGCAGATACCGATAAAGAAAAGCATACCCTCGGAGTTGTGTTCGCAGATCTGAACGGACTTAAAAGGGTTAATGACAGTCAGGGACACGAAGCCGGAGACCTTCTTCTCAAAACCGCATCCATCGCCCTTATGAATTCCTTTACCGGAAATGAAATATACAGGGCGGGAGGAGATGAGTTCCTCGTTCTTATGGATGAAGTCAAAGAAGAAGATATCATCTACAGGATCTCACAGCTTCGTTCCACATCATCGATGTACGGCACTGTGAATTTTGCGGTCGGATATTATTTCTGTGATGACAGAAAAGATATACGAAAGGCTCTGCGTGAAGCGGATGAATCGATGTACGCCGACAAGAAGCAGTTCTATATGAATCATCCGGAGCTTGATCAGCGGAAGAAGTATTGATCATTTACGTAGTGTAATTTGATATAAAGCAGATTATATAGTAATATACATGTGTTAATTATTTAACAAGATGAAGGCAAAAGAGTACGACAATATAGTTCTGATAGGTATGCCCGGTGTCGGAAAATCCACTGCCGGCGTTATCGCAGCCAAGCAGCTCGGAATGAGGTTCGAGGATGCGGATATTCTGATACAGCACAGAGAGAAAAAGCTGCTGAGTCAGATAATCGATGAAAAAGGCATAGACGGGTTTCTGGACATCGAAAATGACGTCCTGAAGGGTATAAATGATAAGGGGCTGCTCATAGCCACGGGCGGCAGCGCCGTTTACAGCTCCGAGGCTATGGATTATCTGCACAGAAACAGCCTTATAATATACCTGCATCTGAATCTGAGTGACTTATCGATGCGTTTATCCGATCTGAAGCATCGCGGCGTTGTTTTACGCGACGGACAAACTCTTAATGATATTTACAACGAAAGAGTTCCGCTTTACAGAAAGTATGCAGATGTCGAAATTGATGAGACCGGTCTGGATATTGAAGAAACAGTGGCACTGATATGCGAAAGGGCATCCATATACAACTATTCGCAAAATACGGATTTAACGAATAGTTAGTACGCTAAAATGCGGCTTATGAGGCTTTATACATATATTTGATAATTCTGATGATAACTGCCCCGTATATGTTACGGCGCGGAGGAATTAATAAATTTACAGAGGTATTTAGAAATGAAGTTCGCAGACAGACTTGATAAATTCGGTGCAGAGATTTTTGCGGCACTGAATGAAAAAAAGATCGCATGTGAAGCCAAGGGTCAAAAGATCTATAACTTCTCGGTAGGCACTCCGGATTTTCCCGTTCCCGAACATATTAAGAACGCACTCATTGAAGCTGCACAGGATCCTGTCAACTGGAAATATTCGCTCAGGGATATGCCTGAGATGCTTGAGGCTGTATGTGCATATTTTAAGAAGCGTTACGGTGTGGACGGAATCACTCCCGATATGGTCATGAGCTGTTACGGTACTCAGGAAGGATGCGGACATCTCTGCCTGGCTCTTCTTAACAAAGGTGACACCGTGCTTCTTCCGGATCCCTGTTATCCCGTATTCCAGGCCGGAGCATTCCTTGCCGAGGCAGATCCTTACTACTACCCTCTTATTGCTGATAATAACTTCCTTCCGGACGTAAAATCGATTCCTGAGGAAGTTGCAAAGAAAGCTAAAGTTATGATCGTATCACTTCCCGCTAATCCCGTGGGAAGCGTTGCAAAAGAAGGAATCTACGATGAGATAATCGCATGGGCCAAGGCGAATGATGTGATCATCGTTCACGATAACGCATACAGCGACATCATTTACGACGGAAATATCGGGCAGAGCTTCCTGAAATATGAAGGTGCTGTTGATGTGGGTGTCGAATTCTTTTCACTTTCCAAGTCATTTGATGTCACAGGTGCAAGAATCAGCTTTCTTGTAGGAAGAAAAGATATCGTAGCCGCCGTTAAAAAACTCAGGAGTCAGATTGATTTCGGCATGTTCATACCTATCCAGAAAGCTGCGATCGCGGCTCTTACAGGTCCGGATGACTCTGTAAAATCACAGAACAGAGAATACCAGGCCAGACGCGACGCACTTTGCGGTGGCGCAAGGAACATAGGCTGGAACATTCCCGATGCCAAGGGATCGATGTTCGTATGGGCACCGGTTCCCGAAGGACATGGAACTTCAATGGAATTCTGTATGGAGCTTCTTGAAAAGACCGGCGTTCTCTGTACTCCGGGATCATCCTTCGGTCCTTCGGGTGAAGGTTATGTCAGGATGGCGCTTGTCGCAACGGTTCCTGTCATTGAAGAAGCACTTAATGCAATAAAGATAAGCGGAATTATAAACGGGTAATAACGTAAATGGACTCAAAGAGAAATAAGATACTTAACAACAAATTTTATCTGTACCTTACCGAATTTTTCGCGGGAATGTCGGTAATGGCCGTTGAGCTCGGAGCAAGCAGATTACTTGCTCCGTATTTCAGTTCATCACAGATCGTATGGACCATAATCATAGGAACCATAATGATCGCCATGGCACTCGGCAACATATACGGAGGACGTAAAGCCGATAAGGATCCGAATCCCGATAAGCTTTACAGAAGGATCCTTGTTGCAGCCGTCTGGATCGCATTGATCCCGGTTGTCGGAAAATATATCATCATCGGAATCTCAGCAGTTCTTATCTTTTCGATCAATACAAATTTCCTTGTCATCGCTGCATTCGTAGCCTGCATGGTCATATTTGTATTTCCTTTGTTCCTTCTCGGAACCGTAACCCCTTCACTTGTTAAATACACCGTTGACAGTCTTGATGACAGCGGAAAAGTCGTCGGTATGCTGAATGCGGCTAATACCATCGGCAGCATAATCGGTACTTTCGTTCCGACATTCATAAGCATTCCCGCAGTCGGAACCTCCGCTACGTTTCTGATCTTTGCGGCAATTCTTCTGTGTCTTTGCATAGTTTATTTCATCTCAGGACGAATCAAAAGCATCGGAGCCGTTGCTGCAGTAATAATCTTTATTCTTTGCTGCATATTCGGTCGCAAGAGCAATTTTGCATTCTGGGTAAATGATCTCGTTGTTGAAGACGAATCTATCTACAATTACATTCAGGTTTCCGAGAACGATGAATCGATAATCCTTTCCACAAATGTGCTTTTCGGTGTCCAGTCCATTTACAAAAAAGGCGGCGAGCTTTCCGGTATGTGCTATGACTATTACATGGCAGGACCTTATATGGCCGGCTTACACGAAAAAGAAAAACCTCTCGATATTCTTGTCCTCGGAATGGGAAGCGGAACCTTTGCGACGCAGTGTGACAGATATTTTGATGAAGTTAACATTGAAGGTGTAGAGATCGATCAGAAGATCGCAGATCTTTCGTATAAATATTTTGAACTGCCCGAAGATATAAAGATCACTACCTATGACGGACGGGCTTTTCTTCAGGAGATCCCTTCCGACAAGCTCTATGATGTGATCGTTGTAGATGCTTATCAGGATATAACGATTCCTTTTCAGATGGCAACTGTCGAATTCTTTACACTCGTTAAAGATCATCTTTATGATGACGGCGTTATGGTCGTTAATATGAATATGAGGGATGATACCGAAGGAAATATCAACGAATACCTTTCCGATACCATTTCATCCGTCTTTCCGCATGTTTATACCGCTGATGTTTACGGATGCACAAACAGGGAACTTTTTGCAGGAAAATCAGATATCATTAAAACGTTCCATAACAATACCGATCTTGAGGAAAATGATGTACTTGTATCTGCCATGGAATTGGTTGACAGATCACTGGTCGAATATGAAGCCGGAAACAATATCATGACCGATGATAAAGCTCCAGTTGAACTTCTGAGTATGAAAGCCATTGATGGGCTGATAAGCAACGAGACATCATATTATAAGGATCTGTATGACAGGGAAGGAATTGAAGGATTGTTGAACGAACTGTCATAACATAAAACATATATATAAGAAACTAAAAACACAGGCTAATACACAGCCTGTGTTTTTAAATATCAATGATAACAACTTCGGGATGGTTAAAGTATCTGGGAAGCGGTGTGCTTTCTCTGGCAAGACCTCTGCTGACGATCATTATCGATCCGTTTGAAAGTTCATATTTACCGCTGACATATGTAGCCATATATCCCTGGTCGGGAACATATACACCTCTGTTGATAAAAGGAATCCTGAACTGTCCGGCATGAGCATGACCCGTAAGTATCAGGTCATAATCATATTTTATATATGTTTTGATCTTCTCGGGTCGATGACTTACTAGTATCCTTATATGTGAAGGATCCGTCTCTGAATAAGCTCTGTCCAGCATATCGTTCCAATCGTAATAATCTATATATGTGGGATCATCAACACCGCATATATCGAACATTACACCGCCCTCTTCTATCTGCTCGCACTCTCCTTCCAGAACATGTACACCTATGGTCCTGAGATAATCTTTAATGGAGTCTGCTCTTCCGCTCCAATATTCATGATTTCCGGTCACATAATAACAGGGATATTTTTCGACAAGTGCTTCACAAAGAATCTTTGCATTATCATCACTCAGATTATCATCGAAGATATCTCCGGCAAAAATAATAATGTCCGGTTCTTCCCTGTCTATACGGTTTATAAGACTTTTTTGACCGCTTCCGTAATAACATGAATGCAGATCTGTTATAAGTGCGATCCTAAGGCCTGCGGGACCGCTTCCGGTCAGATCTAAAGTGATCCTTTCGGTCACAGGAACCCACGACCATATCGAAAGTAACAATATGATCAGAAGGACAAAGGATGTTTTCTTTATTTTTCTTTTGGATCTCATTTAAATATTGTAAGACGCTCTAAGTTCGGGACATAGAACGGACTTTCCGTATCTATCTTATATACTTCATAAAATTTGGGAAATTGTCCGAGTATATAATTGATCCTGAACTTAGCGGGAAGATGATTGTCACCGTTCAACATGGCAACACCTTCATCTGTATAATATGTAGCTTTTCTTGATGCATAAGAAGTAAAGAACAGGTCATAATCGACATTATCCTGCTCATCAAGGATCCTAAGGCAGATCTCCATTGCCATGAGATCGGCATAAGTCTCATCAACATAGTAGGCTCCGTTCAGAGGATCAAAATATTCTGTTTCCTTGCCGTCGAAGAACTGGATGATCCTTCGGATGCGGTCATCATATTCTTCATATTCTTCATCGGTCATCCAGTAATAAAAATATCCATCGCCGTCATAATCAATACAGCTAGGCCCGAATGAATGTGAAATCTCATGTGCTACAGTCATTCCGAGCTCTGCAATCTTCTCTTCATATGACATATCGGATTCCATAAGTTCGGTGATGAGTCCGGTGGTCAGTGTTATGTTGTTGATATCTACGTTATAATATGCGTTTACATCAAAATTGTACTTTAAATATGTTCCTCTTTCTTCCTCGTTAAAAAATGCCTGGGAATAACGGAATGCTCTTCTGCTCTGCATTATGCTCAAATAATTTTTGAACAGGTCATCTGTTATCTCGACATCGGAAAGATCATATATGTGATCGCTTACTCCGTAAGAAGGCTTCATAAGAACTATCTTTCTGATGGCAATTTCCATGCTTTTATCAGAAAGCCATTCAAAATCCCTGACTACGGCCTGTGCCTGTGTCTTAACAGAAAAAACAAACTGTTTGATCTCCTTCATTTTTTCTTCGTCGAAAAATCTGTTCTGATATTCGATTGCAAGATTATCAGATGAAATATCGACTACATAAAAGAATCCATTATCATATTTTTCATCGTCGTACCATTCCCAGTCACTGTTAAGATATGATATACGAAAAATTATATTTAATATAAGTGTATCTTTGAGAGCTTCGAGATTTTCATCTACAAATACTTCGTTAAGAAAATCGACGAGATTATCGGTAGCAACAATGGGCATATTTATTTCGGTATCTGTTAATACTTCGAAAGTTTCGAATAAGGGAACCTTTATGTCATTCTGATCGAGGGTTTCCTTGAAGTAATACTGATAATTATGTCCGTTTACATAGCTGCCGGCAAAATCCTTGGCATACTGATTAATGCGGATCGAATTGCTGAGCATCTCAATAAATCTTTCCTGAGAGATGCCAAGTTTTTCCATATTCTGATATACGATCCATAAATCATTATCGGAAGGATTTGATATGAAAGTGTTGTACAGATTGAAAAAATAGTCATCATACTGAGGATCGAAATAGATAAGATTATTTTCTTCACCGCCGCCGGAGATCGTAAAATACAGAAAACAGGTGACTGCAGCATATTCCTTCTTTTTATACAGTTCATAGAGTTCATCAAGGCTCGAAACTTCTTCAATGGGCGCAATAAATTCAAGTAATGATTCGTTTAATGAATCATTTACACCTTCCGAATAAAACTGATCGTATATGTATTTGGTTTTGTACAAGGGATCATCCGCAGGCAGATCATAAAGGGAAGCATCATTTAATATGTCATATAACCTGGACTTTTCCAGTTCAATGACATCATCATATTTACTTGCAATAACCTTATCTGTATCTTCCTGTTCTTTCAGCCAATCACCGTTTACATATTCATCAAAATCCCAGATGGGAAGCCCGTTATCTGTTATAGGATATTTCTTGACTTCATCAACTCCGACAATGCTCTCTTCATTTGATAAAACGGTTTCGTTGTCGACAACAGAAATATCGGAGGTGCTGTTTGAACCGCACCCCCAAAGAGGTAATACAAGTGTTAATGCCAATAAAAGGGCTGTGAATTTCTTGGTAAAACCTGTCTTCATCAGTAATTATCTTCCTCTTCTGTCCTGTCCGCTTGAGATATAGAAATTTCGCTTTGCATCATACATACGCTCATCCGCAAGCTTAGCCAGTTCGTATATGGATTTATTGGGCGTCTCTCTGAAAGAAGCATATCCGAGCGACATTGCAAGCTGCTGAACATACTTGCCTTTCCACTTGATCATGGATCGGGTAAGGGTATTTTTCCTTTCTTCGAGTTTTTCCTCATCGCATTGTATCATAACCGCAAACTCGTCGCCACCGATACGGTAAACATTTCCGTATTCTTTGTAGCAATTTTTGAGAAGTGTTGCGGCTCCGCAGATCATTTCATCTCCTGCCTGATGTCCGAGTGTATCGTTTACCTTCTTCAATCCGTTTATATCGACCGCAATATAGACAAAATCCTTGCTGATACCGAAATTGGAAAGCTCACTCAGCTTATCTTCATAAGCACGTCTGTTAAAGCAGTCTGTAAGTCTGTCCGTATTGGAAAGCATTACAACCATAAGGTATGATTCCCTCAGCCTGAACATGATATTGGCAAATAAACTCACAAAAACGGACAGAATAAGGAGTATTACCGATGTGATCACAATTCTGTGAACAGGATACCATCCGTTCTTGGGACTTAAAGAGAGTTCCCAGACAAGATTTTCGATATTAAAACGGACGCTGATCTCATTCTCCGGTTTAACGGAGGATTCCTGAATAATATGTCTTGTATTATGGGAATCGATATATGTAAGTCTGTAATTCATTCCGAGATCATCGAGGGAATCAAGTTTCAGGCTTTCTGTAAGAGAATCATATGGAATATTGAATCCGACAAGTCCCCAAAGATTGCTTTTTCCGCCCTCCTTGTAAAATACAGGTAACGTTCCGGATACGCCGAATCCTCCCTGCTTGATATCATATGAATTGGTAAGTATTGGATTTCCGAGATTATAGATATCGGTATCGGTGACGTTTCCGGTTTTGGTTACATCCATATAATCATATCCGATGAGTTTTTCATTGGTAAGAAGCGGGTATACATCGGAAACAACTCCGTCCGGAGCGATTGAAATATACTTTAATGAGATACCGGTTTCATTTTTTACATTATCATACAGATCGTCGGAAAGACTTTCGAAGAATTCACTTTCTCCGTTGTGATCCTGTATCAGGATCTTGATCGCATCGATCCTTATGATAACGGATTCGATCGTTGTGGAAATGTTATATGCCTTGTCTTCGGCAATATACATGTAATTCTTCTCGATATTATAAATCTCTCTTTGCACGTAAACATAATAGGCGACCGAAATGATCACCATGTTTATAATGCCTATTAAGATCACATATATAAATCGCTTCTTCATAAATTACCTTAGCTGCTCATAAAGCGGAGGAAGATCTTTTTTTCTTGTCATTTCGACAAGTCCGAGAGCAGTTATATCAAGTACACTGACTTTAACGATATCCCCGGATGTTTCTTTTCTGAGAAGTTCCAACAGGTTCTCTCTGTCTTCTTCGGTTATCAGATTGATAAAGTCCGTAACAATGATCCCGGATATGTTGCGAAGTCTCAGCTGTCTGCAGATCTCCGAAGCTGCCTCAAGATTAACGGACAGATAAGCGGATTCCTTATCGGTTCCTTTGGGCGGAGTAAATTTTCCGCTGTTTACATCAATAACGGTCATCGCTTCGGTATGTTCAATACACAGATAACCTCCGCATTTAAGCCATACCTTTTTTGAGGTTGCTTCTTCAAGTATGGTTTTAAGGCTGTATAGCTTTGAAAGACCGAAATCCCTGTCTTCGTAAAATCTTATATTGTCAAAAGAAGAACTCAGATCTTCATAAACCTGAGGAACATCGGTGACAATTTCACGGATCTCTTTTTTACGGAAAACCTTATATATTCTGTCCTTTAAAAATGAATCATTTCGGTACAGGTATGAATAAGCGGTAAGATGCTTTGCCCGTTCACGAATCGATTCACCGTCAGGGTATTTTGCGTAATCTATCTTGGCGGTAAAGGTTGCTCTTTTTCCTTTCTGTGCATGCGAATACAGACTTACAGGTATCAGATCACCCTGTTTTATCGTTATACCTTTGGGAATTTTGTTAAGAGGAAGGTATCCGTCCTTGCCCTTGGCATAATCGATAAATGCAGCTCCGATATCGTTCTTAACATCCCTGACATATGCGATCACAATATCACCGGAGTTTACAGAGTCCGGATCAAAAAGATCATCCCCTCCCAGCACGGTTATTCCGGTAGTTTTACTGCCAGAGATCAGGAAGGCAATCAGCTTATCTTCCATATATGTGATAATAAGCTTCGATTCATCGGAACTTATGAGATCATGAAGTTTTTTTGCGTTTTCTTTTTCGGAAGACTGAACCGTAATCCTGCTCATATACCAACATCTTCAAGTGAGATCAGCTCACCGTTTTCTCCCTGTGTAAACATATCAAGTCTGATGATCTTAAGTGCATTATCCGGAAGCTTTATATCAGCAAGATTCATCAAGTATTCCATAACAAATACAGGCTTTATGGAATCGGAACTTGATGAATTTATAGTCATTCTGACCACGGGTTCCTCGGTATCTTCCATTCTTAGATCATATATGAATTCTTTCAGGTCGATATCCCTTGAGGTTTTCTTGGTTTCTTTATGATAGATGCATTTTTCGGATGAGAGCATCATATCTATCAGTCCGGATAGCTTGTCTTTGTCAGGACAATCTGCTTTCTTATCTTCAAAAAATGTGATCTCATATTCGGAAGCATATACCGATGCCATGGCGTTTCCCGCATCTTCGGGAAGTATCTTTACGGATCTGATCCTGATACCGGGAACGCTTGCTTCATTGAGGGCATTTAATATGGCTCCGGTATCCGGATGTTCGTCGTCGATACCTATATCCATATATTCCCCTTCACTTTCCATTCCTACACCGAGCGGAGACGCAAAGGTCATTACCTGGTGCGGTGAATATCCTCCGGTATATGAAACATTAACATGTGCTCTTCTGATACATTTCTGAAAATATCTCATTACATCAAGATGTCCGATGTATCTTACCGCACCATGCTTTGTAAATCTTATCCTGATCTTCATTTCATCAATACTTCCAATTCTGTCTGTGCAAGAAGAAGTCCGTCATCAACCGAGAGCTCTTTCTTTATGATCTTATCCATCTTATCACCGAGTACGGTGTAGAAATTAGGCCACTTTTTCATTACCGGTCTGTATATTCCGTTATCCAGGGCATCGCAGATGATATTCAGATGATGGTTTGTCAGATTCAGTTCCGGGTCCTGAAGGATCGAATATCTGCACGGTATTCCGCCGAAACTAACGCTCTCTCTCTGAACTTCGGGATCCATAAGGTATTCGAGCAGTCTGACCGCAGTTTCCTTATCGGTACAGTTATCGGGTATTCCCAATGTCCATATTCCAAAAATATTGGAATTATATTCCGGAGAATCATCCGATACTTTACCGGGGAAAGGAACAAGATCGATACAGGTATTAATCTCGGGATCGCACCAGCCGGGCCAGCCTACCGCTACAGAGATCTCTCCTTTTTCGATACCGTCTATGATCTCTTCTTTGGGAGCAACGCATCCGTTCTCGATAAGGAACATATAGATCTCCATTGCTTTTTTGAATTCTTCCGATTCAACGCAGGGTGCGTTGTTACCATCGACAACCCAGCCTCCGAAAGATCTCAGTATGGGAAGAAAATCTACTACGATATCATTTTCCGAATCACCCCTGCAGGCAAAACCTCCGTGACCGTTTTCAGATGCAAGAAGCGAATATTTGATTACATCTTCAAGCGAATCGAAATCATCTTCACCGTAACCGAGTTCGGCAGCTACATTTTTATTGAAAAGCATTACCGATACATTTCCGTAAAAAGGCACCAGATAGATCTCACCGCCCGCTTTGCATATCGAAGTGGTTGCCGGAATGATATCATCGTCAAAAGAATAACCGAGTTCGCTCAGATCCGTCAGAAGACCTTCGGAAAGAAATTCGGCAACCCAGCTTCCGTCGATCATGCACAGATCATAAAAACCGTTCTTGTTTACGGAATCATTGAGCAGATTGTTATGAAGATCTTCTTCCGAAAACTCAACTACCCGACAAGTGATGCCTGTCTTTTCTTCGAAACCGGGAAGACATTTTTTTATAACTTCAGCATAAACACCGGAACGGACTGCGATGGTAAGATTGTTCTTTGTGCTGTTTGAGAAGTTACCGCATCCGGTCATGGAGATCAGCATAATGATACTTATGAGGATGCAGAATTGTTTTTTAAATGTTTTCATCAGAACCGGCTTTTTGCAAACTTTCAAAATCCATACCGTTAAGTGAAAGAACCATGGATAGTGTGGATATAGGTTTTCTAATGTAACGAAGATTAGGCCTTGAAGGAATGGTTTCGGATTCTTCTCCGATAAGCATGATACCGATGACCATGGGATGTTCATCGAGGAATCTCAGAGTATCATCACTTAAATATTCGCTGATAAAGAACAGATAATCGGTCTTACCCGTCGCTTTATATTCCTTAAGGTCGGTAATTACCTTACCGTCCATTCCCAATGCCTTCATTTCCTTTTGGAATTCATCATTGAGCATATTCTTTTCATTCAGGCAGAATGCGTATTTTCTGCTTGAATTCTCAACAACAAGATCCTTCTTGTGATCTGCGATCTTAGAAGGAATGGAAAATGAAAAATCAAGTTCCTTATCCTTGGTATTGCTCACATTAAATGTTCCGTCCATTGCCTCGATAAGCTTTTTGGAAATGGAAAATCTGGGTTCGGTGTTATTTTCCGGATCGAATTTCTTCATATCCCTGCCGAAACCGATCAGATGGAACTCAATAAATATCTCGTCTTCGGAGATCGGTCTGCAAGAAAGAATTATACGAACAACACCGGGGCCGGTTATCTTGATCATGGTCTCGGAAAGATTGATGACAACCTGCCTTATCCTGACATTGTCACCGATCAGTTCATGAGGAAGTTCCGGATCAATGACAAATATATAGTCCGTCTCGGAATCTCCTATCCCGCCCTGGATCGTGTTGAGTACATCATGGATCTCGGATAGAGGATTATAAACTTTGTTGATGATCTCAAGACTGTCATTATCAAGCATGAAGTGATCATTCATTTCATTGACAATGCTTTTAAGATTAATTCCGGACTTTCTGATCTGATCGAAGTTTTCGGCAAGATCAGCTGACAAACCGTTTTTCTCCGAAGCCGCATCACTCAGATTAAGGATCCTGTTGATCGGAGCAAGGAGCTTATTAGACATGAAAGTAAGATAATCAAGTTTGATCAGGGAATTTCTTTCAAGATCGGAGTTCATCTCCTTCATCAGCTTCATCTGATCAATCTCTGCGGACATATCATGGAAGAAATAGACCGTGCCTATAATATCATCATCGGGTCCCACGGTTTTTCTGTCTATCTTGAAATAATAATCTTTACCGTCGTTTGAATAAGGCAGAACTTCAAAATCTCCGATCTTTTCTGTATGGGAGATCAATCGATCCATCATATCAATATTCTTTATTCCGTTGATGATCTCTTCGCTGACTATGTTCTTGAACCTGTCATTGATGTGAATAACATCATTGTACATATTGTAGATAATGACACCGTCGCTCAGTTCATTTGCAAAATCATACAGGACGGTATCACGGAGCTTCAGATTGGAATAAATAAAGATGTAATAATATGTCAGATAACATATAAAGTTCATTACAAGAGTATGGATCCATACAGGAATGTTATAGACATAGGTATAGACAATAAGAACAAACATAACAGCCTGAAGTATCATCAGATTGATATATTTAATCTTGAACACTTCCGGAACATTGTAAACAAATACGAGCATCATTGAAAAAACGATGATGCAATTGATAAGGCATAGAGCATGGTAGGCGATAAAAACATCCGGTACGAACTCAAGCATAGGCATCTTTACGACCCACCAGATCTTGCCAAATATTATTGCCTGTGAGAAATTGATAAGACCATTCTTGAAAAAACAGGTAGCCATAATGATCGACTGGATACTGCAGATGACTGCCATGCCGAGATTGCAGTCAAGATGCATTTTTTGAGTATGCGATCTTATGACGGTGAGAAGTGACCCGAAAAACAGCCAGGGATAAAAAATATAATACAAAAGAAGATAATTTCTTGCCTCTTTGATAGTATCGGCAGAAATAATGAGCATACTTAAAATATCTGTAACTATGAGTACAGATGACGTGATGACAAAACCAATATTCTTGTGTTTAACCCGAAGACTGAAGATTATCGAGATAAACACAATGATTATCAGAAGTGAAAAAATAATATATGTAGCCATTGCTCCCCGTGTTTATAAGAATATATATATTATAACATCGGAATTTTCTGAAAAAAAGAAAAAGAATGACCTGTTTTAAGTCTTTTTATATGCTCCGGGGCAGATTCCCGCTCCGAAGGCAGCCGCTCCGCAACCACTGCATCCGGCACGGCAATTGCTCGTTATCTCTCCCCTTGCCGCTTTCTTGTATTCTTTTAACAAAAATGCCTTGCTGACCCCAATATCTATGAAGTCCCAGGGGAATAGCTCATCATCCTTCCTTTCACGGAAAGCATAGAAATCTAAACCGAGTCCGCATTCGTCAAGTGCTTCGATCCACCTTTCGTGTTTGTACTGATCGGACCATGCGTCATATATACCGCCTTTTTCATAGACCTTCTTTATTACGGCGGCAACTTTTCTGTCTCCTCTCGCTAGGAGTGCCTCAATGACAGAGGTATCGGCATCATGCCAGTTATAATGAATTCTCTTCTGGTTCAGCTGTTCGGAAATGCCTTTTCTGCAGACATATGCTTTTCTTATGAATTCATCCGTCGTACACTGAGGAGCCCACTGAAATGCGGTAAAGGGTTTAGGTACGAAGAAAGATGTCGAAACAGTTATGGAGATGGGGCCGTTAACCCTCTTATCCCTGGGTACCATCTCGAAGAATTCGGCTGCGACCTTATTCGCAAGATCACCTATACCGAGTATGTCGTCATCATTTTCAAAAGGATGTCCGAGCATGAAATAGAATTTAAATTTGGTCCATCCGCCGGAGATTGCCTGGGCAGAACCGGAAAGTATATCTTCCTCCGTAAGGCCTTTATTTATTACGTTTCTGAGTCTCTGGGAACCCGCTTCGGGAGCAAACGTCACAGAAGTCTTCTTGATGTCTTCAACCTTGTTCATTACATCAAGCGAAAATGCATCAATACGAAGGGAAGGAAGTGTTATATTGACCTTCCTCTTTTCACATTCGACTATAAGATTATCGAGAAGCTCCGGAAGATGTGTGTAATCAGACGAAGAAAGAGAACTTAATGAAACCTCTTCATATCCGGTCGAATCAAGCATTTGATATACGGTATCAAGGAGCTTTTCAACACTTCTTTCACGGACGGGTCTGTAGAGCTCACCCGCCTGGCAGAACCTGCAGCCTCTGATACATCCACGCATTATCTCAAGAACGACCCTGTCCTGTATGCATCTGATGTAAGGAACGACCGGCTTCTTTGGATAATATGTGTCATCAAGGTCCTTAACAACCTCTTTACGGACCTTAAGAGGAAGGCCATCAACAACCGGTCTGAAATCCTTAAGCGTTCCGTCATCGTTATATGAGGGCTCATAAAATCTGGGTACGTAAAGGCCGTTTATCTTTCCGGCTTCGATAAGGAATTCTTCACGGGTCTTACCCTCATCCTTCATCTTTTCGTAAAGGTCAAGCAGCTCTCTGTATCTGGTCTCACCTTCGCCGATATAGAAGATATCAAAAAAGTCGGCAATGGGTTCGGGATTATAGGTGCAGGGACCGCCTCCGATAACAATAGGGTCCTCTTCTGTCCTGTCTTTTGATTCCATAGGGATTCCGGAGAGATCGAGTATCTGGAGAATATTGGTATAGCACATCTCGTACTGGATGGTGATACCGAGGAAATCCGCTTCTTTAACGGGTCTTTGTGATTCCAGTGAAAAAAGAGGGATATGCTTTTCTCTCATGATCTTATCAAGGTCGATCCAGGGAGAATAAACTCTTTCGCACCAGACATCGTCGAAGGAGTTGAACATATCATACAGTATCTGGATGCCGAGATGGCTCATTCCGATCTCATAAACATCGGGAAAGCACATTATAAAGCGGACCCTGACGGAATCAGGGTCCTTTATGCATGAATTAACTTCGTTTCCGATATATCGTTCGGGTTTCTCCACAGACATCAGGATGTCATTGGAGAGAAAGAGTCCGTCAGAGCTCATATTACCTTCCTGCCAGTTCTTTGGTCACTTCTTCCCAGGTGATCTCTTTTTCAGCCATGAGCACCATCAGGTGATAGAGCAAATCACTGATCTCATAGATAACTTCCTGATTTCCTGAATTCTTGGATGCGATAATGGTCTCCGTAGCTTCTTCTCCGAGCTTTTTGAGGATCTTATCAAGTCCCTTATCAAGCAGGTAATTGGTATATGATCCTTCCTTCGGATGAAGCTTTCTGTCCTTGATCACATCATATACTTTTTCAAATACCTGAAGGGGATTTACGGTATTGACCTCTTCGGAACCGGTTATCTCGTTAAAGAAACAGCTTCTGGCACCTGTATGACATGCAACACCGACCTGTGAAACCTTGGCAAGGATAGTATCCTTGTCACAGTCGGCGGTGAGACTCTTTACATACTGGTAATGTCCGCTGGTCTCACCCTTTACCCACTGCTCTTCACGGCTTCTTGAATAATAAGTCATAAGACCGGTGGCGATGGTGTTAAGGAATGCTTCCTCGTTCATATAAGCAAGCATAAGGACTTCATTATTCTTGTAATCCTGAACTATAACGGGTACAAGATCGTTGGGACCTTTCTTAAGATCACTCCATTTGATCTTACTCTCCAGGTGCCTTACGATGATGCCGTTCTGTGTGCAGATATCCTTGATGGATGAGATTTCACCGGAATTAAGGGAGATAACGTTGCCTGTAACACCGCTTACGGAATCTTTCTTCAGATATTCGATGATCTTATTGAATGCAAGGTCCTTGGCACTGATGATGATCGGAAGCTTTATCTCGTCTTCAATGACATCGAGTGCATGAATATTCTTAAGAAGGACTCCGGAGCAATACTTGGTACAAAGATCCGCAACACTTCCTGTATCCTTATCGTCACTTGCATGATAATTGGTATCTGTACCTATGAGAAGGCTTCTGTCAAGGCTTTCAACCTGTGTGGAGAAGGTCTTGGGAAAAGAAACCGAGGCATAGATCTTGTCCCTTCCGAAACGTCCGCTTGCCGCAGATGTAAGAAGGATATTTACCTCCTTGTCATAATCAAGGATGACCTTGGAGCAGCCTGCATATATCAGCTTCTTAACATCCTCGAGACGCTTGATATTTCCGGTTGCATATACGGGCACCTCACTGTCACCGCAGATAGCACGGATTATCTTAAGTGATTCTTCGTGAGCGGCATCTCCCATCCCCTCCGAAAGGTCGTAAATGATTATACCGTCAGCAAGATCCCTGCAGAATTTCATAGCAAGGGAATAAGCATCCGCTTCAAGTACAGTATCATCCTCATCGGATACTACCGCTGAACCGTTCTTAAGATATATGCAGGGTAAAAACTTCTTTACGTACATTAAAGAGCTCCTTTCGTGGAAAGCACTCCCTTTACTCTGGGATCGGTATAGGTAGCCATATCCAGAGCTTTAGCAAATGCCTTGAACATTGCTTCTGTTACGTGATGTGCATTTCCGTCGGACAAAACTTTAAAGTGCAGGTTCATTCCTGCGGAATAACTTACTGCGTAAAAGAATTCCCTTATAAGCTCGGTATCAAGATCACCGATCATCGGAACCTTGTATTCATATTCAAATCCAAGGAAAGGTCTATCGCAAAGATCGAGGCTGCAGAGAACGAGAACTTCATCCATCGGAAGGATGAAATATCCGTATCTGTAGATTCCGGCCTTGTCACCTAGCGCCTTTTTGATCGCGGTACCGAGAACGATTCCGGTATCTTCAACACTGTGATGTCCGTCAACCTTAAGATCCCCCTTGACCTTGCAGTCAAGGTCAAAGAAACCGTGCTTTGAGAATGCACTTAGCATGTGATCGAAGAAACCTATGCCGGTATCGATGTTGTTTTTGCCGGTTCCGTCGATGGTAAGACTTACCTTGATGTCGGTCTCTCCGGTCTTTCTGGACACATCTGCTTTTCTTGTTTTCTTTGCTGCGGGCATAACTGCCTCCTTATGGATTTGATCTGTATTTTATTCGAAACGAACCTTTATGCTGTTTGCGTGAGCGGTAAGTCCCTCGTTATTTGCAAACAACTGAATGGACTTTGAATCTCTTTCAAGAGCATCCTTTGAATAGTATATAACAGAGCTCTTCTTAATGAAATCATCAACATTAACGGGGCTGAAGAATCTTGCGGTTCCGTTTGTGGGAAGGATGTGGTTGGGACCTGCAAAATAATCTCCGAGTGGTTCGGATGAAAACTCTCCGAGGAATATCGCACCGGCGTTCCTTATCTTGGTCATTACGGCGAAGGGATCCTCGGTAAGGATCTCAAGGTGTTCGCTTGCTACGGTATTAACGGTATCGATCGCTTCGTCCATATCGGAAGCAAGAAGGATGTATCCGTAATTATCAAGGGATTTTCTGATGATCTCGCTTCTTGAAAGGGTCTTTAAGAAGCCCTCGATCTCCTCGTTAACCTTCTCGGCAAGCTTTTCATCGGTAGTTACAAGTATAGCACTTGCAAGCTCATCGTGCTCGGCCTGGCTTAAGAGATCCGCTGCAACATACCTGGGATTTGCTGATGAATCGGCAAGTACCATGACCTCGGAAGGACCGGCAATGGAATCGATGCTTACAAAGCCGTAAACTGACTTCTTGGCAAGTGCAACGAATATGTTTCCGGGGCCGGTGATCTTGTAAACCTTGGGGATGGACCTGGTACCGAATGCCATGGCACCGATTGCCTGTGCTCCGCCTGCCCTGTAGATCTCATCGGCACCTGCTATATCTGCGGCTACAAGTGTTCCGGGATCGATCACTCCGGTCTTTCCGGGAGGTGTGCACATGATGATGCGGTCAACTCCGGCAACCTTTGCGGGTACGATATTCATAAGAACGCTTGAAGGATATGCTGCTTTTCCTCCGGGAACATAGACACCGAGTCTTTCAATGGCGGTTATCTTCATTCCGAGCATTGTTCCGTCGGGTTTGGTCTCAAACCAGGAATTACGGAGCTGCTTAGTGTGGAATTCACGGATGTTTTCTGCGGCCTTTTTGATGACCTCGATATATTCCTTATCAAGCTTAGTGTATGCTTCGTCGATCTCGGCTCTTGTTACTTTGATATTTTCTTCGGTAAGCTTAAAACCGTCGAACTTTTCGGTGTACTCAAAAAGAGCCTTATCTCCGTTTTCCCTGACATTGGCCAGTATTTCGTTTACCTTGGATTCATATTCGGTATACTGTGCGGGGGATCTTTTAAGAAGTGCGCTCTGGATCTCCGCGATCGAATCCTGTGACAATTTTACGATCTTCATGATATTTCCTCCGAAACCGCCTATCTCATTATATATGAACGGCGGATAATAATTTTATAACAATTCCTTAAGCTTTATAACAAGTTCCCTGATGCGGTCGCCCTTAAGCTGCATGCTCACGGGATTGACGATCATTCTTGCGGAAAGCGGGCAGATCTCTTCGAGTACGGTAAGTCCGTTTTCCCTTAAGGTGGAACCGGTTTCTACTATATCGACTATGACATCTGCAAGACCTACGATGGGTCCGAGCTCAACGCTGCCGTTAAGCTTGATGATGTCAACGGTCTGGTTCTTTTTATTATTGAAATACTCCTTCGCAATGACGGGGTATTTGCTGGCAACTCTTATCCTCTCATGATGCAGGAGTTTTTCGGATGCCGACTCCGGACCGCAAACACACATACGGCATTTTCCGAATCCCAGGTCAAGGATCTCATATACATTTCTGTTTTCCTCAAGGATCGTATCACGTCCCACAACTCCGATATCGGCAGCACCGTATTCGACATATGTCGGAACGTCCGGTCCCTTTGAAAGGAAAAACCTGGTCTTGGTATCCTCGCTTGTAAAGATCAGTTTTCTCGAAGAAGGATCCTTCATCTCTTCGCAGCTGATGCCGATCTTCTCAAAGAGCTCCATTGTTTTATTGGATAATCTGCCCTTGCCGAGGGCGAAAGTAAGATAATCGTCGTAACTGTTCATAATATCTCCTTATCACTTCCTGATGATCGAAGCTCTTCCGCCGTTGCTGCGGATCTCAGCAGCTTTCTTAACTGCTTCTTCATAGCCTGCGGGGTTATCATCGGAATATGTCAGCAAAGTGATCTCGGTATCTGCGGGGAAATCGATGCCCTGTCTTTCAAGAAGCTTTTCAACCTCATCGGGAAGGATCACGAAGCCGACTGCCGGAGCATTCTTGCCAAAATAAGAAAGAAGCGTGTCATATCTTCCGCCCATTGCTATGGGTGATCCGGAACCGAGTGCAAATGCCTTAAACACTATGCCGGTATAATACTGATACTTTGAAAGCATTCCGAGATCGAATGATACATATTTTTCAAATCCGCGGATCTTAAGAAGTTCAAAAAGTCTGCTGAGTCTCTCGATCGCTTTCTTGGATATATCGTTTCCTGCGGATTTTTCAAGCTCGGAAAGCATTGAATGATCAGCGAAAGTATCTGTGATCCGAAGAAGCTTTTCCCTCATCTCATCTGAAATATTGCACTCTTTTAACAGATCGGATGCGGCAATGGGATTCTTGGAGGAGATAAGATCCCTGAGATCGTATTCATCTTCGGGTGAAAGCTTGGCTTCACTGCAAAGTCCCTTGAAATAATCAACCTCGCCGATAGATATCCTGAAATTCTCAAGACCGGTTTTAAGAAGGCTTTCTATAAGAAGAGATACCATCTCGGCATCTGCTTCCGCCGAACCGTCATTTATAAGCTCGGCACCTTCCTGGGTAACTTCGCAATACTTACCCTGAAGGGATGATATATTCTGGAAAGTCGAACCGATGTATGAAAACCTGAGAGGCTTATTCTCATCCATGAAATACTTTGCGGCACATCTTGCGATCGAAGGTGTGAAATCGGGACGAAGCGCAAGTGTTTCATTATCCTTGTCAAAGAACTTATAAAGCTCCCTTGAGGGAATTGTTCCGACTTCCTTGGAAAAGACATCGAAATACTCAAATGAAGGCGTCTGGATATCGGAATAACCGTATGAATTGATACAGTCGGCAATTGTCTTCCTTACATATTTGATATTGTCATACTCTTTTCCGTATATATCCCTGACACCGTCGGGAGTATGTAAAAGATTATTCTTGAATTTACTCATATTGGTCTCTCTTTGCTAAATTGTCGATATTGTTGGCTCAATTCACTTTACTATGCTAATGTGCTAATTTGCTAATATGGTAAATTTATCATAGAAGTGCTGCCCTGTCAACCGAAATAATTATACCGTTATTATAATAATATGATAATCCCCTCGTTCCCGTATAATTTCGGCAAGGAGGGGATTTACTCATTCGGGTCTGTCTGCAAGGTCCTGATTAACTTTATCTAAGTATGGAACCGGGATACCCGGTGATTCGGGAATGATGTAATCGGGATTGAGTTCGTCATGACGGAAGGACTTCCTGCCGCCGCTCTATGCTCCTTCCCAGAAGAATTCCAGCATCTGAAGCGGAAGGTAATAAAGCTCGCTCCTTCCAGTGAAATAGATCAAAAAGAAAGCAATACCGCCCTGCTTTTCAAATTTTCTCATGAACTCGACCTGATGTTCATGGATGTTATTAAGTGAGAAGGTATCGGTAGCACATTCCTTGGCGTCAAAGCAGATGGGAATCCCCTGGACGGCTCCGATATAGTCAACGGTACTCTTCTGGTCAAAATATGCTAAGGTGATATGCCTTGTTTCCTTATCGATATTGATCGGAGTTATCGGAGTCGGGATCTTCTGTACAAGGGCAAGTCCGGCCTCATCATATTTTTCATTTGACCTGTTTATGAGATCCTCCAAAGTAGAACCTCTGAGGCCTCTTGATTTCCAAGTAGTCATAAAGGCATTTCCTCTGATGAACCGAATGCATTTTTGAATACAGTGATCATATCTGCGGGTACATCCGCCCTGAAGCAATTACCGTTATATCCCAGACTTTCGCCCGATATCATTAACTCATATGCATGGAGCATCTGTCTCTTTGCTCCAAAGCTGTCTTTCCCTCCGTATTTGGGATCGCCGACGATCGGATGTCCGAGATGCGATAAATGTGCTCGTATCTGATGGCTCTTTCCGGTATAAAGTCTTACTTTCAATAAGCTCGCATCATCTCCTGCCTTAAGAACTTCAAAGCCGGACTTGATCTCAACGGAATCTTCTTCAGCATTGTCCGTAAACAGGAGCTTATTGTTCTTTTCATCCTTCTTCACTAAAGAAGTATGTATCCCTTCTTTATCAAATCTTCCTTTGACAAGTGCCAGATAATATTTCTCCGCATCACGTTCTGAAAGCATCTTATTGAGGAATCTGGCGCCCTGAAGAGACTTTGAGCAAAGGATAAGTCCGGATGTATTCCTGTCGAGCCTGTTGCAGACGGACGGCTTAAAATATGAAAGCTCATCTGCTTTAATATCGCCGCTGTGAAGAAGGTAACCGATCAGATAATCGTTTATACTGAGGTCACCGCTCGCATCGGACTGTGACAGTATTCCGGCGGGTTTGTTGAAAATTTGGATATCCTTATCAGAATAAACAACTTCAATCTTACCGTATTTTTCATAAGCCTTCATATATCCGGAAACATTGATCTTCTCCCCCTTGGAGAATTTTTCATATGTCTCATCGGAAAAGAAAACACGGATAAGGTCACCTTCGCATAAAAGCTCATGACCGCCGGCTTTTGAACCATTAAGAGTTATGTTCTTTTTTCGCAGCTGTTTATAGAGTAAGCTTCCGGGGCATGAAGGAAGAAGTCTTTTCAGAAATTTATCAAGACGCTGTCCGGCCGATTCATTTGTTACAGAGATTTCTTTCATTACAAAACTATCTGTCTGAGTATTTTCATGACATTCTCATCGGTGCCTGCGGAAGGTTTTAATGATGAGATCCTGTTCAGATATGTTTTTTTATCCGTAAAGACTTTCACGGTTATGTTCTTAAGGTTCTCAACGGCAAGAATGGATGTCACATGATCCTTGAACTTATTCTCATCAAATTTGGGATCTTCGGTATAGCCTATAACGCATCCTTCGGAAACACATAGATGAGAAATACTGTAGTTGACCTTCTCGGATGTAAAGACCATATCATAAGCATTAAGTATTCCTTCGCAATCGATCCTATCCTTAAAGCTTTTGTATCTTAGGAACATGATCACGGATACAAGAGCTTTGGATGCGGGAAGAACACCGAATACGGCAACTATAGTAAGTAGATTCTTCTTGGTGCCGGTAGTTATATATCCCGCCAGAAAGATTGCTATCGAAAGAGAATACAGGATGACGGCTCTCGCGATCTCATATTTTTTCTGTGTATCGAGATACCTGAATTCACCTTTATAATTTTCGCCCGAAAAAATTCTTGAAAAAGTCATTAACGATATAACCTGTTAGTAAAAGCGATGATGATACGATGAGGACATATCTTGGTAAAGAAGTAGAACATTCTCATCATTGTCGTGGGAATGGATATCTCCTTCTTATCAAAGGAATCTTTGAGTGCGGTCTTTACGACAACATCGGGAGTCGTCATTGCCCACTTCTTCATTGAAAGAGTTCTTGTGCCAAGTTTTTCGGCAACATCAAAGAATTCTGTCTTTACAGGTCCGGGACAGACCGCGGTCACATAAATCTGCCTGTCCTTAAGCTCCGCATTCAGTGATCTGGAAAAGCTGAGAACATATGATTTCGTTGCGGCATATACGGAGAAAGAAGGCTGGGGAACAAATGCCGCACTTGATGCGAGGTTAATGATCCTTGAATTCTTTCCCATATAAGGAAGACAAGCATATGTGATATCGGTAAGGGCCCTTACATTAAGATCGCACATACCGGTTTCTTCTTTTCTGTCACCCTTCGTGAATTCCCCAAGGATTCCGTAGCCTGCCGCATTGACAAGGAATCTTACCTTGTATTTATCGGCACCGAGCATTGCGGAGATCCTGTTTACCGTATTTCTGCTTGATAAGTCTCCGCTTATTATCTTGGCATGATGACGGAGCTTCCCGGCAAGTTCTTCCAGTCTTTCTTTTCTCCTGGCAACGATCCATATCTCATCGAGTGCGTCCATGCTCTGATCGAGAGCAAGGGCAAATTCACGTCCGATACCGGATGATGCTCCTGTGATTATCGCGATATATTTCAAATCATTATCCTCCGTAAATGGTGCCTGTCCTGTACAAAGGTGTGTCGGATCCGTTAAATCTTTCCAGGAACGTTACCGGTTCCGATTTTGTAAAAGCGTCATATCTGTTGAAGCCTTTGATGACAATGGTCGGTCTGTATCCGTTTTCAAAAGGAAGTGTCAGCTCAAAGCTGCCGTCGAATGTACCGTTATATGTATCGGCTCCCGGCCATGGCTTTGATTCCTGCCATGTCCATCCTCCGTCAGTTGACAATGCATAGAACATCATCATTCCATCCGCTTCGGTGGCACTTATTACTATGGTAACCGTGTTGGAAACAGGATCAATGCTCTTTACGGAAATGCTCACTTCATCAGGTGCAGTCCTGTCTTCATATGTTGCATCGTTGAATGATGATGTGTCGGCATAAACAAGATCATCGGAAGGTCCTGTATGATCAATACCGAGAACAGAACTCTTTAATCCGAAGAATTCGGCTATGGCATCCGCATCGGTTCTTCCGTAATCCCTGAGCTGGTCACCGGTTCTTGTGAAAGGAGCATCAACGGTTCCGTCGGCAAAGCAGTGCTCAATTATGACAGCGGGAATTTCGCGATATACATTGGCTGAGATTATCGTATAGTAATCTCCTTCGGTCTTCAGTCCCTTTCTGGTTTTGACGCCTCTCGGAAAGATACCGAATTCGCTTTCAAATCTCTGCATCAAAAGGTTTCCGAACTGATAGCCGTATCCGTTATAGGGTGAAATCCTGGAAGTATAAACCTCGATACCGAATCTGTCATGCGCATAACAGGCATTGTAGTGAATGCTGAAAACAAAATCGGCTTCCACACTCTTTGCAAATTTGGCCCTGTCGGTAAGAGAGATCGTTGTATCGTTATCGAACCTGGTCATATATACGGTTACGCCTTCGTACATATTCAGTCTTTCGACAAGAGCCTGGGCTGTGATCAGGTTCATGAATCTTTCCTGTATCCTTCCGCCCTGAGTTCCTGTATCGGTTCCGCCATGTCCGGGATCAATGACGATCACAAGGTTATCATCTTTGGGAAAAACTCTTTCAGCAGCACAGACATTCAGTTCGGGTATCATTACCAGAACGATGAGAAGAAATACCGATATAAACTTTTTGAATGTCTGTTTATTCATACTTCTATGGGAAAAATAAAACCGGCTTATAAAAAGCCGGTTTATCATTTTATTCATTATCGGTATCGGGATAAACCGTACTGATGCCCCGACCGGAAGGTCCAGGCTTTTCATCTCTTCCGGAACGGGATTCCTTGAGAGAATCATGATCTGCCTTTACAGCCTGAAGCTTGGAATTAAGAGCATTAAGAAGTGAATCGTACTGATCGGATACGGTTCTTGAAGAGGAAGCAAGAAGTCCCTCGACATACTTCATGACATCTTCCATATACTCCATTGCGGCATCCCTGCATGCATTTGCTTCATTTGTAGCATTGTCAAGGATCTGCTGAGCTTCAGCCATGGTCTGGCTCGTAACGGCATCTGCCTGCTCGTATGCTTTCTTGAGTATCTCATTCTGTGAAAGCATTTCATCGGTCTGGGCTGTAGCCTTCTCGATAAGTCCGTCAGCCATCTTTCTTGCATTATCAAGAATGGAATCCTGATTGCTGATGATCTTTTGGTATCTTGCTATCTCCTCGGGAGCCTTTCTCCTGAGTTCTTCGATATAACTGAGAATAACTTCTTTTTCGACATAGATCTCGGTATTGGATAAAAGCTTGGGTTTACATTCGGAAATATACTGCTCAAGCTCATCGATGACACCAAAGATCTGGCTTTCCATTTTTCTTTCCATTGTCTCTCCTTAAGAGCGGATACCTTTGAATTTTTCCTTGAGAGCCGCTTCGACAAAACCGGGAACGGAATGGCTTACATCGCCTCCGTAGCGAGCGATCTCTTTGACCGTCGATGAACTGAGATATGAATACTGCAGATCCGTGGTAAGGAAAACCGTATCTACTTTATTGTCGGATATCTTTCTGTTGGTCTGGGCTATCTGGAGTTCATACTCGAAATCCGTGACAGCTCTGAGTCCTCTGATCATGATATGAAGATTATTCTGAAGGCAATAATCAACCGTAAGACCGCTGAAAGAATCAACTCTTACGTTCTTCATGTCTTTCGTGGCTTCGGTTAATATTTTAACACGTTCATCCACTGAAAACAATGCAGTCTTCTCACTGTTGTTAAGCACTGCGACTATGAGTTCGTCAAACATAAGTGACGCTCTTTTGATGATATCGAGATGTCCCAATGTCATGGGATCAAAGCTTCCGGGATATAATGCTCTGTTCATATATTCCCTCCTATGAATAAGTCAGATCTTCTTCAGGAAAAGGTGCATGTTTCCTTTGTATTCTTTCCGTCTTACAATCTCAAATCCGACTTCTTCAGTATAGCTAAAATCATCTTTTTTGTCAGCCTCAATTATGATCATGGTATCGTTGTCGACATATCTCATGACAGAAAGCTGCTTAAGGACGTTTTTCTCATATCCCTTAAGATAAGGAGCATCCATGAATACGATATCGATGTGCTTTTCAAATACGGACTGAAGTCCTGAGACGGCATCCTGCTTCAGTATAACGGCCTTATCCTGCATCTTGGTGAAATTCACGTTGTCGGTAATGCATTTGATGGGTTCTCTGCCGTTGTCGATAAAATATACCTTGGCTGCACCGCGGCTGAGAGCCTCGATTCCGATCTGACCGCTTCCGGCAAAAAGATCGATCATCACCGCACCGGGAACGTCTCCCTGTATTATGTTGAAAAGAGTTTCCTTGATGATATCCTGTGTGGGTCTTGTGATATCGTCACCTGCAGGTGTCTTCAAAGGCATTGAACGGCACTCGCCCGCTATTACTCTCATAATGATACCTCGTTTAGCCTCTAAGCTTTGTTCCCTTGGCTCCGCGCCCGAGAAGCTTTATGGAATTAAGGGATATTGTCCTTGAACCGTATTCAATGACCGCTTCACTTACGACATCGGTAATATATGCGATCTCAACCTTATCATTGCCGTCAAGGCGCATACCTTTTACACCGGCAGCGGTCTTCTTCATCTCGGGGATCTCCTCGATCGAAAATCTGATGAAATATCCGTTTGCGGACTGAAGGATGACATTCTCCTCCGTACGTACTTTTCTGATGGTCACAATGCGATCATCTTCATTAAGCTTTGTAGCGGTAACGGTACGGCGAGAACTGACATCAAATTCGGTTCCGGATGTAACTTTGCACATTCCGTTTGCGGTTACAAAGAGATACTTGCCGAGAAGTACAGTTGACAGGTCTTCCGCAAAGATGATCATATCATCGGATGAATCATAATTAGTGATGTTATCGACGGGAACACCTTTATCACGGAACTTGGACATGGGAAGATCCATCATCTTGATGGTATGCATCTGTCCCTTTTCGGTAAATACCGCAACTCTACCGTTATTTCGTACGGGACACTTATACTTGATCTCTTCGTCGATAGCTTCTTTATTTCTTTCGAAGGTTGGCAGGTCGATCATCTTACAGTAACCGAATCTGTCCATGATGAAGTAAACATCCATCTCTTCGAACTCTTTTTCTTTATAAACGGCTTCCTCTCCATTCTCGATAACGGTACGTCTCTTGCGTGCGAATTCCTTCTTGAGAGATTCAAGATCGGCGATGATGACCTGTGCCATAGACTCTCTTCTGTCGAGAATATCCTCGTATCTGTAGATATTGGCAAGAGTATTTTCGTGATCTTTGTTGAGGGCATCGATCTCAAGTCCGATCAGCTTATAGAGTCTCATATCAAGAATTGCCTTGGCCTGTCTTTCCGTGAAAAGAAGCTGGCTTGCCATGATAGAGCTTTCCTTGGTCTTGAACTTTATTCCGTCGGTAATACCTCTTACAAGGCAATCTTCAGCCATCTTACGGTCCCTGGAACCGCGGATGATCTCAATGACAAGATCAATGAGACTGCAGGCTTTGATAAGACCTTCCTGGATCTCTTTTTTCTCGTTCTCTTTTGCAAGAAGTGAGTTGTACTTTCTGGTGTTGACCTCATACTGGAAATCGACAACGGACTTGAAGATATCCTTAAGGGACATTGTCTCGGGACGACCGTCTTTTATCGCGAGCATATTAACCCCGAAGGTATCTTCGAGATGTGTTTTCTTGTAGAGAAGATTTATGAAGTTCTCCGCATCCGCATCCTTCTTGAGCTCAATGACAATACGAATGCCTTCCTTTGAAGACTGGTTGGAGATATCGACTATATCCTGGGTCTTCTTGCTTTCGGAAAGAGCTGCAACTTCGGAAAGGAATTTACCGATACCGGCACCGACCATGGTGTAAGGGATCTCGGTAATGACAACATTCTGATGTCCGTTCTTTAATTTCTCAACATTTGCAACGCCCCTGATCCTGAGCTTGCCGGTGCCGGTCTCATAGATATCCTTGAGGTCATCCTTATTGATCACGCGGCCGCCGGTAGGAAAATCGGGGCCCTTAACGTATCTCATCAGTTCCCTTATGCTGATATCCTCGTTCATGATATAAGCTTTCATCGCATCGATCGTCTCACCGAAATTGTGGGGAGGGATGCTTGTAGCCATACCTACGGCAATACCTTCGGATCCGTTTATGAGCAGATTGGGTATCTTGCAGGGAAGAACTTCGGGTTCTTTTTCGGTCTCATCGAAATTGGGAACAAAATTGACCGTATCCTTGTCGAGATCTTCGAGAAGCGCAAGCTGGGTTACCTTCTGAAGACGTGCTTCGGTATAACGCATTGCAGCGGCACCGTCACCTTCGATGGTTCCGAAGTTACCGTGTCCGTCAACAAGCGGAAGGCCCTTTTTGAAATCCTGGCTCATTACGACAAGAGCTTCGTAAATGGATGAATCGCCATGGGGATGATATTTACCCATCGTATCACCGACGATCCTCGCACTCTTTCTGAAAGGCTTGTCATAAGTAAGCCCGAGTTCCCTCATATCATAAAGGGTTCTGCGCTGTACGGGTTTAAGTCCGTCACGCACATCGGGAAGAGCACGGGAAACTATGACGCTCATAGCATAATCGACATAGGATCTCTGCATTTCCTCAGAGTATTCTGTTTTTATGATCTTTTCTTCTATCTTACCCATTTAATTATCCTTAAGATCAAATATCGAGATTAGCGTCGCATGCATGTTCATATATGAATGTCTTACGGGGAGGCACATCCGTTCCCATCAGAAGCTCGGTGGTCTCCGAAGCCATTCTCGCGTCTTCGATCTCGACCTGTTTGAGTCTTCTGGTCTTGGGATCGAGTGTAGTTTCCCAGAGCTGGTCGGGATCCATCTCACCGAGACCCTTGTATCTCTGAAGAGTGAAGGGTCCTTTATGCGATGCCCTGTATTTTTCCAAGGCCTTGTCGTCATAGAGATATTCTTCTTCTCCTTTTGAAGGCATAGCCTTATAAAGAGGAGGCATCGCGATATAGATATGTCCCTCAAAGATAAGCTCCGGCATGAATCTGTAGAAAAGAGTAAGAAGAAGCGTCGAGATATGGGCACCGTCGACATCCGCATCGGCCATGATGATTATCTTGTTATAACGGAGCTTGCTTATATCGAAATCATTGCCGTAGCCTTCTGAAAAACCGCAGCCGAAAGCATTGATCATCGTTTTGATCTCGGCATTTTCAAGTATCTTATTTATTGAAGCCTTCTCTACATTGAGGATCTTACCTCTTATGGGAAGGATGGCCTGAAACATACGGTCCCTTGCGGTCTTGGCGGAACCTCCTGCGGAATCTCCCTCCACTATGAAGATCTCGCACTTATCAGCTTCCTTTGATACACAGTTTGCAAGCTTTCCGTTTGAATCAAAAGAAAACTTCTGCTTGGTAAGAAGATTTGTCTTGGCCTTCTCTTCTGCTTTTCTGATCTTCGCAGCTTTATCGGCGCAATCGATAATGGTCTTGAGGACATCAAGATGTCTGTCAAAATATCTGACGACTTCATCACCGGTAACCTTTGCAACGGACTTTGCCGCATCCTGGTTATCGAGTTTGGTCTTGGTCTGACCTTCGAATGTGGGATCCGGATGTTTGATGGAAATGACGGCGGTCATACCGTTTCTCACTTCGGTACCGGAGAAATTGGCATCCTTATCCTTTAGATTTCCGAGCTGGCGGGCATAGGAATTGATCACAGTAGTGAACTGTGTCTTGAAACCTGTAAGATGAGTTCCGCCCTCGGAATTATAAATGTTGTTACAGAAGCCGAGTACGTTCTCATGGAATTCGTTAACGTACTGGAATGCAATCTCAACCTGAATGCCTTCGGATTCACCGCTTATGGATACGATCTCTGTTACGGGATCCTTTAATTTGTTGAGGTCCTTAAGGAAACCGACGATACCCTCGGGTTCATGGTATGAAACTATCTCAGGCTCCGGCCCTCTGTCATCCTTATATTCGATCGTAAGTCCGGGATTGAGATACGCGGTCTCGTGAAGTCTGCTCTTTACTTCATCTTCTTTAAATCTGGTCCTGTCAAAGATCGTGTCATCGGGAAGGAAGTTTATGGTTGTGCCGTGATCACGGGTCTTACCCTGTGAAGGAAGAAGTCCGTCAACCAGTTCTACTTTTGGTTCGCCCTTTTCGTAGCTGTCCTTGTAGATGTTGCCGTCTCTTTTGACAGTGATATCGAATCTCGAAGAAAGCGCATTGACTACGGAGGAACCTACACCATGAAGACCTCCGCTTGTTTTGTAAGCGTTATTGTCGAATTTGCCGCCGGCATGAAGAGTCGTAAGAACAAGTCTTTCAGCCGAAATTCCCTTTTCATGACGTCCTACGGGGATACCTCTTCCGTTATCGGATACGGTGCAGGATCCGTCTTTTTCAAGGGTGACCTTGATCGTATCGCAGAATCCGGCAAGATGCTCATCAACGGAATTATCAACTATTTCATATATAAGATGATTAAGTCCCTTGGTGGATACGGAACCGATATACATTCCGGGACGTACCCTTACGGCTTCGAGACCTTCCAGTACCGTAATACTGCTTTCATCATAATTGTCTTTTTTCGGTGACATAAAATACCCTCTTGAAGTCTAACTTGCAGAAAAAACAAAGGTTTCTCGTGAAACCCCCGAACAGTTGTTTTGCACTATGTGATTTTAACATAGATTTAGATTTCGTACAACAAAAAATCCACTACATTTAGTGGATTTCATGCGTCAATAAATATGAATTATATCATTCAATAACGATTGTTTCTAATGGAAAACGGCCTGAAAATCGTTGTTTTGAGATCAGATCTTCTTTGAAACAGCCATTGCAAGCGCACCCGGGCCGATATGGCAGGCAATCGAAAGAGAAAGAGGTCTCATGGTTATCTCATATCCGGGGAAGAACTCTTCGGCTTCCTTCTTGAACTGCTCTGCTGCCTCCCGGTCGTGTGTGTATGCCATCTCAAGGTGTACATTATGGCATTTGTCTGTACACCCAAATCTGGTCTCCATATCACTCTTTATAGCCTTCATGATGATCTCTTTGCCACCCTGTACCGTACGGGTCTTGGCAAATGAATCAAGCTTTTCGCCCTGTATCTGAAGAACAGGTTTGATACGGAGAAGGGTTCCGATCGCAGCAGCTGCGGGAGTGAGCCTTCCGCCCTTTTTTAGATATTCGAGTGTATCTATCATAATGTAGATACTGCTCTCAAATTTGACTCTTTCAAGCTCATCCTTGATCTGTCTTGCAGTCATGCCTTTTGCGATAAGTTCCTGTGCATCGAGGCAGGATTGACGGAGGGTTACGGAGATCCTCTGGTTATCCACGACCTGAACTTTGTCATCATAATGCTGAGCAAGCAGATAAGCACTACCGCAGGATCCGGAAAGGCCGCTGGACATCGGAATATGAACTATCTCATCATAATCCTCGAGAAGCTTATCCCAGGTCTTCATGACTTCATCGGGTGAAGGCTGGCTTGTATGAATCTCCTCACCGCCTTTAAGTCTTTCGTAGAATTCTTCCTGAGTCAGATTAACGCTGTCAAGGTATTCCTTGCCGCCGATAAAGAATGGCATGGGTATAACCTTGATACCGATTTCTTCTCCTTCTGCGACCGTCATTGAAGCATTAGAATCGGTAACAACTGCTATTTTTGAACTCATTTATGGTTTCTCCCTCGTAATATAGTTGACATAATTAATATCAACTATTATTTTATGTAACTCAGATCGTTCTGAAATCCAGATTATTCCTGCCGAAATATTCTGCTTCTTCCCTGATCAGACGATTTACCTCGCTTGCAAGTCTTCTGTCATTTTTAAGAAGTTCATCGGCAAGATTCGATGCGGCATTTAGCAGATCTGCATCCGCATAGACATCAGCCACTTTAAAAGAAAACTCTCCGCTCTGTCTTACACCGAAAAGCTCTCCCGGCCCCCTGGTCTTGAGGTCATATGAAGCAATCTCAAAACCATCGGAAGTCTTGGCAAGTATACTGAGTCTTTCCATGGTCTTGTCATCTTCCGAACCGGTCATGAAGATCGCATAACCCTGATCGGATCCGCGCCCTACTCTTCCGCGCAGCTGATGCAGCTGTGACAGTCCGAACCTCTCCGAATTTTCTATCATCATAACGGTGGCGTTCGGAACATTAATGCCGACTTCTATTACCGTTGTGGAGATGAGTATATCAATATTGCCTGAAGCAAATTCGGTCAGGATATTGTCCTTGTCGGCAGATTTCATCTTACCGTGAAGATACGAGATCCTGTATCTGTCACCGAGGATTCCTTTGAGCTTGTCGCAGTAGTCGACTACATTTTCAAGCTCGGGATCGTCGGAATCGGGATCGGTTGCTTCCACCATAGGACAGATAATATATATCTGATGCCCTTTGGATACTTCATCGGTAATGAATTTATATGCAGTAGGCCTGTAATGCTCACCCACAACACAGCTCTTGATGGGACTCCTGCCTTCGGGCATATCCTTGATCGTTGAGACGCTCAGGTCACCGTAAAGAACTATCGCAAGGGTTCTTGGTATCGGAGTCGCACTCATGACAAGAATATGCGGTCCCGCACCTTTTCCGGCAAGCGCTTCTCTCTGTCTTACGCCGAATCTGTGCTGTTCATCGGTAACAACAAGACCTAAGTTTTTATAGATAACCTTGTCCTGGATAAGGGCATGCGTTCCGATCACCAGATTGGCTTCACCGGATTCAATATCCTCGTAAGCTTTTCTCCTTGCGGCAGCCCCGACGGAGCCTGTCAAAAATACGGGTTTAAAAGGAAGACCGTATCGGACCGTCATATCGGAAACCGTCTTAAAATGCTGTGCAGCAAGTACTTCAGTCGGAGCCATAAGAGCACCCTGATAACCGTTTGCAACAGCATTCAGAAGTGCGATGAGCGAAACGATCGTCTTACCGCTTCCGACATCACCCTGAATAAGTCTGTTCATAACGGAAGGACCCGTAATGTCAGTGATGATGTCCTTACATGCTTTCTTCTGTCCGCCGGTCAATTTATATGGAAGCCTTTCGATAAACCTTGAGACTTCCGCAGATTCGATCATCGGACATGTATTCGGCGAATCCGTAAGAAGATCTTTATTTTTTCTCAGATACAATATAAAGAAAAACAGTTCATCAAATGCCAGTCTTCTTCTTCCGGTCCGGATATCTTCGGGAGATTCCGGTTCATGGATAAGCCTGTATGCTTTTCTGTTTTCGACAAGCCCCAGCTTATTCCTGATCTCTTCCGAAAGATAATCTTCGGAAAACTCGGCTTTGGCCAGCGCGCTTTTAACGGCTTTCGATACGGATGTATTCTTTAGCCCTTTTGTAAGCGGGTAAATGCACTGATAAGCACCCTGCAGCTCACTGTATTCATCTATGGCATATTTCCTGGGCTGTACAAGGGTGAACTCATTTCCGGACTTTTTGACCCTGCCTCTGAAAATATAATATCCGCCCTTTTTTACGGCCTTTGCCATAAAGGGCATATTAAAATATTTAATGACCATCTTGCCGGTATCATCACTTACTTCTATGGGAAGTATGGTCATATGGTTTTTCACATGTCTGATATTTCCGATAAGATCGACTCTCACCCTTACAGCTGCGATCTCATCATACATAAGGTCGGAAATATTCTTAAGGCCTCCGAAGACAACATATGATCTCGGAAAAGTCCTCAGCAGATCTTCAAGGGTTCTGATATCAAGATTATGAAAAAGACCGGCAGTTTTGGGTCCGACGCCTTTCAGATCCTCTACCGGAGAGTTTCCGTTTATCAGCATTTTGCTTATTTCCCTAAAATCAAAAGAAGGTTCATAATGAACCTTCTTTCAGATAATATAATGTGGAATATAGATAAACAAACTACTTAATGCCCATATTGATATGATGGGATAAGGTTTATTCTACAGAAACAATGTAATAATATACAGGCTGTCCGCCATTCTGGATATCTACATCCAGCGAAGAGAATTTCTCTGCGATCTGATCCTTGAGAACATTCGCATCTTCCTCGGTAACATCGGAACCGAAATATAAGCTGATAAGTTCGGAAGAATCCTCCACCATTTCACCGATCATCTCAAGAACGACCTGATTCATATCGGTACCGACAGAAAGTATCTTCTTGTCGCCGATACCCATATAATCGCCTTTTCTGATCTCATGATCATCGATTGAGGTATCTCTTACCGCATAGGTGATCTCACCGGTCTTGACAAGTCCGATTGCTTCGATCATAGCCTGCTCATTTTCATCGGCACTGGAACCTGCACTGAAATTGATCGCAGCGGTGATTCCCTGGGGAATGGTCTTGGTAGGAATTACAAGAACGGTCTTATCTGTAGTAAGATCTCTTGCCTGATTTGCAGCCATGATGATGTTCTTATTATTCGGAAGAACAAACACAATCTTTGCATTAACCTTCTCTACCGCATCAAGAATATCAGCGGTTGAAGGATTCATGGTCTGTCCGCCTTCGATCACATAGTCGACACCGAGACTTCTGAAGATCTCCGCAAGACCGTCACCTGCACTTACAGCTACAAATCCGAATTCGGAAGGCTCTCCCTTGGGTTCGGGAGCTGCGGGCTGCGCGGGCGCGGAACTTTCCGCAGCGGTAGCGGTTGCTGCCTTCGAAGGCTCAAGTCTGCAGGTGATCTTAACATCCTGCATGATGCCGAATTTAAGTGCCTTCTGAAGAACAAGTCCGGGATCGTCCGTATTGATATCGATGAATACTTCTTTCCCTTCGAATTTGAATGTCTTGAGCTCACCGATGGAAGCAAGATAACCCTTTACATCACTTTCGATCTTGCCGTTAACGGAAGCCTTAAGAACAACCTTCATCTCGGCATGATAGATATTCTTCTGAACCTCTTCTGCCTTGCCGGGTCTTGAATCATCAACTTTTGCAATGGGATCATCCGATATGGTAAGGTCGATATCCTTTCCTGAGAAAAGATCGATCGCACCCTGTATAACCTTCATAAGTCCGGCACCGCCCGAATCGACAACCCCTGCCTGCTTGAGAACGGGAAGAAGTTCGGGAGTCTGTGCAAGTACCGCATTTCCGTGCTCATAAAGAGCGGGAAGAATTACTTCAAAATCATCGGCACCGTCTTCGATAAGCTCAGCTGCCTTCTCACCCATTCCCCTCGCAACGGTAAGAATGGTGCCCTCAGTGGGCTTCATAACGGCCTTATATGCGGTTTCAACAGCCTTGGTGCATGCAGCTCCGAAAAGAGGAACAGTGATGATCTGCTCATCCCTTACGGCCTTGGTAAATCCTCTGAGAAGCTGTGAAAGAATAACTCCGGAATTACCTCTTGCACCTCTGAGCGAACCGCCGCTCATAGCCTTGCATAATGACTTCATATCAGTCTCTTCGCCAAGGTCCCTTACTTCCTTGGCTGCGGACATGATGGTCATGGTCATATTGGTACCTGTATCACCGTCGGGTACAGGGAAAACATTCAGCTCGTTGATCTCTTCTTTGCTCCTGTCGAGATAAATGGCTCCCGCAAGAAACATCCTGGAAAAGAGTTTAACGTCAATCTCTTTAACTGCCACAGATAAATCCTCCTTAATCGATGACCCTGACACCTTCGACGAAGACATTGATCTTCTCGACGTCAAGTCCGGTAAACTCTTCTACCTTATATTTAACGCTTTCGATAAGGTTTTCCGAAACGGTCATGATGCTGACACCGTAAGCAACGATCACATGGAAATCAAGGATCAGCTTATGATCGGATGAAAGCCTGACATTTATACCTCTCGAAAGATTTTCAGTACGGAGTATCTTGGCAATGCCGTCTTTTACGCTTATTCCGGCCATTCCGACGATGCCGATGCATTCAATGGCAACGCTTCCCGCATACTGAGCAATAACATCATTATCTACAACAATGTTTCCCATATGGGTATTCATGGAAGAACTCTTCATATAAATCCTCCTTTACTGCAAAACTGTGGTTGATTATATCATAAATATTCGAAAGGGGTCAAAATTTCAAAAATTCCTTGCATTATTGATTTTCCTTTGATAATATACATATGTTGCGTTTTCGGAAAGTATATTGATTATGTAAATAACGCCGGGAGGTGAGATAATGGCTAAGTGTGATATTTGTGGCAAGGGAGTACATTTCGGAAATAATGTGAGTCACTCTCACAGAAGATCCAATGCTATCTGGAAGTCCAATGTCCTCAGCGTAAAGTGCAAGGTTGACGGACAGTCCAAGAGAATGCATGTATGTTCCAGATGCCTTCGCAGCGGCGCTGTAGAGCGTGCATAATTTTTTGAATAATTAAGGACAGGGTTTATGCCCTGTCCTTTTTTTATGCCTTTCTGCGATGATATTCTTTGTTGATGGCCCTTACCAGTCTCTCGTCTCCGCACTGATTATCCGGATGAAAGATCTTAACAAGATCCTTGTATCTCTTTCTCAGCATCTGGGAGCTGGTGACATTGGAAAAAAGAACGCAGGCAATCGAGTCGAAATCCGATTCCGTAAGATGCGACAGATCAGGAACCGAAATATCCGACATGGACAGTCTTCTCGAAGAATCAAATTCTTCCTTTTCTCTTTCGAACTTCCGTCTGTCTTCCTCAAGAGCCCTGAAACCATCCTTGAGAATCTCCATTTTTTTATCGAAGAACAGATTCTCCTGACGAAGTCTCTGACGTTCCTGGGATGTACGCCTGTTCAGTTCATTAAGCTCATCCCTTAAACTGACCCTGTCCTTCATAAAGGATTCCTGGAGGTTCCTGAGTTCCTTTCTCTCCGACTCCAGTCTCTGCTTTTCAGCCGATAGACGCAAGTTTTCCTGGAAAAGAAAGATCTTGATCTCTTTCAGTCTGTCATCATCTTCACATTGGACAATTGTCTCTAAGTCGATCATGATTCCCCTGTTTTAAAGATCGTCATCAGGAAAAGCCTTTTCCTTTAAAGTATCATCATCCGGTCCGCCGTTCTTATCCTTGGATAATCTGTGGACCACTTCGGGTACCATATCCATGATCTTGGTGATGGTATCCTGGTTTTTAACGGAAAGAAGTCTGGTCGTACCGTTCTTGATAACTATCACGGCATTGGGGCTGACTTTACCACCCATTCCGCCGCCGGATGAATTCTTATTGTAATTCCTGCTCTCATGTCCGCTTCCTGCGGCAAGTCCGAAGGATACGTCCACAAGCGGTATTAGTGTCGTGTCACCCACCACTATGGGATTTCCTACCACAGTCTTCGATGAAAGAATGGTATCCATGCCCTGGAGCAGTGAATCTACTACTTCTTTTCTGTCATTATCGGCCATAACGGTCCCTTTCTTTTATCAGGCAGCTTCTTCGGATTCTTTGGATTCCTTTGCACTGTCCGATGAATGATCTGATCTGTTTCTGTGATGCTTAAGCGATCTGTATATCTTTCTGCAGTTCCTGTTAAGGACTATGCAGACGAGGTTATGCAAAATACTTATCAGGTTAAAATGTCCCTTTGCCTCTATAAAACCTTCAAAAACGGCATTATCAAAATCCGGGACGACTCTCGAGCCCTTTACAAACCTTTTCCTGATCAGGCAGTAAAGCCCGTATACCTTGCCTGTCATATCGGGTGATGAGAATCCGTATACAAGATCACATTTGATCCTGCGCGGAAGGATGAGCTTAAGGATCTTCTTAAGTCTCTTTTTGACCACCCTCAGAGCATATACGAATTCGTTCGAATTAAGAATGTTCCTGTAATACCTTATCTCCGAACGAACCTTTACTATTTTATCATAAAATGCCCTGTATTTGCATTTTATCTTCTTTTTCAGCCCTGAAATCCTGTCAAAAAAGCCGTCTGAACCTTCATCCGTACAGGAATCACCGTCTTCGGCGTCTTCATCCGCACTTTCTTCATCAGTATCCGTATCAGCCGGGTTTCCGGACTCGTCTTCTTCAGAATGGACATCTTCGTTTTCCCCGGATGTCTCTTCATCGTCCCCGAAAAGGTCATTGTGAAGCTCCTCGTCAGATACTTCCGATTCAATGGGCGATGTTTCTCCGGCCGTTTCGTCTTCTTCTGGCTCATCATTACCCGTAGCCATCTGAAAATCATCTTCATCCGGAAGTTCATCTTCCAGAAAAGAATCAAATTCCTCATCCGAAAACTCTGATTCAGGGCTTTCTTCGGGAAATTCCATCGAAAACAGCTTAAACCGGAGCACCTTGACCGTAACACTGACTTTCTTACTCTCATAAACGGCAAGAGCCCTTACGATACGGAAGAAATAAGTCAGTCTGAAAACCGCATTAAGTTCTCCTTCGGACTCTTTTGAAGCCTTTATACGGTATTTTACGGGCATTACAAGAACAAGCAATAAAAGAACAAGAATAAGCCCCAGCAGACACAGGAGCACGATTCCGATAACAGATAGGATTTTCAGGATCACAGCGAGCATATAAATTCTTTAAGATCTATCTTCCCTGTCTTTTCCAGGCAATCCTTAATGACGGTCTGCACAAGTTCGGTTGCATCATCCTTGCCTGATGCCAGACCGATACATACAGGGGACTTACCTTCCCATACCTTGGACTTCAGCTGGAAGGGGGTTACTATATCAATACAGTCTTCTTTATTTTCCGATTTTAAAAGCAGTGCAACGCTTCCCTTACCCTGCTCTATCTTCTTTTTGATCTTAGAGAGCTTCTTTTCGGTGAATCCGTCAGAAAGGTAAAGGTTTTCGCAATATTCGATATTAATGTTTTTTCTGAATATCTTACTCAATACAGAGTCAATGAATTTCATAGCAATATATTACCACAGTTGAATTGACAGCAGTTTCATAAATTATTAAAATTCATTTTGAAAATATTTCTTATTGAGGGATCCCATGAAAACTATATCAAGAATGGAATTATGCGAAGGAATGGAACTTGGCGAACCGATTGAATCGGGAGGCAAGGTGGTTTATAATGCCGGCACCAAGGTTACACAGGCTGTAATAGACAGACTCGATCACTATGACATCATGGCAGTGACCATAATGGAGGATGTCGACTACGCTACCACTCATAATGAGCGTATCCAGTTCGATGAAGATTTCAAAAACTTCAGGTCAAGATACAATGACTGCCTGACCAGGTACAAGGGAGTCATGCTCTCTTATCTCGGAACCAAATTCTCCATCCCCAACCAGAACCTCATAGACATCTTCAATGACTGCTATTCGACCGTAAAATCCGAGAAGCAGCTTCTTGATTTCATTTACAATATGATGCCCAACGAAGACGAGCTGACCTACACGCAGTCCTTCAACGCTGCACTGCTCTGCGGGGCATTCGCCAACTGGCTCACACTTCCCGAGGATAAAAAAAGAACCCTCATTCTCTGCGGATTCTATTACGATATCGGAAAATGGAAGATTCCCCACGATATACTCTGGAAGCCCGGAAAGCTCAGCGAAGCCGAATATGAAATGGTCAAACAGCATACGCTTCTCGGCTACCAGCTTGTAATGAACGATACCGCTCTTCTGGATGACATTAAGAAATGTATTCTGATGCATCATGAGAAGATGGACGGAACCGGATATCCCGTAGGACTTACCGGGGATAAGATAAATGAATACGCAAAATACCTTGCGATAGTCGACACATATATTGCAATGGCTTCCCCGAGAACCTTCAGGCCCGCTTTCACGCCCCTTCAGATAATCGGAGCACTCGAAAGGGATCTGGTCAAATACGACACATCGATCCTCATGCCTCTTATCGAAAGGATATCCGAAGCACAGATCGGCACTATAGTCCAGCTTAATGACGGAACAGAATGGGAAGTAATGCTGATCAACAAGAATTCTTATTCAAGACCCATGCTGAGAAATGCAGGGAATATGATAATCAACCTCGCGGAAAAGAAAGATCTGGAGATCGTCAAACTGATCTAATCATTTTGCCGCAAAGTATGCATCAAATATACGTTTAGCCAGGGGGACAGCGTACTCTACGCCTGTCCCCGCTTTTTCTATTATGATGGTCACACAGATCTCGGGATCATCGGCGGGAGCAAATGCGGTAAACCACGCATGGGATTCGTTGATATCCTCGGCAAACTCTGCGGTACCGGTCTTACCTGCAACGGTATAGGAATCATTGTTAAGAACCTTGGCCGTTCCGTCTGTAACAACAGCTCTCATCAGTTCATTCAAAAACTCCGCTTCCTCTTCCGACATTACCCTGCCTACAGAGTCGGGCTGATAACTTCTGATCACTTTTCCGTTTTCATCCGTTATCGAATCGATCATATAAGGACGCATCATCACTCCGCCGTTTGCAATGGCCTGTGTGATCATGTTCAGATGTAATGGCGTCATCAGGGTCTTACCCTGTCCGATCGCGGTCTGCATGATATCATAATCGGTCGAACCCGTACCGATATATGCCCTGCTCGTATTGGAAAGAAGACCCGTGGGAAGGGGAGAATTGAAATACAGATCTTCCATCGTATTCGACCAGTCATCACGGTCAAGTGAAAGCCCGATATTTACAAATGACGAATTACAGGATCTTGCAAAGGACCCCTTGAGATCAAGTTCACCGTGCACGCTTCCGTAAATACAGCTTACCCTGTAATTGTCATGTTCGATATGACCGTTACAGACATAGTTGTAATCCTGCCAGTCATTAGGATGTTCCCTGTAATATTCGAGAGCAGTGATGATCTTGAAAGTAGATCCGGGAGGATAAAGACCCTGGGTTGCACGGTTTACAAGCTGTGAACCTCCGGGAGTCGTGGTGATGGTTTCCCAGTCTTCGCAGATGGTTCCGGGATTGAAATCCGGATGCGAAAGCATTACGAGTATTCTTCCGGTCTTAGCTTCACTTACGATAACGGCACCGTTATAAAGCCCCAGATAATCATCGGCAACCTTCTGAAGATCGACACTCAGGGTACTGTTTACATCAAATCCGGGATTCTTTACATTTTCAAGATCGTTATTGACCCTTTCGGAAAGACTTGCACCGGTATGCATCAGATAATAGTTCGCATCATGCTCTATTCCCATTCTTCCGTTCACGGAATAACCGACGGCATGTGCAAACATCGAACCATAAGGATAATATCTGAATTCATTTCCGTTCTCATCGTATCTTGTCTCTGCAAGTACTTCACCGTCGGACGAATAGATAGTTCCGCGGCAGACATTCTTTATCTGGATCTCTTCCCTGTTATTGTAGCTGTTGTTATACAGATCGATGGTGGATGTCGATACGAATACAGACAGGTAAACGATCATAAAGAAAAACAGACCGCAGAAAATAAACATGGATACATTGATAAGTACCATGGATTTAAATCTGGGCGAACTTTCCCTGTATTTCTTAAAGGGATGAAAGTCCTTAAGTTTTTCTTTCCACTCTTGCTTCATAATTTCTTGATTTGATAACTATTCCCTGCACAATGAAGAACATTATGTATGTCGTCATGACTGAGCTTCCTCCGGAACTAATGAAAGGAAGCGTCACGCCGGTCAGGGGAATGAATTTGGTTCCGCCGCCGACGGTAAGGAAAACCTGGAAGATATACATGATCCCGATACCGTAAACTACCGTCTGATAGAATTTGTCGGCTATCGATGCGGAAAGTATCATCATCCTGCAGAAACAGCATAAGCAGATAACAAGCAGGCATATCGCAAAAAGAAGACCGAATTCCTCACAGACCGCGGAAAAAACAAGATCCTGGTCAACAAAAGGTATATCCGAAGGTCTTCCCTGCATAAGACCGTTACCGAACCATCCTCCCGAGCTTATCGCAAAAAGCGACTGTGTTATCTGATAAGCCTGATCGTCGATATATGTCCAGGGATCAAGGAATGCCACGACCCTTACCTTGACATGATCGAACATCCTGTATGCGACTATGCTGGCTGCGGCCCCTCCGACGAGACCGCTCAACAGATAGAGATAATTGTGGGTGGACATTACAACTATCATCACATATGCGACGAAAAAGATCAGTGCACTTCCAAGGTCCTTCGAAAGCACCAGTATAATGACATAAATACCCGATATCACGGCAGATATGAGTATCCATTTGAACGAATTGTATTTGTACAAAAGTGCAGCGAGGAAAAACAGGAAAATGATCTTAACAAATTCGGAGGGCTGGAAAGTAAAGCCTTTGATGGTATACGTAATGAATGCTCCGTGAGTTTTCCTTCCGGTAAGAAGAACAAGCGAAAGAATGATTATACCGGAAGCGGCATACAGCCAGAGAAGCTTTCTGAAGAATCTGAGCCTGTCTATAAGGAAAGGTATCGCAAGACATACCGCGAACGATAATAGCGTGATTATGTATTGCCTGAATGCTTTGGCAAAAGAAAGCCTGGATACTATACAAAGACCCATGCCTGAAAGAAGTGCCATATTATTGAGAAGTATCCTGTCGGATTTATCGTATATGATCGATACGATCGTGATCATAAAGAAAAGAAAGAGCGTGATAAAAGCAAAGAGATACAGATACTCTTCCCTTCCCGAAACAAATGTCATATCAAGAAAACACAGAAAAAGAAGGAGCAGCATCAGCCCGCTCTGAACGGAAGTAAGTACCGACACCAGTTTTTTCTTTTGCGAGAAATTACACACAACGGCAAGCGTCGTATACAAAAGCATAAAAACAGTGATCACATACTTCGATAATTCTATTACATAAAACTTCAGTGTGATCTGCACTTATATTACCTTACATAACGGGTCTTTCGGCCCATCCGGATGTATGTGCACCCTCGGGTATGCCGCCCTTGGCATAGAGCTCTATGAGCTTAACGCACTCATCCCTTCCTTCGGTCGTAAACTCGATCCTCTTACAGACATCGTTCGAATCTTTAAGGGTCAACGGAACCGAATTATATATAACATTTAAACAATGGTCGCAATCGGCAAATACGGGGAACGGAATTCCCTTTCTGTCTATTATAGTCTCAAATCCGCTGTTTTTGGTACAAGATTTAAGAGTTTTTCTTACGCAATTGGCTGTGATCATAAGAGGGGCCCTGCCGTAAACGACCCTCTCACAGTATAAACCGGATTCTTTGACAAGGTCCCTGCATTCAGCATTGGAAAGCTCAAGAGGCAGCGTACATCCGGAGGCATATCGGTCAAATTCATTGACCGCACGTGTATTCCAGGTATACAGACCGAAATCCGAGATGATACGGACATCCGTATTATCTCCAAAAAATGCAAGGTCTTCAAGATTTCTGACAAGAAGACCGTCTATAAGTCCGGAATCCATATATCTGTTTATAAAGCTGATATCATCTTCTTTTCTTCTGATAAATGAGCATGCGCAAAAAACAGGTATTCCGGTTTCCTTTTTTATTTCATCGATGATCCGTACGCTGTTTTCACCGGAAAAGAAAACCTCCTCAAAATAGATCCTTGATACATCAGATGACTTAAGGATATCGGTTTTATCCGAGACGGCATACAGCTGATCTTTGTTCCTGACAAGAAAAGAGATTCCCGTAAAGGAAACACCCTGACCCGGAAAAGGCAAAGACATGCCTCCGCAATAGTATAAATATTCATTTTGTACCGGAGCTGACTTAAGCTTATCCTTAAGACCCTCAAGAACGGTTCGTCTCAGTTCATTGATACCCTTGAGTGAGTAGAAAATGCCTTCCTCGATATCGATATTTATATGCTCATCGTCAGTAACAAACGGAGTATTCCCGAGCTTTTTCAGAGACTTTTTTACATCATCCGCAGAAACGGATGCCTTCATCGCCTTCTGAACATCTTCACCCGTAGCGACAGATTCGGCTTTTCTTCCGTCCGCAGTCTCGGCGTATGCTTTTAGTTCTGCTTCTTTTCCGATATGAAAGTCAGCGTCAAAAGAGACCTTGATCTTCGGTACATATTTATTTTCCGCAACATCACCCGCTGAAACTTCGTATCTTTCTTTATCCGATCCGTTGTATCCGTGGCTGGTCACAGTGACCATATCCCGGGAATTATGTCTGTCATAATAACCGTGCGAAAGGTCACCCCTGACATATAGTCCGGATAAGGTCTTCAGGTCTTCTTTTTCGATGCGGTATTCATTTCCGGATAAGTACAGGTCGAGATATTTTCTGTAGATCGAGATAACACCGCTGACATATTCCGCAGGTTTCATCCTGCCTTCAACCTTGAGGGAACAGACTCCCGCATCAAGTATCTCCGGAAGTATCTCAAGCGTGCACATATCCTTGAGACTGAGGGGATAGGTTTCGGTATCCTTAGGTGAACCTGCGATCCTGTAACTTAATCTGCAGGGCTGCGCACATCTTCCGCGGTTTCCGCTCCTGCCGCCGAGAACAGATGAAAAGAGACACTGCCCGGAAAAGCTGTAGCACATAGCACCATGGATGAAGCATTCTATCTCCATGCCTGTCTCATCATATATATCCCTGATCTCCTCAAAGGAAAGCTCTCTTGCAGGAACTATACGTGAAAAACCTCTGTCCTTTAAAAAGCCTGCACCCTTCGGTCCCGTTACAGACATCTGAGTACTTGCATGAAGAGGAATCAGCGGAAACTTTTCCCTGAAAAAAGAAGCCACTCCGAGATCCTGAATTATAAGCCCGTCCGACATCGATGGAATTCCTGAAGAAGCAAATTCTTCAAGCTCTGCGAATTCTTTTTCTTTTACAAGGGTATTAACGGTCAGATATACTTTCTTTCCGTAAAGATGGGCAAATTCAATACACTCGGTCAGGTCATCGGGACCGAAATTACCGGCATATGCACGGGCACCGAACTTTTCGTAAGCCATATAAACGGCATCGGCACCGGCCCTGATCCCGGCATAAAAAGACTCCTTGCTGCCTGCAGGCGCAAGGAGCTCAATTTCTTTATTCTTTTTCGGATAAAGGTGATCTGTCATTTCTTATAAGGGAAAGGAATGGGCTTGTCCTTATCACCGGGGATGGATCTGAGACCTACACCGGACTGGGGCTTCGAAGCATCTTCCGCTTTTGCGGGTGAAGGCTTGTCCTCAGGCTTGGGAGCTTCGGTTTTGTCTTCGGGTTTAGGCTCTGCTTTAGGCTCAGGCTTGTTTTCGGTCTTGGGAGCCTCGGGTTTTGCGGGCTCAGGTTTATTCTCAACCTTGGGAGCCTCGGGCTTTGCTGGCTCAGGCTTACTCTCAGTCTTAGGAGCTTCGGCCTTAGGCTCGGGCTTGGGTTCTGCTTTAGGCTCAGGTTTGGATTCAGGCTTAACTTCCGCCTTGGTTTCGGACTTTGAAGCACGCTCCTCATCCTTGTCGGAATTCTTGGATGATTTATCCTTGGTACGGAGCTTTGCATCGAGCTGAATGAGCTTCTTGGAGCTTTCAGCCATCTTGTCCTGAAGAGTTCTCACCTGGTCATCAGCCTTATCAAGTCTGCCCTGGATGGTGATGATATCATGCTTGAGATTATAGATCTCGGTATCCTTGTCCTTGATGAGCTGCTCATTTTCGGTGAGCTTCTCATTAATCTTCATGTAATCGTCGGCGATATTAAGAGCAACAAGGAGCATCTGGGTCTCTTTGTTCTGGGATCTGAAGGAAACGGCATTTCTGCACTCTTCCATCTTCTTATTGATGTAATTGGCAACCTTCTGGGTGTATTCCGCAGTCTCATATCCTGTAAGAGTAAGGACCTTTCCTGCGATGATTACCTGTGTTTCGTTAACGTCAGCCATATTTCCCTCCGCTCCGAGAGTTGATGCATTAAATGCTCTTAATCAGTATATACTAAACGGGCTTAACTTTTCAAATATCAGGTGAGCCACATATCAAGATGATCCCTGGCAAGATCGGTCACGACTCTTCCCTTGGGAGTACGCATGATGAATCCGTTCTTGAGAAGGTAAGGCTCATATACATCTTCTATGGTTCCGGCATCCTCTCCTGTAGCTGCCGCGAGCGTATCGAGACCGACAGGACCGCCGTCAAATTTCTTAATTATCGTTTCAAGGATCTTTCTGTCGGTATTATCGAGTCCGACCTTATCTATGGACATAAGATCCATGGCTTCGATCGCAATATCCTTAGTGATGATGCCGTCATATCTGACAAGTGCATAATCCCTGACACGCTTGAGCATCCTGTTTGCTATACGGGGAGTTCCGCGGCTTCTTTTTGCAAGCTCAAGCGCAGCATCTTTTTTGGTCTCAACGGAAAGCTTGCCCGATGAGAACATAAGAACCTCAGCAAGCTCTTCGGGAGTATAGAACTCCATATGGAACTGTTCACCGAATCTGTCCCTTAAAGGAGCTGTGAGCATATCTGCCCTTGTGGTCGCACCGATAAGTGTAAAATGAGGTAAAGGAAGTCTTACGCTTCTTGCAGATGATGATGAATCCTTACCGATCATCACATCGATTGCAAAATCCTCCATCGCGGGATACAGAACCTCTTCAACCTGACGGTTAAGTCTGTGGATCTCATCTATAAAGAGCATATCCCTTTCCTGCAGGGAATTTAGGATAGCCGCCATTTCAGAGGGCTTCTCGATCGCGGGACCCGATGTGATCCTGATATGGGTTCCCATCTCATTGGATATGATGCCTGCAAGAGTTGTCTTGCCGAGTCCGGGAGGTCCGTACAAAAGGATATGGTCAAGCGCCTCTCCCCTCGCCTTGGCAGCCTCTATCTGGATGATAAGCCTTTCCTTGATAGCTTCCTGTCCGATATATTCCTTAAGCCTTGTGGGGCGCAGGGAATGCTCTACGGGCTTGTCTTCATTTGTGATATTGGTTTCAATACTTCTGGGCATACAGATTATTTTCCGTAAAGAGTCTTAAGAGCAAGGGACAAAAGAGAACCGGAATCAAGCTTTTCATGTCCGTCTAAGGCGAGGATTGCTTTCGTGCTTTCGGTTTCTGAATAACCGAGTGAAACAAGTGCCGCGAGAGCATCGGCTTCCTCTCCGCCAAGATCCGCCTTGATGACGGGCTTGTGACCGGATGCATACTTGGAAGCAAGACTTTCATCAGACAGATCAACCTTGCCTTTGAGCTCTATGATGATCTTACCTGCCGTCTTGGCCGAGATGCCCTTAGCCTTGGAAAGAGCCTTGATATCGTCACTGATCACGGCATATCTTACCGAATCGGCATCCATTACGGAAAGAAGTGACAAAGCACTCTTGGGACCGACTCCCGAAACCGAGATCAGCTTTTTGAACATATCAAGCTCATCACGGTCAGAAAAACCGTAAAGCTGAAATGTGTCCTCAGCTACCTGGGTGTAGGTATACAGTTTGACATGATCCCCGACCGATCCCATCTCCATGGAGCATCTTGAAGTGATGTTCACATTGATACCCAGTCCTCCGATATCGACAACACACATATCGGCTTCGAGCAGATCGAGGATACCTTCAACAAACGCAAACACTTAGATTATTTTCCTTCATTTATGAAATTAACAAGTCCGCCTGCCGCAATAAGCTTCTGCATGAACTCGGGGAATGCCTGTCCCTGATAGGAAGTTCCCTTGGTGATATCGGTAATGATGCCGGTATTAAAATCGATCTCAACCTCATCACCCGCATCGATATTCTTTGATGCTTCCGGGCACTCGATAATGGGAAGTCCGATATTGATGGCATTGCGGTAAAAGATCCTTGCGAAGGTTTCCGCAATTACGCAGGATACACCCGATGCCTTGATGGAGATCGGTGCATGCTCTCTTGAAGATCCGCATCCGAAATTCTTCGCAGCTACGATGATATCTCCTTTTGCCACTTTCTTCGTGAAATCCTTATCTATATCCTCCATGCAGTGTGTTGCAAGCTCTGCGGGATCGGAAGAATTAAGGTATCTTGCGGGGATTATTACATCGGTGTCTACATTGTCACCGTATTTAAATACTCTGCCTTTAGCGTTATCCATTATTTATGTCTCCTTTGATCACAGATCTGCAGGGCATGCAATGATACCCTTTAATGCACTTGCGGCAGCAACGGCGGGTGACGCAAGATAGATTTCAGATTCAACATGTCCCATACGTCCGACGAAGTTCCTGTTTGTGGTGGAAACACATCTCTCACCCTGTGCAAGAACTCCCATATAACCTCCGAGGCAGGGACCGCAGGTAGGTGTCGAAACTACACATCCGGATTCGATGAAGATCTTGAGAAGCCCCTCTTCAAGGCATTGCATATAAACTGCCTGGGTAGCGGGAATAACGATGACCCTGATACCCTTTGCGATATGCTTGCCCTTAAGGATATCTGCGGCGATCCTCATATCGGAGATACGTCCGTTTGTACATGAACCGATGACAACCTGGTCAATCTTAATATCTCCGTCCCTGTGTATCTCATCGATGGTATGGGTATTTTCGGGAAGGTGAGGGAATGAAACGGTTGCCTTAAGCTCGGAGAGGTTGATATCGATAACCTGATCGTACTCGGCATCCTCATCAGCTTCAAATGCGGTATATTTCCTTGTTGCGTGTTCGTTAAGATATTCGATGGTCTTGTCGTCAACAGGGAAAATTCCGTTCTTTCCGCCGGCTTCGATAGCCATATTAGCGATCGTGAATCTGTCATCCATCGAAAGTGATGCGACACCGGGACCGGTGAATTCCATTGACTTATAAAGAGCACCGTCAACTCCGATCATTCCGATTATATGAAGTATAAGATCCTTACCGCTGATATCCTTCGGAAGAGATCCGGTAAGATTAAACTTGATAGCTGAAGGAACCTTGAACCATGCCTGTCCTGTTGCCATACCTGCAGCCATATCGGTTGAACCCACGCCTGTTGAGAAAGCACCGAGTGCTCCGTAGGTACATGTGTGTGAATCGGCTCCGATGATGACATCTCCGGGAACGGTAAGACCTTTCTCGGGAAGGAGCGCATGTTCGATACCCATCTCACCGACTTCGAAGTAATTGGTGATCTCATTTCTTCTTGCGAATTCCCTTACGCACTTGCAGTGCTCGGCGGACTTGATGTCCTTGTTGGGCACAAAGTGATCGGGAACAAGTGCGATCTTGTCCTTATCAAAAACTCCGTCCACCTTCATCTTTTCAATCTCATGAATGGCTACGGGGCTGGTGATGTCGTTTCCGAGTACCAGATCGAGCTTGGCCATGATCAGGTCTCCCGCTTTAACGGATTCCTGTCCTGCGGCACGTGCCAGGATCTTTTGAGTCATTGTCATTCCCATATATTTTTACCTCCGTACATATAGGATTAATTTTAGCTTTTTTCGTATAGTTTTACAATAAAATGATAAGAATGATGGTTGAATTCCACGGTTTTTTTCACGGTATAACCTTCTCCCATCGAATTCATCTGTATCATATCGTTTCCGATCAGCCAGACACGTTTATAAGCATCCATCTGTTCGCTGTTTGTATATACCCCTTTATAGTCATAAGGCATCCCGTCGGGATTAAATCCGTATATCCAATATTCTTCATCGGGGTCATATATCTGCAGAAGCGATGACCATGTATCAGAGAACATGACGGCATCTCCCTCGGAAACTTCATCCATACATGCAAGGTAATCATCTATTCCGCTTACGGAAAGTCCCGCTTTCTGACCCGAGAATGTCATAATGCCGAAACACAGTGCGATAAGCAAAAGAATTACCCTGAAAATTCCGAATGCAGCATTTAAAGCTTTCTTTTCAAACGGATCATATGCAAGAAGAACGCCCATACAGAGCCATATTCCGGAAAATGCGGGAAATGCGTATCTTGCATAGAACTGTCCGCTATACATTACAAGAAGCATTCCGGTCGTAAGGAATGTAAGAAGCATAAGAACGGGTCCGAGCAACGGCAACAGGTCATTTTTATTCTTCCTGATGTAAATCATCAGACCAATGACCATCAGCAGAAACATAACTATCCAGAAACGGATCATATATCCGTTCACATAAAAGTCCGTTGTAAAGAGCTCATCCTTCCAGAATCTGAAATATTCTTTATACCAGGAAACATCGGACAGAGGATGCATCACCGAACCGCTTGAATTCTTGTTGGAAAACTGCCTTATCATAACAAGGAGCCAGGGAATAAAGGATGCACCCGTGATCATACCTGAAAACAGATATGTCCGGAATCTTTTATATTCTTTCTTAACAAGAGCCGAAACAATAAAAATGATGAACAGCATCACTGTCATTGTCATGAAAACATGTTGCAGCCAGACGGTTATGACGGATGAAACCATAAATGCAATTACTCTTTTTGCACTGATCTCTTCCCACAGCAAACATGCTTCATACAGGGCTGCAGAGAAGAAAAGCAGTCCCGGTGCATACATACGGCCGTTGCATACCTGATTGATCATCATAGGAGAAACGGAAGCAATAAAAACAGTAAAGAAAGCCGCTCTTCTGCCGTACTTTTTTCCGGCAAAAAGTGATGTGATCATCAGGAAAAGGATCGTACACAGATATGAAAACAGTTTCGGAGCATGTATGGGATCTATACCGGGAAGAAATGAAAAGATCCGCACGAGGAAATAATACATCGGTGAATGCACATCCATGGATGTGATCCTGACGATATCTGAAAAAGAATGAGAGATCATCGATACGGTATAGCTTTCATCATAACCGCAAACGGGACTTGTGCAGAGAAACAGATACGCAATTGCACAGACTGATATCCAGAAAACTGTTAATATTATGTAAACCTTTTCGGGATTATTACATAATTTTCCGAATATGGAATTTTTAAGTTCTTTGTCAGGCATAAGTCCCTTTTTATATCAGAAATTCACCAAAACAGAGTATTTCGCAAAACATGGATATTTTACCATAAACAGTATGTTTTGTATAAATATTGCAAAAGAAAACGGTTTTTCGTATATTGATATAGTATATATGAAACGAAGTATACATTAACAACGTATATGGAATTTTGTGAGGAGAAAAAATGGCAGAGACTTATTGCGGAAAAAGCTGTACCAACTGTAAAGCAAAAGAAGAACTTAACTGTCCGGGATGCATGAACGGTCCCGGAATGCCGATCAAAGGTGACTGTCCCATCGCGATATGCTGCAGGGAAAAGGGTCATTCCGAATGTGCATCATGCGGGCTTAAGACAGATTGCGCGAACTGGAAATCCCGTGTCAGTCAGCCCGAATTCAGAATTGAAAAGATCAAAGCCGAAGCGGAAGAAAAAGCATACATTTCCGAATATGCTCCCGTCATGGGCAAATGGTTCATGATCTTATTTGTGTTTATGATCATTTCCAATTGTACTTTTGTATTTACGAGCAACTTTGTACACGAGCATTTTCCGGCATTTTATGAGATATGTTCGATAATGGACGGAATATTCGCGATCCTCTACGCGCTCGTTCTGTTCCGACTGTCCAAAGTTCACGAACGTTACTCCATAGCCGGAATCTGCGCGATCATCAATGCAATTTATCATTTTATCGAGACACTGGCATTCAGGGATGATACTCCCACATGGTTTGTACTTATCTCACTCGTATGCTATATCGCAATGATCGTTGAGGGTTATCATTTCTTTAACGCAACTTCCGATACGCTTATGGGAGTAGATAATATGCTTGCCGCTAAATGGGCCGATCTTTGGAAATGGTATAAATGGATGATGATCGGAATAGTTTCATCCGTTTTATTGATATTCCTTGCACCCATAATCGGAGTTCTGGTTATGTTTGTATCGGTGATCGGTATCATCATTATCGATATAATCAAATTTGTTTATATATTCAAAACAGCAAAAGCGTTCAAAAAAATATCCGCTGCACAATAACAGATAAATAAATCAACAGCCGGGAAGGATATGCTTCCCGGCTGTTTTTGTTATGTTTAAATGATATATGCAAATGAATCAAAAGATCTTCTCTCCGCAGTATTTGCAATGTTCCCCGAAGCCCTGCCTGCTGATTATCTGACCGCAGAACGGACAGAACATGGCACCGCTGAAAAATCCATATAAGACAGATGCCAAAAACAGGATGCCGCCGATAACAAGAATTGTTATATCGTGTACAGCAACCATTCCGCCTATGAAACAGAGCAACAGAGCAATTCCGGCCAGTATGAACATGAGCATTCTATGCAAATGAAATTTAGAGAGGATCTCTTCCCTCTCCTCAGACTTTTCCATAGTCTTCTCTCTGAAATCACCGATCTTACCGAGGCTTCTTCCCAGACTGTGATATCTTCCCGAATAGATCACGGGATCGAGAACGGTCAGATCGACATCAAAGGTATCTGTACAGTTTAATTTCTCATCCATCTGGATATTGCGTATCGGACAAAAGAATGTAACGGACTCTCCCGCTTCCACTGCTTTTGCAACCTCACATTCATAAACCCAGGGACTGTCATCAAGCGTGGGTACATCAAGCACTTCACCACAGCTTACACCATATTCGGGTTCCTGTACGTGTTCGTCAACAGAATGCTTGGTTCCGAAATAATCCATTAGAGGAAGCATCGATGTATTGACCAGATTTGCACTGAACATTCGGTTCCTTATGACGTTTTCCCTTGTTCTCTTGGAGCCGTACATACTGATGACAAGCATGTAATCGTCTCCGCCCTTACAAGTGGCGCTCACCCATGTTATGGGTGCGAAATTACATGACCCGTCTTCATTATAGGTTCCGATAATGAACGAGGGCTGTACACACATCGAATATATGGGTTCTACGCTTTTTCTTTTCATGAGAATCATTTTATCACATAATCAACCGAAATAAAAAAGCCGGGATACCATGATCGGCATCCCGGTGTGTATGCTGAGAAATATTAGTTGTTGATGAACTTATCAGCTTCGTTATTCCAGCTGTAAAGCTTTCTTACTTCCTCACCAACCTTCTCTGACTGGTGCTCTGCAGCAAGCTTTCTCATAGCCTGGAAGTGTACCTGACGTCCTGCGGGGCTCATCTCCTGAAGGAACTCTGATGCGAAGGTTCCGTCCTGGATATCGGAAAGGATCTTCTTCATAGCCTTCTTGGTATCCTCGGTAACAATCTTGGGACCGGTAATGTAATCGCCGTACTCAGCGGTATTGGAGATGGAATATCTCATTCCTGCAAAGCCTGACTGATAGATAAGGTCAACGATGAGCTTCATCTCGTGGATGCACTCAAAGTATGCGTTCCTGGGATCGTAGCCTGCTTCAACAAGAGTCTCAAATCCAGCCTGCATAAGAGCGCAAACACCGCCGCAAAGGACAGCCTGCTCACCGAAGAGGTCGGTCTCGGTCTCGGTTCTGAAGGTGGTCTCAAGAAGTCCTGCACGAGCTCCGCCGATTCCGAGTCCATAAGCCTTAGCCATATCCCATGCCCTGCCGGTTGCATCCTGATATACAGCGATGAGGCAAGGGGTTCCCTTTCCTGCCTGGTACTCACTTCTTACGGTGTGTCCGGGAGCCTTGGGAGCGATCATGGTAACATCAACGTCTGCAGGGGGCTTAATGCATCCGAAGTGGATGTTGAAGCCGTGTGCGAACATGAGCATATTTCCGGGAGCAAGATTGGGAGCGATGTCCTTCTTGTACATATCAGCCTGAAGCTCGTCATTGATGAGGATCATGATAATATCAGCCTTCTTGGCAGCTTCAGCTGCGGTAAAGACTTCAAAACCCTGCTCTACTGCTCTGTTCCAGCTCTTAGAACCCTCATAAAGACCGATAATGACCTTGCATCCGGATTCCTTAAGATTAAGAGCATGAGCATGACCCTGGCTGCCGTATCCGATAATGGCAATGGTCTTGCCCTCGAGAAGGGAAAGGTTACAATCTTCCTGATAAAAAATCTTGTTAGCCATAAAATAATACCTCCGTTGATTAATTGGCTTTATCTTAAACTGCGTTAGGGCAGATAAGTGACATTCTCGGAACCTCTTGAAAGTCCGGCGATTCCCGTACGTGCAACTTCAAGGATCTCATGACCGTCGAGAAGATTTATGAATGCATCAACCTTTGAAGTGGTTCCCGTGATCTCTATGATAACTGAATCGGGTCCTACATCGATTATGCTTCCTCTGAATATTCCCGCGAGGGATACCATATTCTCTCTTTCTGAAGGAGCGGTACGCACCTTGATAAGGCAGAGCTCACGATGAACGGATGAATCTCCGGGAAGTTCTTTCACATCCCTTACATCCTCGAGCTTTGCGACCTGCTTTTCAATCTGCTCGATTATCTCTTCATCCCCGCAGGTTACGATGGTGATCCTTGAATACTTGGGATCTGCGGTAACACCTGCAGTAATGCTCTCGATATTATATCCTCTTCTGGAAAAAAGACCGGAGATCCTGCTCAGAACTCCCGAATTGTTGTCAGCAAGAAGCTGAAGAACTACTTTCTGCATATATTTTTCCTTCAAAAATAATGTAAAGCCGTAACTTTAAATACTTTACCGCTTTACTATAGTAATGTCAACTTTATAGACCCTAAAAACTCAATTATTTGGTGCGGTTTTCTGTGATGCTGACCGCAAATGTCGATAAGGCAAATACGGTGATCGCAAAAATCCTGCAGGTATAGATCCAGTGCTGTTCCGAATGATTCTCAAGAGCCGCGAACCAAACGAAAGGATAAAGGGCTATAAACAGCAGTATCCACGCATTTTTGATGTTGGATGATACCATTTTAAGGCCGATACCGTTCTTGCGATCAAGTATAATCCCTGCAAGTACTGCCAGGCAGATGATCCCGATATAAATGAAAAATCCCCAATTAAGATAAGGTTTCAGGTTCAATCCGATGACTCTGAAGAAACCACTCACCCTGTTCAGACTTTCGGCACTCTGAAGCCTGGTATTTACGGTTGTAAATGCATTTCCGATAAGTCCCTTATATCCAAGGAGCCCTCCGATGAGCCATTTGGACATCCACATATATCCGTAACCTATAAACCAGGCTGCGCTGTTAAGGAGTATTGAAAAGAAAAGAAAATTATTCTTTTCCCCGGAAGGTGCCCGGGAGATCTTCCTGTAAGCATAAAAGACGAGCGGATATCCGAGGGATACAAGGGGATATGTAAGGAAATCAAAATATGAAGTCAAAATTCCGAAGATAAGAAACATTTCAAAGAAGAGCTTCTTTTCTTCGAGTTTATCCCAGAACTTTATCATCACAAAAAGAGAAAAGATCACAAGATAAAAACAGACGCTCAGGGATAACGAAGCAAAGGTACTGAAGAAAAACATAAAGGGAACGGATATAAGAAAAGCCCACGCTTCTCTTTTCATACCCTTTGAAGTCAGCTCAATAATTATCAAACAGAGCAGTATAAGCTGGAACGCAGAAAAGAACAGCCTCAGAGAACCGAAACTTGTGAAAAGGAGCAAAGGCTTCAAAAAGATAAGATAACCGTGCCAGTATCTTCCGTAGCTGACTTCTCTGTTTATATTGTTATTGGCAACATAATCGACAAGGGAATTTCCGGGCTGCCATCCGTCGGGATATGAAGGATCGTCCAGAAACTCGGGTCTGTACATCATAAGGGACTGTTCAACGACCGAATGATCCGGATGATCGTAGATCGCATGAAGCAGCATTATGCAATCAGTGAAATTCCCTGTGAGTGTAGCCCTGTATCCGTTGACCACAGTTTCGTCTTCGAATTCGGGAACAATAGTATCGAGCGACCAGTAAACATGCTCAAACATCTTACCGGTCGGCAAAAGGTGCACCAGGATCAGCAGAACCAATCCGATCACCGGTGCACTCAAAAGAATTATAAGTTTTCTCAAAACAGATTTTTTCATTGATGGAAAAAGATCAGTTAGTCTCGTTCTCGGAACATTTTGCAAGGGCAAGGGTTCCTGTGCGGGCGACTTCGACTATGGAAACGCTCTTGAACATCTCAAGAAGGAGTTTGATACGTTCGGGAGAAGCACAGATCTGGATCATCATATAATGAAGGCTCAGGTCAACAATCTCTGCTTTCATCACATCACAGATCTCCATGATCTCCTGACGGTTATTTTTGTTGTATTTAACCTTCATAAGCATGAGTTCCCTTGAAACGCACTGGGACTCGCTGAAGGTTTTGACCTTAATGACATCAAGCTTTTTGTTGAGCTGCTTTTCGATCTGTTCAAGAGTTCTCTCATCACCGGATGAAACGATCGTCATGGAAGAAACGGTAGGATCGTCTGTCTCACCTACGGCAAGAGAATCGATATTAAAATTTCTGCGGGAAAAGAGTCCGCTGACCTTGCTCAGCACACCGGCTCTGTTTTCAACATTTACGGAATAGATTCTTTTATCTTTCATATAAGCCTCTTCTTCGCCGCCCCCGCGGCTTATCAATCAGGTATATATTCGTGATCCTGCGTTTACTTACTCGGGCTTTACAACATCCTTGGGATCTACGATGCACTCAAGAAGAACATTCTTTTTATCATTGAGGAATTTCTTGATGACCGCTTTGGAATCCTTCATATTTTCAAGTCTGAGATAATCGAATCCGTAAGCCTTTGCGATATGCTCAAGATCCGGATCTCCGTCGAGTTTGACCATCGAATAGGAATCTTCGTAAGTATAATGCTGGTATTCACGTACCATTCCGAGATATCCGTTTCTGAGAACAACTATCTTGGCCTGTACGTCATGCTGTACGAATGTGGCAAGCTCGCACATAGACATCTGGAAACCGCCGTCTCCGCAGACCGCAACGGTCTGACGCTTGGGTGCAGCGATCTTGGCACCGAGTGCTGCAGGGATCGCATAGCCCATGGTTCCCATTCCGCCGCTGGTGAGCATCCTTCCCTTTCCGATAACGATATTTGCACATGACCAGATCTGGTTCTGTCCGACATCTGCTACATAGATGCTTCCGTCGATCATATCGGTAGTAAGCTGCTTAACAAACTCAGCGGGATCGACAAATTTATCGGAAGGCTTTCTGTTAGGCTTAAATGCTTTCTTTGCAGCAGTAAGTTCCTTGACCCACTCACTGTAATCACCGTCGATATCGGATGCGGTGAGCTCTTCAAGGATCGCCTCTGCATCTCCTACAAGAGGAATCGTTGAAAGAGCATTCTTACCTATCTCTGCGGGATCGACATCCATATGGATGAGTGTCTTGTTGCCGTTACTGATGAGCTCCGGTCTGTTGACCGCACGGTCGGCGACACGTGCACCGATCATAATGATGACGTCCGCATCATTCATAGCCTTGTTTGCATAGGGCTTTCCGTTATTTCCGACCATTCCGAAATAAAGGGGATGTGCGGTGGGAAGAACTCCGATACCCATCATTGTCGAAACAACGGGGATATTCTTCTCTTCCGCAAACTTCTGAAGCTCGTCATCGGCATCGGCAAGGAAGACACCGCCGCCGGCACAGATGATGGGTTTCTTTGCTGACTTGAGTTCCTTGATGACCTTCTTTATCTGAGCCGCATTTCCTTTAAATGTGGGCTTGTAGGTTCTTAAATTCACCTCATCGGGATAATGGAAATTCTTGAGAGCCTGGTTCTGTATATCAATGGGAACATCGATAAGAACGGGACCCTTTCTTCCGGTGGAAGCGATATAGAAAGCTTCCTTCATTATCCTGGGGATATCCTGTGCATCCTTTACGAGATATGAATACTTAACGAAGGATTCAACAGCACCGGTGATATCCGCTTCCTGGAAAACATCGGATCCGAGAAGTTCGGAATTAACCTGACCGGTGATAACTATCATGGGAATTGAATCTGCAAATGCGGTTGCGATACCCGTGATGACATTGGTCGCACCGGGGCCGCTCGTTATCGCACATACACCGGGCTTTCCGGAGATACGTGCTTCACCGCTTGCCATATGAGCCGCATTCTGTTCGGTACGAACAAGTATGGTTCTGATATTTGAATCTAAAATACTGTTATAAAAAGGACAAATAGCAACGCCGGGATAACCGTATACGTTCTTTACTCCTTCAAGTTCGAGACATTTAACAATAGCATCTGCACCTAACATCAGGCATCTCCTCCTAAAAGTTTCTTAGCCACCTTGACGGCCTCGGCTGCATCCTTGGAATAACCGTCGGCTCCGATCTCCTGTGCATATTCTTCGGTAACGCATGCACCGCCGACCATAACCTTGATATCAAGGCCTTTCTGCTTTACAAGCTCAATGGATTCCTTCATATGGATCATTGTCGTGGTCATAAGTGCCGACAGGCATATGATCTTCGAACCGGTCTCTTCGGCTTTGGCAACTATATCCTCCGCTTTGATGTCCTTACCCATATCGATCACATTGAAGCCGTAATTTCCGAGCATCATGGCGACCAGATTTTTTCCTATATCATGAATGTCTCCCTCGACCGTGGCGATGACAATAGAAGGAGCATCCTCTGAAGTTCCGCTTCCCTTAAGTTCGGGCTCGATCACTGCGATCGCAGCTTTCATACTCTCTGCAGATGATATCAGCTGGGGAAGGAAATACTTACCCGAGTTAAAGAAAGCACCAACCTGATTGATTGCGGGAATCAGACAGTCATTAAGGATATCGGAAGCCTTCTCTCCTTTTTCCAGAGCGGCTTTTGCGGCAGCAGGCGCGGCATTTCTGTTTCCGCCCACCACGGCTTTGTATATATCCTTCATATCATCGGGGATAGTATCCAATGTGGGATCGCCCGATGACTTTTTCGGAGCCGCACCGGAATCGGAACCGGATGATGCTGCGGCTTTTAATAATTCTTCTTTTGCTTCTCTTGCTTCCTTAAGTCTTCCCGCGGTCTCGATATATGCGATATCGCTTTCGGGTTTATTCAGCAGAAGGTCTGTGGCTCTTGCGGCTGCCACGAGAAGTTCCTGACCCGGATTGGATATTGCCATCGTCAGGCCGTTTGCGATAGCAAGAGTAAGGAATGCGGAATTCACATAGCTTCTTTCGGGAAGTCCGAAGGAAATGTTCGAAAGTCCGGTAATGGTTGCAAATCCGTTGTCATGTGCGTAACGGATGGTCTCGAGTGTTTTGACTCCCTGGCTCTGATCCGCACCTACAGTCTGCACCAGTCCGTCGACCACGATATTATCCTTGGTAAGTCCTAGCTCGACGGCACGTTTATAGATTATATCAATGATCTCTTTTTTCTCGTCGAGATCCCTGGGAAGTCCCTTTTCCGACAGAGGTAAAAGAATAAAAACAGCTCCGTATTTTGCAACGGTGGGAAGCAGTCTTTCAAACTTTGCGGGTTCGAGTGAGACCGAATTGACCAGAGCTCTTCCGGGGTAATGTCTGAGCGCCGCTTCAAGTATCTCGGGAGAACTTGAATCGAGGCACAAAGGAAGGCTGGTTGTCTGGGTCACTTCATCGATCACACGGAGCATCATGGCGCCTTCGTCGATTCCGCCCATACCTACATTAATATCGAGGACACCGGCACCGTTTTCTTCCTGTTCGGTAGCGAACTGTAATATACGGTCGGTATTGCCTTCACGAAGCTCTGCCTGAAGAGCTTTCTTACCTGTAGGATTAATACGTTCACCTACGATTATGAATCTTCCGTCAAGGCCAAAGGAAAGAGTCTTTCTTTCGCTTGAAAGATATCTGATGCCTTCTTTTCTGTATTCTTTTCTGCGTACGGGACCGCGACCGAATCTCTTATTTATTGCCTGTATGAATTCGGGAGTTGTTCCGCAGCATCCGCCGATTATCTGAGCTCCAGCATCAACAAGAACTTCCATCTCGGATGCAAAGGTATCTGCGTCCATTTTATAAACGGTCTTGTTATTCTCATCAAGCTCCGGAAGTCCGGCATTGGGCTTGGCGATGATGGGAATCCTTGTATTAGCCGCCATATCGGAAACTATAGATACCATTTGGGCAGGACCTGTGGAACAGTTTACACCGATGGCATCGGCTCCGAGGCTTTCACAGACGACTGCACCGGTAATTGCATCGGTACCGAAAAGAGTTCTTCCGCTTGCTTCAAATGTTAATGTAACGATAATGGGAAGTCCGGTGGTCTCTTTTGCAGCTATAAGAGCTGCTCTGGTCTCTGCGAGGCTCATCATGGTCTCGACAACGAGAATGTCACAACCGTACTTTTCAAGAAGCTTTATCTGTTGCTTATATACATCTATAAGATCTTCAAGCTCGAGATTACCCATAGGCTTAAGCTGACGGCCGGTCATAGTTATGTCGCCTGCAACAAGGACTTTTCTGTCCTTGCATTCATCCGCAGCCTGTCTTGAAATTCCCACAAGAATCTTTATGAGTTCTTCCTGCTCATTCTCAAGTCCGTATTCGGCAAGCTTGATCGAATTTGCGGTAAATGTCGGAGCATACAGAATATCTGAGCCTGCGGAAACAAATCTTCTCTGCAGGTCGAGCATGGCATCCGGATTTTCGGATACCCACTTTTCGGTGCAGACGCCTCCGGGCATTCCCGCTTTCGCAAGATTGGTGCCTGTCGCGCCGTCGAGATATACTATTTTGTCCTTAACAAATTCACGGAATTCCTGTTTAGTCATAACTTAATTATTTTATTACATCTTGAGGAAAATATGAATACTTATAGTTAAAAAAGGGCTCCTGCATTGTATATTGCAACGTACACCCGCTTCCGCTTCCGTCGCACTGGCAGCGGTAATAAGTTCGAACTGCGCTTACGCTTGTTCTCACTAAGTGCCGGCCGTGCTCCAGAGTGTACTTATGCAATATACAACACAGGAGCCCCCTGTAATTCAATTAACGTTCTTCGATAGGCTTATATGCAGTGTGTTCGCCGACATATTTGAAAGCGGGACGAACGATCTTGCCGCCGTTTACGATCTCTTCGAGGCGGTGTGCGCTCCATCCGGACATACGGGCGATCGCGAAGAGTGGTGTGAAGAGCTCTTCGGGGATTCCGAGCATACTGTAGACGAGTCCGCTGTAGAAGTCTACATTGGCACAAACAGGTTTAAGGATACCCTTATTCTCGGTAATGAGCTTCTTAGCAATACGCTCAACCCTGTCATAGAACTCGAATTCATCGACAAGTCCCTTTTCAACCGCAAGAGTTCTCGCATACTCTTTGAGAAGAACCTCTCTGGGATCGGAAAGTGTATATACCGCATGTCCGATACCGTAGATAAGTCCGGCACCGTCAAATGCCTTTTTGTCGAGTATCTTCTTGAGGTAAGCTTCGATCTCGGCCTCATTCTCGATATTTACGATATTCTCCTTGAGGTTCCTGAACATCTCCTGAACCTTAAGGTTTGCACCGCCATGCTTGGGTCCCTTAAGAGATCCGATGGATGCTGCGGTCGAGGAATAAGTATCGGTTCCGGAAGAAGTAACAACGTGGGTGGTAAATGTTGAGTTGTTACCGCCGCCGTGATCGGCATGAACAATAAGTGCGATATCGAGAACCTTAGCCTCAAGCTCGGTATAATGTCCGTCCGGTCTGAGCATCTGAAGAATGTTCTCTGAAAGTGACAGCTCCTTCTTGGGATTTCTGATGATAAGCGCATCATCCTTCCTGAAGTGCATATAGGAATGATATGAATATACAGCGATGAGAGGCAGCTTATTGATCAGCTCAAGTGACTGTCTGAGAACGTTCTCAGAGGAAATATCATCCGGTCTGGGATCATAGGTATAAAGAGTAAGGACGCATCTCTGAAGGGCGTTCATGATATTTCCGTTTGAAGCCTTCATGACAACGTCACGTACAAATCTTGCTCCGAGCTCCTGGAGATTGCTTGAAACATGAAGATATGCGTCAAGCTCCTTCCTGCTGGGAAGATGTCCGAACAAAAGAAGGAATGAAACCTCCTCAAAGCCATGGATCCTGTCACCGAGATTATTGACTATATCCATGACATTTATGCCCTGGTAATAAAGTCTTCCGTCACAGGGAACCTTGTCTCCGTCGATTATATCGAAAGCGACAACGTCGGAAACCTCGGTAAGTCCGGTAAGAACACCCTTACCGTTTGAGTCACGCAGACCACGCTTTACGTCATATTCAACGTAAAGATTATTATCTATTTTCGGAACATGGTGAAGTTCAGAGATAAGCATTTCCACGTCGGGCTTGATCTCATCCATCTCCAGCAGATCCGGCATTTCTATTTTATCTTTCTCTTCGTACATAACACCCTCCGATACAGCTAATTATGTCAATCTGTACCCATGTATCTATGTATACAATATATTTAATTAAAAAGCAAGGAAAAAAATATATCCTGAAAGTATAAAAAGAGGACAATTTAAATCGTCCTCTAAATTCAAAACTAAATTTTCTATTCAGGGAGAATAATTTAGAAAACAGCAGAACCGTCCCCCTGTTTACGCGGAAGCTTTAAGCCTCCAGCAAAGCGTCCTTCATAGACTTAACAAAGTCATAAATGTATGGACCTGCTTCTTTTCCGTACTTCTCTACTATCCTTACGATAGCTGAACCGACGATCGCACCGTCGGATAACGAAGCCATGGCTTTTGCCTGCTCGGGATTCGAGATTCCGAATCCGATTGCGCACGGAACATCGGTAACCTCCCTGATATGTCCGATGATCGGAGCAAGGTCTGTGCTGATACTGCTTCTTACACCTGTAACTCCCATTGAACTTACGACATAGATGAAGCCCTTTGCTTCAGAACAGATCATCTTTACACGATCCTCGGATGTGGGAGAAACCATGGAAATGAAGTTAACGTCATACTTAAGCGATACGGACTCCATCTCCTCTTTTTCCTCGTAAGGCATATCGGGAATGATGATACCGCTCACATCAAGCTCTTTGCACTTTGCGAAGAACTTATCATATCCGTAATGGAATACCAGGTTTGCATAGGTCATAAAACAGAGTGTTACATCGCTCTTCTCACGCACCTTCGCAACCATATCAAAGACCATATCGGTGGTGGTTCCGGCCTGAAGTGCTCTAACGCTTGCATTCTGGATTACTGCACCTTCCGCAACAGGATCCGAAAAAGGAATACCGATCTCAATAATGTCACAACCTGCTTCGGCCATCTTGAGAATGAACTCATAAGTGCTGTCGATATCGGGATCTCCAGCTGTTATGAATCCGATGAATGCTTTTCCGTTCTTATTCTTTTCAAAAGAGGCTCTTATCTTATCAGTCATGAAGATTCACCCCCCTGTATCTTGCTATTGCGGCAACATCCTTATCGCCTCTTCCGGAGACGTTGATGATGATGCTCTGATCCTTTGAGAAATCCTTGGCGATCTTCATAGCATGAGCGATGGCATGTGAACTTTCGATCGCAGGGATGATCCCCTCTGTTCTTGAAAGGTACTCAAATGCCTGTACGGCTTCCTCGTCGGTAACCGGAACATACTGCGCCCTTCCGATGGAATTGAGGTATGCATGCTCGGGTCCGATCCCGGGATAATCAAGTCCCGCAGAGAGGGAATAAACCGGTGCGATCTGTCCGTACTCATTCTGGCAAAAGAGTGACTTCATGCCATGGAATATTCCGAGAGTGCCGGTAGCAATTGTTGCTGCATTCTGATCAGTATCAACACCTTTACCCGCAGCTTCGCATCCGATCAGCTGAACATCCTTGTCTTCAATGAAATTATAGAAAGCTCCGATGGCATTTGATCCGCCACCCACGCATGCGATGACCGCTGCGGGAAGCTTTCCTTCCTTTTCGAGAATCTGCTGCTTTGCTTCCTTGGAAATGACAGCCTGGAAGTCACGGACAATGGTGGGGAATGGATGGGGACCCATTACGGAGCCGAGGCAGTAATGAGTATCCTCGGTCCTGGTGCTCCACTCTTTCATCGCATCGTTAACAGCATCCTTGAGTGTCATGGTGCCGGTGGTTACGGCATTTACCTTGGCCCCGAGAAGCTCCATACGGTACACATTCAGAGCCTGACGGATAGTATCCTCCTTGCCCATGAATATCTCACACTCCATACCGAGAAGTGCGGCGACGGTCGCGGTTGCTACACCGTGCTGACCTGCACCCGTCTCAGCGATGAGCCTGGTCTTGCCCATTCTTTTTGCAAGAAGCGCCTGACCTATACAATTGTTGAGCTTGTGGGAACCTGTATGATTGAGATCTTCTCTTTTAAGATATATCTTGGCGCCGCCGAGATCTTCCGTCATCTTGGCTGCATAATAAAGCCTTGAAGGACGGCCGGCATATTCATTCAGAAGAGACTGAACTTCTTCGTTAAAAGAAGGATCGTTTTTTGCTTCGTTATAGCACTCTTCAAGTCTAATAAGTTCATTCATCAGAGTTTCGGAAATGTACTGTCCTCCGAATTCTCCGAATCTTCCTTTGCTGTTCATAGGACTATCCTTTCGTAAGGGAGATCAGGCTATTGAGTGAGCTTCATTTACGGCTTGCATTACAAGTTCGGGATCCTTGTGACCTTTGATATCGACGGAGGAACTCATATCGACCGCATACAATCCGCTGTCCTTTAATTCCTCACATGCCTTGGTTATATTACCGGGTCCGAGTCCGCCTGCAAGAATGAACGGTCTCTTACATCCCTTTATAAGATCCCAGTTAAAGGTCTCTCCGCTTCCTTCTCCCGCATCAAACATGATCATATCGGCGGGTGAACTCTCAGCCTTAGCCAGATCAAAACCTTCTTTTACCTTAAATACTTTAACTATCGAGCCTGAACCGGACTTGAGTTCATTGATGTATTCGTCATCCTCGTCACCGTGAAGCTGGACGATATCGATAAGGCCGTTATACAAAAGCCTTTTGATCCTTGCGGGATCGTCATTAACAAATACTCCGACTCTCTGGATCATAGGGTCAAGAAGCTTGCAGATAAACTGTACGGTCTCTTCATCGACACTTCTCTTGAAGCCGTCGGTAAGAATGAAACCTACATAATCGGGCATTGCTTCATTGACCGCATTGATATCCCCGGGAGTTCTCAGTCCGCAGATCTTGATCTTCATAACTACTTACAAACCTCTTAACTGTCTCAAACACTGTCTTTTGTTTTCGCTCCTCATGAGCGTTTCACCGACAAGGACGGCATTTACACCGGCATCTTCCAGTGTTTTTACCTGTGCTCTTTCGGAAATTCCGCTTTCGGATACGAAAAGAATACCGTTCGGTACTTTATCACGCAAAGACAAAGCATTCAAGGGGTCAACCGAAAAATTTTTCAAATTTCTGTTATTTACCCCTATTAAACGGGCTCCGAGGCCTATCGCAGTTTCGATTTCCGCTTCATCGTGGCATTCCGTTAAAGCGGAAAGCCCCAGTTCATCGGCAATATCAAGATATTCGGCAAGCTGGGAATCAGAAAGCAGGGAAACAATCAGAAGAACCGCATCCGCTCCCATGACCTTGGCCTGATAGATCATGTACTCATCAACCGTAAAATCCTTACGAAGTACGGGAATGGTTACCTGGGACTTTATCTGGGTCAGGTAGGAGTCGTTGCCAAGGAACCAATAGGGCTCGGTAAGCACAGAAATTGCATCGGCACCTGCATGCTCGTATTCCTTTGCAATATGAAGAAAAGGAAAATCGGCGGCGATTATGCCCTTTGAGGGGGATGCTTTCTTGATCTCACAGATAAAGGACATACCTTCTTTTCTGAGAGCATTTTCAAAGGTAAAGCCTGTATCGGGATTGAGCGATCTTGCTTTTGCACTCATTTCGTCAAGGCTTATCTTCTCTTTATAAGAAGCAACTCTTTCCCTGGTCTTGTCTGCGATTGTGTCTAAGATGTTTTTTTCAGCCATATTATTTTTAGAAGTAAAAGAAATAAAAAAGCCCTCGTCCGACTCGTTGTCAGACAAGGGCGTTATCAACGCTGTGCCACCTTGCTTCGGGACTTTGGTCCCCTCATTACGGATACAATCATATCCCTGCTCTGTTACGGGAGCTTCCGTCGCATCATACTAAGGCATTCGCCTTTTCCGTGCGCCCTCGACGGCCCATTTGCCCAGCAGATCTCCGACCTTTCTCAGCATCCGGTCTCTCTGTAGGTTCTTTTCCAGGCTTTACTTCCGTCTCAACGGTTTAAGTTATTTTTTTCAACTGTAAACCAATTATATATATGTGTCAATATAAATATATACAGGTTTTAGCAGATTTTTCATCCTATTTTATATATGTCAATTCAATATCGTCAAATTCAATCGATTTTATCTTTGAATCAAATTCAACGATTTCCGTGGACGGATCCGAATCCACAAGCCGATAATTTGAATCAAGTAATCTTTCATGATCACCAATACCGTATCTGCCGATACATATTATGTCCTCACCATTATAAATATATGCATATTCGGCATCATATAAGACAGCAATCGGTCCGGAACTGTATGCGGTAAGATAATCGCATAAAGGCATTTCTATAATATCCTGGTAATACCAATCATATAATGTAAATTCGTGCAATCTGTAATTTGATACCACTTCGTTCTTATATAAAAGCGGGTAAAATTCTCCTATGCATGTAAAATAAACTGTGTCTTTGGTTCCCTCAATCATGTATTCATTAATATTTTTGCCTATAATAAAATCAGATATATCAGGAGTATTTTCTTCATAGTCCGGATTAAAGAAAACTCTTTCTACAGAATCCAATATTTCATCATAAACATATTCATAATTCATGCTTAGCATAGAAACCATGCCATGTGAAGGAATGTAATCCTTCTCTGTTGCCATTCGTGAAAAATCGATTCTCTGATGGGCATATGGTATATATACACTTGAGAGATTGATGATCTGATCATTATTGGTGTAATAAAACTGAATGATCAGACTGCCTTCCATTGAATCCGGAAAAGTATTTACAAGTTTTTCAAGACGCTTAATGTCAGACCGGATTATTTCATCCGGCATTCTTATTTCAATATCCACCCATGTCCTGTCTGATATATCGGTCAAATAATCCTTATAATCTGAATACAATACCGGTTTTCCGATGACAAATTCATCAAACAAAAAATCACATTCAAAATTACATATTTCATTCATTTCAAATGAATACTTTTTATATTGAAAATTTTCTTTATAAACATCCAAAGAACCGTCAGGCTTTAACTCCACATAGGCTGTGACCGGAACGTTTTTCCAAAACAGCTGAACACAATATGTATTACAGCCGGGTCGTATATAATCAACACACCTGCAAACCTCACCCTTTGATCCGTCCGTAGAATTCATTCTGAAATCTTCGGAATACGTATTCTCAAGATACCTGACCGATGCAGTCATTACCTTGAATTCGTTTGTATTCATGCCATTTACAGATAATTTCTCATTATTTATATATAAAAAAATTAAACTGAAAATAATGATGAATATTATTTCGAAAACATTGACTTTTCTGAATAGTCTGCTTGTGTGCAGTACTTTATGTATTTTTTTGATCTTAGCGATCAAAATACTGATCGGCTTATTGAACGCTTTTGCTTCGAGCAATATTACAACATTTGATATCACATTCATAAGATTGACAAATGGCATTATACCAATTTCATTCAAAGGTATATTGCTTAAAGATACCGCATAACCAAAACAAATGTAATAATCAACGCCCAGAAAACAAATAGAAAGGATAAGCAGGATCGATGACAGGATCTTGGATTTTTTATTTTCGGAAACAGATGATGTGATTGTCAGAACGCTTGTAAGATAGGAAGCAAAATACAAAATTACAAGCCTGCCCCACCATTCAAATATAGAACCCGGAAAAAATAAAAAACAGATGACTTTACAGACCAGGGCAGAAACTCCCAAAATAAAGCCAAACTGTTTTTTGTTTGAAGATTTATTATTTTCCAATACAAAGCACCTCCAATTATCGGTCATCCCCCCGGTAACTGAATACGTACGGACTGTATTATTTTTTTGATCAGCGTACTAGTGCAAGTGTCTCACGTGCGATGGCAAGCTCTTCGTTGGTAGGAATGACCATTACCCTTACCTTGCTGTCGGGAGTTGTTATATCAATCTCCTCTCCACGCTTGTGATTTGCTTCTTCATCGATGGCAATTCCGAGATATCCGAGATATTCGCATACAAGAGTTCTTACGATAGCGGCATTCTCGCCGATACCTGCGGTAAAGCAGATAGCATCGACTCCGTTCATCGCAGCAACATACGAACCGATGTACTTTGCGGTTCTGTAACAAAAAGCTTCAACAGCCTGCTTGGCAAGCTCATTTCCGTTGTTCATTGCTTCTTCGAGATCCCTGAAATCGGATGACAGGTCTCCGCTCATTCCGTAAACACCGGACTTCTTATTAAGAACGTTCATAACACCAGCGAAATCAAGCTTCTCTTTATTGGCGATGAATTCAAGGATCGCGGGATCGAGTTCACCGGATCTGGTTCCCATGATAAGTCCTTCAAGAGGTGTAAGACCCATTGAAGTATCAACGCACTTACCGTTCTTGACTGCAGATACGGATGCACCGTTTCCGAGATGTGCTACGATGATCTTAAGATCGTCATAGTTTTTGCCGAGAAGTTCGGCACATCTGTGTGAAACATATGAATGAGAGGTACCGTGAAATCCGTAGCGGCGGATCTTATACTTCTCATAATATGCATTGGGAAGTCCGTACAGATAAGCCTTTGCAGGCATTGTCTGATGGAATGCGGTATCGAATACGGCAACCATCGGAGTATTAGGCATAAGCTTCTTGCATGCATCAATACCGATAAGATTGGCGGGATTGTGAAGAGGTGCAAGGTCATTGCATTCTTCGATCGCTTTGATGACTTCGTCGTTGATGACAACGGATGATGCGAACTTCTCACCGCCGTGAACTATTCTGTGTCCGACCGCACCGATCTCATCAAGGCTCTTAAGAACGCCGGTCTTTTCGTTGGTAAGAAATTCAAGGACAAGCTTGATCGCATTTGTATGATCGGGCATGGGGCTGTCCAGGGTTTCTTTTTCGCCGCCGGCGGGAGTATATACGATCCTTCCGTCAATGCCGATCCTTTCGCAGAGACCCTTGGCGATCCACTGCTCGGTTTCGGAATCTATGAGCTGATATTTAAGTGATGAAGAACCACAGTTGATGACTAATATATTCATTACCTAACTCCTTATACAAAATCAGGGCATGATCCGTTAAGATCATACCCCAGATGATTTTACTGTGAGATCTGTGCCTGAACCGCAGTGAGTGCAACAACACCGACGATATCTTCCCATGAACATCCGCGGGAAAGATCGTTAACGGGCTTTGCGATTCCCTGAAGCATAGGGCCGTAAGCCTCTGCTCCGCCGAGACGCTGAACAAGCTTGTATCCGATATTACCGGCATCAAGGTTTGGGAAGATAAGGATGTTAGCCTTACCTGCAACAGGTGAACCGGGTGCCTTGTTCTTGGCAACATGGGGAACAAGAGCTGCATCTGTCTGGAGTTCACCGTCGATAACAAGATGAGGATACTGCTCCTGGGCGATTCTTGTTGCTTCAACAACTTTATCCACAAGGGGATGCTTTGCGGATCCCTTTGATGAATGGCTGAGCATTGCGATAACAGGTTTGGGTCCGATGAGAGATTTAAAGCTCTTAGCGGATGAATCTGCAATCGCCGCAAGTTCTTCGGGATTTGGATCCTGGTTGAGTCCGCAGTCAGCGAAGATAAATGCACCGTTATCTCCCATATCCTTCATAACGGTATCAACGATGAAGAATGCGGAAACAAGCTTTACACCGGGAGCTGTCTTGAGGATCTGCAGAGCAGGTCTCAAGGTATCGGCGGTTGAGTGGCAAGCACCGGCAACCATTCCGTCGGCATCATTATTCTTGACCATCATAATACCGAATGTAAGATAATCCTTGTGAAGGATCTCGGTAGCCTTCTCAATGGTCATACCCTTTGACTTACGTGTCTCATAAAGAAGGTTGATATATTCATCCATCTTGGGAGTGGTGTCGGGATCGATGACAGTAACTTCATCAAGATCAACTTCGAGCCATCCGGCACCGTCGCGGATCTTCTCTTCGTTTCCGACCATTATGATATTAGCGATGCCTTCCTTGATGATCTCGGCAGCCGCAAGAAGTGTTCTCTTGTCATTGCTCTCGGGAAGGACGATGGTTTTTTTGTCGATCTTTGCTCTTTCTTTTATCTTGTCTATATAAGCCATAAAAACTCCTTATAAGAAAAAGTAATATGTGCGGAAAAGCATTTAATTTACTGTAAAATTTTGCCTTCGCACGACTTTTATATTATACTGTATCAGTAATTCACATACAAGAAATCGATTTCAATAAATTGTACATTTTTACATACAAAGACTGCGATTCTTGTTAAAAAATTAGCAGACTTTTATATACACTTACACAGCTTTCTTTTGAGGGAAAAGAATGAAAACTGCGGGTATTATCGCCGAATACAATCCGCTTCACAGCGGACATAAATATCATATTGAAAGCACCAGAAAAGAAACAGGTGCCGACTATGTGATCGTAGCAATGAGCGGAAACTTCGTACAGCGCGGAGCTCCCGCCATGATCGATAAATTCTCAAGGGCCAAGAGTGCACTCATGGCCGGCGCGGATCTTGTTGTTCAGATACCTCCTTACTATTCTCTTTCATCAGCAGAATTTTTTGCTAAAGGCGGTGTATCGACACTTGTAAATACAGGGGTATGCGAATACCTTTCATTCGGTTCCGAATCAGGCAATATCGATGATCTGAAAAAGGTTGCAAAGGTACTTGCCGAGGAACCTGCAAAATTCAAATCAAGTCTTAAGAAATATCTCAAATCAGGCGATGCTTTTCCGGGAGCGAGAATGAAAGCTCTCATAGAATGCTGTCCGGAAATGGCGGATCTTCATGAGCTTCTGACTACCCCCAACAACATTCTTGGGATCGAATATATAAAGTATCTCATTAAAACAGGAGCTCACATAAAGCCTGTAACATTCAAAAGAGTCGGTGCCGGATACAACGATCCCTACTCTCCCGGACAACCCGGCATCAGTTCAAAAGCAATAAGGGAAGCCGTCAGTTACGGTTCAGACATCAACTCGCTGAAGGATTATATGACGGAAGAATCCTTTAAATCACTAAAGGAATCCGTCAAAAAGAATCTGACGGTAAATGAGGATGATTTTTCACAGATGCTCATATACAAGCTGCTCTGCGAAAGACATATCGGATACGCGAAGTATTCGGATGTTTCGGAAGAGCTTTCCGACAGGATACTGAACAATCTGGATAAGTTCACAAGCTTCAGTGATTTCTGTAATCTCCTCAAGACCAAGAACATCACCTATACCAGAGTAAGCCGTGCACTCTTCCATATTCTCCTTAACATGACCGAAGATTCAAACGCTTACACCGAATATACAGGAGTCTGTCCTTATGTAAGGGTACTGGGATTCAGAAAAGAAGCCGAGCCGCTCGTTTCGGAAATCAAGACAAAATCCATCGTTCCCATCATCACCGGATATAACGATGCATCAAAGAATCTCTATGAAGAACCGATGAAGCAGCTCATGCGGGAAAGCACAATCGAGGATCTCTACTTCTCGGTACAGACACTCAAGTCCAAGGTGAAATCTAAACCTGATATGAGCCGCCCGCTCATAGTTCTGTAAAAACATAATCGTCAGATCAACGCAAACTAAAAGCTCTTGCAGATGCAAGAGCTTTTTTGAATTATGAAACAGCAGAACCGTCCCCATGTTTCCGTGAAACAGCAGAACCTTCCCCATGTGTCCGGCGACAAGGCTGATTTTTTTTTAATTCTTGAATGAATGGATGGGTGCGGGGATTCTTCCTTCGCGGCTGATAAACGCTTCACAGGAATACTTGTTTACGGGCATTACGGGAGCCCATCCAAGTAATCCTCCGAATTCAACCCTGTCTCCGACATTCTTTCCGATAACGGGAATGAGACGGACAGCGGTTGTCTTCGCATTAACCATACCGATAGCCATTTCATCTGCGATGATACCCGAAATGGTCGCGGGAGTCGTATCTCCGGGTACGGCGATCATATCAAGTCCTACAGAACATACACAGGTCATCGCTTCAAGCTTTTCAAGAGTAAGTGCTCCGCAGCTTGCGGCATCGATCATACCCTGATCTTCGGATACGGGAATGAATGCACCACTGAGGCCTCCTACATATGAAGAAGCCATAACTCCGCCCTTCTTGACCTGGTCGTTCAGAAGCGCGAGTGCCGCGGTGGTTCCGGGTGCTCCGGCTTTCTCAAGTCCGATCTCACAGAGGATATCCGCAACGGAATCTCCGATTGCAGGGGTGGGTGCAAGTGAAAGGTCAACGATTCCGAAAGGCACTCCGAGTTTTTCGCTTGCTTCCTTGGCAACAAGCTGACCTACTCTGGTAACCTTGAATGCGGTCTTCTTAATAGTCTCGCAGAGAACCTCAAAAGATTCTCCTCTTACCTTCTCAAGTGCATACTTTACAACACCGGGACCGCTGACACCTACATTGATGATGCGGTCTGCTTCGGTAACACCATGGAAAGCACCGGCCATGAAGGGATTGTCATCGGGAGCATTGCAGAATACAACAAGTTTTGCACAACCGAGTGAATCCTTGTCTGCGGTAAGTTCCGCGGTCTTATGGATCATCTCACCCATAAGTCTGACGGCGTTCATATTGATGCCTGTCTTGGTGGAACCAAGATTTACGGATGAGCAGATGAATTCCGTTGATGCGAGTGCTTCGGGAATAGATCTGAGAAGAAGCTCTTCCGCAGGTGTCATTCCTTTGCTTACAAGAGCCGAATAACCTCCGAGGAAATTGACTCCGACTTCCTTTGCCGCTTTATCGAGACTCTTTGCAAGCTTTACAAAATCATCTGTGGACTTTGCGCTTGATGCACCGATGAGTGAAATGGGAGTTACGGATATTCTCTTATTTACGATGGGAATACCAAACTCACCGGAGATCTCCTCTCCTGTCTTAACAAGATCCTTCGCACTCTTTGTAATCTTGTCATATACCTTGTCACAGGTCTTATCTATATCCGAATCAATGCAGTCAAGAAGGCTGATGCCCATGGTAATGGTACGGACATCGAGGTTTTCCTTCTCGATCATTTCATTGGTTTCGGAAACTTCTACGCGGTTGATCATTTATCTATACCTCAAAAAATGTAATGCGAAAACCCCGCCGCTACGCAGCGAACCGTGCACATATCAGATTCTGTGCATCATATCAAAAATTTCCTCTTTCTGGCACTTGATGGAAACTCCGATCTGGGTTCCGAGCTCATCAAGTCCGGAAACAAGAGTCTCAAAGGAATCCTTCATTCCGGAGATATCAACTATCATCATCATGTTGAAATATCCTGAAACGATGGTCTGGGATATATCGAGAATATTTACATTTTCATTCGAAAGATATGTGCAGGTCTTGGCGATAATACCTACAGTATCCTTACCTACAACTGTGATAATAACTTTCTGCATAACTTCTCCTTTTTAAAGTCGCATCTGCGACTAAACTCACTTATACTTCAATGCATTCGCTGGGAACATCTCTTTTCGCTACGCTTATATCGAAATCGGAAGCCCTGTAGGGATTGTCTCCCATCGTTATCTCCATCCTGACTGATTCAAATGCAAGATCGGGGTAATTATTTTCTTTTGACAGATGTCCGAGGAATACTTTGCGGATGCCGTCATTTAAAACAGATGAAAGAAGCTTTCCTGATGCTTCGTTTGAAAGATGTCCTTTTTCACCGAGGATCCTCATCTTTAGAGGATAAGGATAGGAGCCGTTCTCAAGCATCCTGATGTCATGATTGGCTTCAAGTAAAAGTGCATCCATTCCCGACAGACATTCACACGTATAATCGGTATAGCATCCGAGATCGGTGCATACGGCGATGTTCTTATCATCTTTACGGAATCTGTATGCTACGGGATCTGCGGCATCATGGGATATCTTCATCGGAGCTACCGATATGTCACCGAGTTCAAATCTCTCATCACTTCTTACAATGTTGAAAAGCGATGTGTCTATGGATCCGAGACTTTTCATCCGGAGTATCGCATCGATCGTGGCTTCCGTTGCATACATCGGAACACCGTATTTTCTTGAAAAAACTCCGAGTCCCTGGATGTGGTCGGAATGCTCATGTGTGATAAGTATTCCCGTTATATCCCTTCCGGTGAGTCCGATGGAATTTAGACCCTCTTCAGCTTTTTTTCCGCTGACTCCGATATCAACAAGAAGGTGCGTATCATCGGAACCTACATAGATGCAATTACCGGAAGATCCGCTGTAGAGCGGGCAAAACCTCATTTCTTATCCTCCCATCTTACCTCTATGACATCTCCGTCCTTGAGAGGTTCGAGATACTGGGCATTCTTTCCGTTAAGAAGGGTTATGATACCACGGCCCTTGCTGTCCTTCAGATTAAAATTCAATTTGTCGAAAATATCGACAAATACGTATTCGTCCTTGCCGGTAAGGGTGAAGATCCTTCCGTTGGCAGTGACGGAAACTTTGTTCTCAATCACAGGAGCGGACTCTTTGGATTCGGGAGCCTTTTCTACGGCGGGTTCTTTTGCCTTAAGATCCTGTTCTTCGGGTTCGGCAAGATTTTCGTATGTGTCCTCTTTAGACTCGGAAGGCTTAAACTGACCGAGTTCAAATTCAAGGGTAAAACCCTCATAAACCTTGGTCGAAAGAACCGCGGGAGTCTGATTTACGAGGATATTATCGGAAATGGGAAGGTCAAGGAATTCACCGATCTGTTCGACGGTATAGAAATTATTGACCTTGATATCATCCCCTTCGGCGATCTCATAAAAGCTTTCCTTGAGTTCGCCGTTTACAACAGCCTTACGGGGCATCTCGAATTCTTTTCCGTTAACGGTGATCTTAACCGCGGACTTCATCTCGGCAAGTTCTCCGAGAGTCAGATGTGCATCCTCGCCGGGAGTGGATGCTTTTACTTCGATCGCATCTCCGCTCCTTATCTGTGAATAAAGATCGGCATTTTCACCGTTAATGATGATCTGCGATGATTCGCCGGTTGTTCCTCGGACGATCCTGCTCTTTCCGCCGATGTTAAATGTGATGGCCTTGCCTCTCTTGGGGAAGAGATCCTCATTGGGGAACGCAACCTGAAGAGCTGCATCACTTACGGTAAGATGTCCGTTATCATAAAGCTTAAGTCTTTCTCCGTTGAAGGTAACGAAGATGAAATTATTGCTCTGTACATAGAAGCTGAGGCAGATACCGATGGGAGTGACCATAAGGGAATCCCTCTGGGCATTCTCATCCTCGAAGATGATGTCCTTCATGACATCCTCTCCCCTTACTGCAACACGCTCCTTTAGTATTCCGAGTTTTTCTGAAAGCTTTTTGGTATATCCCGGTACCATTCCTCCGCCGCCGACAACGAATACGGCGCTGACAGGCTTGTCACCGTTCAATCTCTTGATCTCTTCGGCAACCTTCGATGTCATATCATCGATATAAGGATCGAGCGCCTGCATGATCTCATCGGACTTAACCTTCTGGGGAAGTCCCATGATATCAGTAAAATCAATCTCGGGAGTTCCGTCACCGAGGCTTCTTTTTATATGCTCTGCCATATCGAAATCGACAAGACATTTCTGTACGATGCAGTCTGTAAGTGAATCTCCGGCAACAGGGATCATTCCGTAAGCAACGATGCTTCCGTCCCTTGTGATGGAAATATCTGAGGTTCCGGCACCGACATCAACAAGTGCAAGATTGAGGAGTCTGAATTTATCGGGGATAGCAACCTGGATGGCTGCAATGGGCTCGAGAGTAAGGTTAGCTACATGAAGTCCCGCGTGCTCGACAGCTTTATAAAGTCCGTCGACAACATCATCGGGAAGGAAGGTTGCTATAAGATCGGCTGCGATCTTCCTTGCCTTATGCCCCTCCAGATTACCCATCTGATAACCGTTCAGGTAATAACGCATGGGAGTATAACCCACGCAATAGAATTTCATATCGGTATCGTTCTTGCTCTGGAATTCGGAATAAGCAAGCTCGATGCCCGACATGGAAAGATTATAGATATCTTCATCCGTGACTTCTTTTTCGGCATCGAAATCCATAGTCACGTTTACGGTAACTGTCCTGAGAACACGGCCTGCCGCTGCGATGCATACTTCACCGAGCTTCTTGCCGAGTCTGTCCTCGAGTTTCTTTTTTACATCACGGATAGTGTCTCCGACCTTACCGATATCATGGATCTGACCGTCGAGCATTGCCCTTGATTCATGCTCCTTGATCTCCTGTGCAAGAACATGAAATCCGTCATCTGCTTTGTAGCCTACGGTTCCGACAATGCTTCTGGTGCCGATATCAAGTCCGAAAACAAGCTGTCCCTGACTCTTTACTCCACCCATGTGAATCCCTCCAGACGGGCTTTAACCTGTTCAAGAGCGGTATTTATATCTCCGCTGTTGTCGATTATGACATCACAATTATCTCTGAAATCCTTATCGGAAAGCTGGCTCTCCATGATGGACATAGCCTTCTTTCTGGTGTATCCGCGGTCTTTCATGAGACGGTTTATCCTGGTTTCATCGTCCGCGTAGATATACCACATCTCATCAACGATATCGTTGTATCCGTTTTCGATAAGGAGTGCGGCTTCGATAAAGAAAAGCTCGGTCTCATGCTGCTTTACAGCCGCTCTCATCTTCTCATTGAGATAATTCTCAACTGCGGGATGAATGATCATATTGGCCTTCTCAAGGCTTTCCTTTTCGGAATAAATGACATGAGCGAATTTTTTCTTATCGATCGCATGATCGAAATCATTCTCAAGAATTTCATTACCGAAAAGAGAAACAAGCCGGTCATAAACTATGGTACCGGGCAGTTCGAGTTCTCTGGCGATCTCATCGGCATAATAGATCTCTGCAATATAATGAGCGGAAATGAAATTAAGGATGCTTGATTTTCCGCCGCCGATTCCGCCTGTGATTCCTATGATCTTCATTAATGTGCCTCGTACCAGCTCCTGCCTGTATCAACTGAGATCTCCAGTTTTACAGCAAGGTCAGCCGCTTTCTCCATACACTCGGTTAATAAATTCTGAATTTCCGTTTTTTCAGACTCCGGTCCTTCAATTAAAAGTTCGTCATGTACCTGAAGTATCAGACGTGACTTATAATTTTTCTTTTTCAGTTCATTCCAGACACCGATCATCGCAAGCTTGATAATATCGGCCGCGGTTCCCTGTATCGGTGCGTTCATTGCGACTCTCTCACCGAATGATCTGGTCATGAAATTGGAATTCTTCAGCTCGGGAATAGGTCTTCTTCTTCCGAAAAATGTTTCGGAATAGCCTTTTTCCTTGGCGGATTCAACGAGTCCGTCAAGATAGACCTTAAGTCCCGGGAAGTTCTCAAAATATCTCTTTATATAATCGGCAGCCTCTTTACGGCTTATTCCGATATTCTCTCCGAGTCCGAATGATGAAATGCCGTAAACGATTCCGAAATTAACCGCCTTGGCATTTCTTCTCTGTGTATCGGTTACTTCTTCAAGAGGAACGCCGAATACCTTGGACGCAGTGATCCTGTGAATGTCCTCTCCCGACCTGTAGCTTTCTATGAGCGATTCGTCACCCGAAAGCGATGCAAGTACCCTGAGTTCGATCTGCGAATAATCCGCATCGGTAAAAACACATCCGTCAGCGGGTACAAATACCTTTCTCAGTTCCCTGCCGAGTTCCGTACGTACGGGAATATTCTGAAGATTGGGATCCGATGAGGAGATCCTTCCCGTTGCTGTAACCATCTGGTTAAATTTGCATCTGATCCTTCCGTCGGCGCAGATAAAATTCTTAAGGCCTTCCGCATATGTGGACTTTAATTTTGTAAGTCCCCTGTATTCGAGGATATCCCTTACAAAGGGAACATCCGGAGCCAGCTTTTCGAGAACATCCGCAGATGTGGAATAACCTGTCTTGGTCTTCTTTGCACCCGGAAGCTGCATCTTTTCAAAAAGAATGACTCCGAGCTGTTTGGGAGAATTGATATTAAAATCAGGTTCTCCGCTCTCTTTATGGATAGATTCTTCCAGTTCCGCGATCCTTACGGAAAGCTTTGAGGAATAATCGTCAAGTTCATCTGCCTTAACAAGTATTCCGAGAGTTTCCATATCGTAAAGGACATAAGAAAGAGGAAGTTCGATATCTCTGTAAACCTTTAACTGTCCGCTCTTTTCAAGTTCATCAAGTACTGCTTCTTTGGCCCGAAGGGAAATGCAGGCACCGTCGCAGGTATAGCTTTTAAGGATCTCGGGAGCGGTAAAGAACGAATCCTTAATGCTGAGCTTACCGAATCTCTCCTTGAATGAAAGAGGCGAAAAACCAAGGTAAGCATTTGCGATGTTTTCAATGTCATGATCCGCACTCAGCGGATCGAGAACATAATTTCCGAGGGCCGCATCAAATAAATGTGCGGGATCGATATAACCGGTGATCCTGTACTGCGATTTGATATCGGAAAAACAGAGCGTGCAGCCGGAACCTGAAAGCTTATGTATAGCATCCTTCAGGGCATCACACTCTATGTCCATACCCTGATAGTAATACAGCTTATCTCCCGCATAGAAAGCAGCGGAATAAGTATTACCGTCCTCAGAAACAAACTGAAGCCCCGCTTCGGACACGGTACAGTCTGAAATCTTCTGTACAAACGAAGCGATCGTATCAAGTGTGACCGCCTCGGGCATATCGGTCTTGACCGACGTCGAAACCGCGGAGGTCTTGGATGCTTCGTCAAATTTTGAATAAAAGGACTTAAGGCCGAGTTCCTTGATCGTCTCGTATGCTTTCTCGGTAAAGAAATTTCCTGCCTTTGCCTTTTCCTTATCAAGATAAACATCTGCGTCTGTCTTGATCGTTGCAAGAACAAGACTGAGATCTGCCAGGTCTCTGTGTTCCCTGAGAGATTCTCTTACGGAGTTTCCCTTGATCTCATCTATATGCTCATAAATCCCGTCGATCGATCCATAGGTCTGCATCAGATCAGATGCGGTCTTGGGGCCGACCTTGGGCACACCCGGAATATTATCCGCAGTATCACCCATTAGTGCCTTGAGCTGGATGAAATTGGCAGGAGAAACACCAAATTCTTCCATGACTCTGTCGGGAGTGTAATCCTCAACAGTCGTTTTTCCGGACTTAGTCTTTGGTATCCTGATCAGGATATTATCATCTGCAATCTGGAGAAGATCCCTGTCACCGGAAACGAGACTGACCTTCATTCCCTCTGACCCGGACTTCTTGGCAAGGGTGCCCATGATGTCATCTGCTTCAAGTCCCGGTACAGAAACTGTCTGAATACCCATGTTTACCAGTAGCTCTCTTAAGATGGGGACCTGCTGTCTGAGCTCTTCAGGCATGGGCTTACGAGTGCCCTTATATTCGGCAAAGATCTCATGTCTGAACGTGGGAGCATGCTCGTCAAAAGCAACAACAACATAATCGGGCTTTTCTTCATCCATCAGTTTAAAGAAGATATTAAGGAATCCGTATACCGCACCGGTATGTACGCCCGAAGCGTTGGTAAGATCAGGAACTCCGTAAAATGCCCTGTTTATGATACTGTGTCCGTCAATCAAAACAAGCTTTTCGCTCAATTTATAACCTCAACCGAGATGCCATATAAGTAACAATCCGAGAAGAAAACACCCGAATGTGATGATATATCTCTGTGACTGTCTGTAGATACGATGTCTCTCGATCTGCTTCTCATTACTCGCCATACGCTTCTTGAGCTCGGAATCAAGATCAAAGTCATCATCGTCATTATCGAGATGTCTGATACCTACAGAAACAAGGAATTGTATGCTGAGTTCCTCGCGGCATTCGTTACAGTTTTCATAGTGCTCACGAAACTCCTCCATTGTCTTGAAATCAAGCTTTTTATCAATGAAGGCGGGTATGTAACTTTCAAATTCCCTGCAGTTCAAGAGCACTCCTTCCGCATCTTCGCATACATCATATATTTTACATCAAAACGGCCCAAAAATATACTAAAAAACCAGCTCAAAACGTCCAATTATTGCTTAATATAACGAGGTAGACATAATATCAGATAATGCCGGCAGTGGGGCTCACGACGTCCGGTGGACGTCGGAATTGAGCCGACCGAGGGGCACTCCCCAGTGCCCCGAGATCCGAACCCACTGGTTTCGGGATAATGCCGTCAGGCATTAAAAAATAAGAGCGGGCATTTATGCCCACTCTTATTTTTTCATACCTGCCGGCAGTGGGACTCGAACCCACACACAGTCGCCCGCGGCAGATTTTGAGTCTGCTTCGTCTACCAATTCCGACATGCCGACTATATATTTCGCCCGAAAACGGACGCAAAAGGTAATATATCACAAAGGCGTATTTTAAGCAAATTCCATTTCGAGTTCCAGCTCATTACCTGAAACGCTTACATGTCCAATGCTGCCCCAAACAACGGGCATTGCGGGTGACACATGTCCCAGGTCAACATCAATCACTGCAGGAACACCGAGCTTTTCGATATAAGGCATGACCGCTCCGAAATGATTAAGTCCCATCATCTCCTGTCCGTTCCTGGGCCTTCCGATCAAAAAGCCTTTTACAACACCCTTTTTAAACCATCCTGCCTGCTCAAAATGCCACATGGCACGTCTTATCGAAAACACATTCAGATCACAGGCTTCCAGACACCAGATAACTCCGTCAGAGGCGTACTTATCAAGGAAACCTTTTACATCCTCATAAGGCGTTCCGAGAAGTTCATCAAGACAGTCCATACATCCGCCGATAAGTCTTCCGCGGAATTCCAGTTTGTCGTCATATTCCCCCGGACCATGGAACTTTTTTCCGTCAAAGACAGACTTAAAAGACTTTTCGGTATACTCTTCGGGAGCAAGAGGATCCTCTTCCGTCGTTTCATCTACAAGTTCCGGATCATAGAAGAATTTCTCATGCAGGTCAAAGGAATGAACCTTATTCCTTTTGCCGCACATTATTTCAAACGACGAGGAAACACTTTCATGAAATTCCCTAAGACCGAAAGCATTGGCACAGGGACCGTATATGGATGCAGTGTCACAAAGTGTAAGCAGGGGAAATTCGATATTTGTGATATCGGAATATCCCATTATCCATTTTGCTTCGGACTTCTCGATCCATTTAAGAGCCACATGTTCGAGAATCTCGCACATGAGCTCACCGCCACCGCAACAGATAAGCGCATCATTTGCGGGATCAAGGAACATATCGGTAAGTTCCTTGGCACAGTTCTCCGGAGTATTGCTTATTCCGATTCCGAGTCCTGCTTTGGAATTGGGACCGGGATTCAGTTTAAAGCCCTTATCCTTTAAGTACACAAGAGCTGCATCAAACTGCGATGAATACGGCTCGATATTGCATCCGAAGGAAGGAGCGGGAAAACCGATACGGTCCCCTTCTTTTATGAACTTGGGATATCTCATACAGGAGTCCTCCGGACTTCAGAAAGAATTATTTATTCTCAGCCTCGAGCTTCTTGTAAATGTCGAATTCATCAAAGGTTGCATAGTAATCCATAGGGGTCTCGGCCCTTCTGATCTTCTTAAAGGTACCATCGGACTTAAGAAGAACCTCGGCACTTCTGAGTCTTCCGTTGTAGTTGTAGCCCATGGAATAACCATGCGCACCCGAATCATGGATGAAAAGAAGATCTCCCATATCGATCTTGGGAAGCTGCCTGTCAATCGCGAACTTATCACAGTTTTCGCAAAGTGAACCGGTCACATCATATACGTGATCACAAGGCGCGTTTTCTTTTCCCAAAACGGTGATGTGATGATAAGCACCGTAGATAGCGGGTCTCATAAGGTTAGCGGCACAAGCGTCAACACCGATGTACTCCTTGTAGATGTGCTTCTCGTGAATGGCTCTGGTAATAACTGCGCCGTAGGGAGCCATCATGAATCTTCCCATCTCGGTATAGATTGCAATGTCTCCCATTCCTGCGGGAACCAGGATCTCATCATAAACCTTGTGGACATTCTCTCCGATAACGGCGATGTCATTGGGAGTCTGGTCGGGCTTGTAAGCGATACCTACTCCGCCGGAAAGATTGATGAACTTAATGTCTGCTCCGGTTTCTTTTTTCAGTTCGATAGCAAGCTCGAAAAGCTGTCCCGCAAGCTTTCCGTAGTACTCATTGGTAACGGTGTTGCTTGCAAGGAAAGCGTGGATACCGAAATGTTTAACCCCCTTACTCATCATGATCTTGTAAGCTTCGGCAATCTGCTCCCTTGTCATTCCGTACTTTGCATCGCCGGGGTTATCCATGATACCGTTTGAAAGAGTGAAAACTCCGCCGGGATTGAATCTGCAGCTCATGGTCTCGGGAAGCTTTCCGCCGCATGCCTTCTCACAGAAATCAATATGGGTAATATCATCGAGATTGATGATCGCACCGATCTTATTAGCATATTCATACTCTTCGAAAGGAGTATCATTAGAAGAAAACATGATATGAGTTCCGTCAAAATCAAGAGCCTTGCTTATCTGAAGCTCGGTCAGCGAAGAGCAGTCGGTTCCGCAGTCATACTCTTTTAAGATTGAAAGAATAAAAGGATTGGGATTTGCCTTTACAGCAAAATATTCCCTGAATCCGGGATTCCAAGCGAATGCTTTCCTGACTGCTTCAAAATTTTCCCTCATTCCCTTCTCGTCATAGATATGAAAAGGTGTGGGAATTACTTTTGCAATCTCTTCTGCTTTTTCTTTGGTGATAAATGCTTTTTTCATAAATACTCCTTAATCTCTGATCTGCCAGTCTATCGGAGTGATACCGTTTGCCGACAGATAATCATTACATTTTGAAAAGGGCCTGCTTCCGAAGAATCCCCTGTATGCAGAAAGAGGACTCGGATGAGCGGATTCTATCACAAGATGCTTCGGATTGGTGATGAACACCTTCTTCGCTCTCGCAGCAGAACCCCATAGGATGTAAACAATGGGTCTGTCCTGCGCGGCAACCGCTTTGATAGCTGCATCGGTAAATTCTTCCCATCCCATACCTTTGTGTGAAAAAGCCTGGTGGGCCCTTACGGTAAGAAGCGAATTCAAAAGAAGAACTCCCTGCTCGGCCCAATATGTAAGATCGCCGCTCTGAGGAATGGTGCATCCCAGATCGGTATTAAGCTCCTTATATATGTTTTCAAGTGAAGGCGGTTTCTGAATTCCTTTTTTTACGGAAAAAGAAAGACCGTGAGCCTGGCCCGGTTCGTGATAAGGGTCCTGCCCCAGAATGACAACCTTGACTTCGGAAAGCGGAGTAAGATTAAATGCTCTTAATACATCATCTTTGGGAGGATATACAGTCTGAGTCTGATACTCTTTAACGATGAAAGAATAGAGTTTCTTATAATATTCCTTGCCGAACTCGGCTGACATAAAAGGCAGCCAGTCATTATCAATTACGGACATATCACAGTCTGACGCTGACAGAGCGTTCCTTTAAATATTCTTTGACTTCCCTGATCTCAAGTTCCTTATAGTGGAAAAGCGATGCAGCAAGAACTGCGGATGCACCTGCTTCGATGGCATCATAAAAATCCTTACAGCTTCCGGCTCCTCCGGATGCAATAACGGGAATGTTAACATTGGATGCTATAGCCTTGGTAAGCTCAAGATCGTAACCCGCCTTTGTTCCGTCCGCATCCATAGATGTAAGAAGGATCTCACCCGCACCGAGCTTTTCGGCTTTGATGGCCCATTCGACGGCATCTATGTTCATATCGACTCTTCCGCCGTTCTTATAAACGGTCCATCTGTCGGCTCCTTCGATCCTCTTCGCATCCATCGCAAGAACAACACACTGAGAACCGAATTTCATCGCAGCATCGGAAATAAGATCCGGATTCATAAGAGCTGCGGAGTTAACCGCAATCTTATCCGCGCCTTCACGAAGGATTGCTTTGAAATCATCCGTAGTTCTGATACCGCCGCCAACCGTGAAAGGAATGAAAAGCGTGGAAGCCACATCCCTTACCCATGAAAGCTGTGTATCACGAGAATCTGCGGAAGCGGTGATGTCCAGGAATACAACCTCATCTGCACCCTGTGCATCATAAGCAGCAGCTGTTTCTGCGGGATCACCGGCATCCTTGAGATTTAAGAATTTTATTCCTTTTACGACTCTCCCGTCCTTAACATCAAGACAGGGGATAATACGTTTAGTGAGCATTAAAGTTCTCCTGCGATCTTTAAGAAATTGGTCAGGACCTTAAGTCCGGCATCAGAACTCTTTTCCGGATGGAACTGTGTCGCGAAGACATTTCCGGATTCAATGGATGAATCGTAATCAATACCGTATGAAGTCTTCGAGGTGACAATATTTTTATCTGCTGCATCCAGGAAATAAGAATGAACAAAGTAAAAGAATGTTCCGTCATCGATTCCTTCAAACAGCCTTCCTTTTACGGAAGTGACATCATTCCAGCCTATCTGGGGAACCTTGAGTTCATCGGATGAAGTAAATCTTTTTACTTTGCCTGAAAGAATTCCGAGTCCGGGAACTCCCGGTGATTCTTCACTTTCGTCAAACAAGAGCTGAAGTCCGACACATATACCGAGGAAACATTTGCCGGATGCGGCAAAATCCCTGATCGCGGAATCCAATCCTCTTGATCTTAATTTATCCATGCAGTCGCCGAAATTTCCGACGCCGGGTAAAATACAGGAATCTGCGTTTCTGATGACTTCGGGATCGGATGTGAGTACATGCTCTGCCCCGAGTTTTTCGAGAGCCTTCTCAACGCTTTTTACATTTCCTGCATCGTAATCAACTACAGCAACCATTACCGCTCCTTAAGGATTAACAAATACTATATCCGAACCGGGATCTTCTTCACCGGGTATCACATCCTGAATGGGTTCGGGCTCCGGCTCAGGTTCAGGCTCCGGCTCAGGTTCGGGCGTAACACCGTACATACCTTCAACAACCTGATATATCGCTCTGGTATATTCGACATCACTCCTGATCATCGCGATCTCTTTTGCCTGATCTTCGGTAAGTCCGTATCTGGATTCAAGTTCACTCAGAAGCTGTCTGTATATGGGTTCAACCTCATCAAGGCATCCCCACTTGACAGCCGATGCATAAAGTTCAGGATATCTGTTAACGGTCTGAATAAGCGAATCAAGAGCCTTAACATCGGACTCTTCCTTGAGGAGATCATATTCTCTCTGGAAAAGTCTGATCTTCAGGATACATTCGGATTTCTTGAAAATGATCTTATCGGAATCATTCAGTTCCTGACCGAAAAGATCCTGGTATGCGGTCTGGTAGTCGCCCTGTGCGTATGCCTGTCTTGCTTCACGCTTAACATGGTACGCTCCCATGAGGCTTGAAACAATGAGCACGGCAACAAGAACGGTTACGCAAAATGCAAATACTGCAATGACCTTCTTCTTATTAAGCTTCTTTGAAGGCTTCTCATCTTCAACGGGAGCCTTTTCCTTTTTGGGCTTCTTTTCCTTTTTCTTCTTGCCCTTCTTGGCGTCGCCGTCAACTTCTTCGCCTACGCCATCCATCTCGGCAGCTTCGGCGTTCTTATCCTTCTTGCCTTTTTTCTTTTTCTTCTTTTTACCTTTTCCGCCTTCACCCTCGGCATCGAGTTCTTCGAGAATTGCGGCATTTTCTTCGGAAAGCTTTATCTCGCTTGCAGAACCCTCTTCATCATCATCGGTCTCCGTGAGCATATCAAGGATCTTGGAAATAAGGCCTTTCTTCTTCTCGGGCTTCTTTTCCGCATCAAGATCTCTTATCTCACTGAGAGGATCGATCTCAGGTTCTGCAGACGCAGAATCAGTCGAAGGTATATCAAATGCCTTCTCAAGGGAAACTTCTTCAGGTTCCTCGTCACCGAATGACCCGCCCATGATCTCGGCAAGAAGTGAATCGGTCTCATCAAGCGGAGAAGGTTCGGATGCAGGTTCTTCGGAGGGTTCCACGGAAGGAGCTTCGGATTCTCCGGATACAGAAACAGGTTCATCGATCGCGGAAGCAGCGGCATTCTTAACTTCCGCAGCAGCCTCAGCAGCACCGGCCAAAAGTGCATCAACATCTGACATATCGGCATTTTCAGCGTTCTCACTTGAGATCTCGTTTTCTTCGCCGACATTTCCGCCAAGCTTCTTAGCCTTCTTGGCTTCAGCTTTAAGTCTTGATTTTTCCTCTTTTGCTTTTCTTCTGGCTTCCTTCTTTTCTTCGCGAAGACGCTTTTTCTCGGCAGCCTTATCAAGAACGGGCTCTGCTTCGGTACTTTCTTCTCCGAGCACATCGGGAACTTCCGTATCATCGGTTCCGTTAAGAAGAGCTTCGATCTCTTCACCGACAGCCTCGTTATTGTCGCTCTTATCGAGAAGAGCTCCGATATCGGATGCGGAACCGCTGTCCGCAGCAAGAAGCTCATCAAGACTCATTTCCGATCTGTCGGCATCTTCGGCAAGACCTTCGGTTTTGGCTTTGTTCAGAAGTGCTTCGATATCATCCTCGCCGGGAAGATCTGCTGATTCATTCTCTTCCTTCATAAGCTCGGCAAGTTCTGCATCGAGGTCAAAATCGGATACATCCGAAGCATCGGAGGATTCCTTATCTTCCGCAGGCTTTCCGTCCACATAAGCAGAATCATCCGAAGTCTTTATCTCAAGATTGTCGTTTTCATCAAGGGTAATACCGCTCTCGTTCAAAAGTGCGGCAAGCTGTGCATCAAGATCATCGCCGCCCGTAGCAAGCTCAGGTTCGGACTCGGGAACGGGTTCGGATTCAAGCGTGATGTCCGGTTCGGACTCGGGAATGGGTTCGGGCTCGAGGGCAATCTCAGGTTCGGGCTCGGGAACCGGTTCGGTTTCGAGTGTGATCTCCGGTTCGGACTCTGCAGGAACATCCTCTGCTTCGGCCTCGGGTTCGATCTGTTTCATAAGGTCGTTCATGAGGTCGGTGAGATCTGTTTCCGCACTGAGATCCTCATCGGGAATCTCAAGAGAAGGAGCAGAATCTATATGAATATCAGATGCCGCAGGATCTTCATTAATGATAGTTTCAAGATCCGGAATATCGGCGGAATGATCTATAGGGGCCGGAGCTTCCTCAGCAGGAATTTCAACTGCGGGAGTATCATCAACAACAGGTTCCTCGGCGGGAATTTCCTCGGGGATATCTATAACAGGATTATCTACAAGCGGGGAATCATCGACTTCTTTCAGAAGTGAATCAAGGTCCAGATCATCAAATGACATCTGAACTTCTTCAACAGGAACTTCAGCAGAAGGTACAGCTTCTTCCATCGCGGGCTCTTCCATTGCAGGTTCTTCCGCTGCGGGTTCCACAACTTCGGGCTCTTCCGTCACGGATTCATCTGCAACAACTTCTTCAACAACGGGCTCATCAAGAAGTGATGAAAGATCCTCTGAAAGAATATCCGAAAAATGCTCTTCTATCGGTGCCTGAACTGTCGGCTCTTCCGCAGGTATATCGATCCGGATATCCTCTGCGGCAGATTCTTCGACAACAGGTTCATCTGTTGGAATATCAACCTGTATATCCTCTGAGACAGGTTCCGGAGCAGCAGGTTCATCTGTCAGCGAATCATCCGTAAAAACGGCATCGGGAACTATCGGAGCCTGTGCGGCAGGTTCCTGTGCTTCCGGTTTTGATGCTGCTTTTGTGGGGGATGCAAGCTCGGCGGGAACACCCATCGATCTGAGCAAACTGTCAAGATAATCTTCAGAAGAACTCATGATTTTTCTCCATAAAATTTAATAATGACCGTTATGCAAAATTCACATAAACATACGAATATATTTTAGCACACTGCATTGTCAATGTATATAAAAAATGGGGTCAGCCACAGAGGATGACCCCATTTAAAAACATATGCTATTTAAGAATCTTTAAAGTCTGAAGAACGAGATTGCCTGGCTCATATCCTCATTCATCTTACGCATCTGTGCTGTAGAATTCTGAGTGTCGGTACAGGAGTCTGTAACAGTCTGGCAGGATGCCGCAACTTCCTGAGCGGATGCACCGAGTTCTTCCGATATTGCTCCTAATTCCGTGGTGGAATTGGTGAGCTCATTCTTGATCTTATCAAGAGTGCCTGTCATATTCCTGATCGTTTCGATCTCAGTGATGGAAGCTTCAACAGAATCCGAAAGGACATTGAATCTTTCCTGAGCCTGTTCGATATCCGACTGTTCATTCTTGATAACATCATATACTCGATTGGATATATCAACGGTCTTCTTGGAAAGAGCGATGACGTTTTCAATGATCTCTTTGATCTCTTTTGCGGATTCAGCCGAAGAATCTGCAAGGCTTCTGATCTCATCGGCAACAACCGCAAATCCTCTGCCGGACTCTCCGGCTCTTGCAGCCTCGATCGAAGCATTGAGTGAAAGCAGGTTTGTCTGGGAAGCAATCGATTCGATAGCCTGGATTGCGGTTCCGATGTTTTCGATCGCTTCATTGGTCTCCTTGATCTTCTCTGCAATCTCATCCATTGCATCGACTGATTCCTTGGATCCCTTATAAACGGAATTCATACATTCAGCCGCATCGTTATTGGCATTCTTGATAGTTTCCGATGCTTCGTGAAGAATACTTACATTGTTATGGAGTACTTCGATATTCTCACCAAGCTCGGCAGCCTTTTCAGCCATGTTCTGGGCATTTTCCGCAACGCTCTGTGATGTCTCCGCAACTTCATTGACTGCGATGTTGATCTGGGAAATGGACTCAACATTATTGCCGGTCATTTCATCAACGTCAACTATCGAGCTGTTAAGATCCTCAGCCGTGGTCTTGACCGATGACATCGAAGATGTAAGTGCATCCCTGAG
>JAFZWW010000112.1 GCA_017617005.1 Lachnospiraceae bacterium
AAAAAATCTTCCGTTTTCGTAATCGTAACACATAAGACCGAACAGCGTCGTTCGTATTTCGAAATCATCCATACTGATTATACTGTCATACAGATCACACCGAACAATCAGTTCATCTCCCAGGTCGGTAATTGTGATCCTATCATCTGTAGGGACTCCGGATCCCTGCAGCTGTGTATTTCCGATCATATTTCCTTCGAGATCATATAACGAAAGGTTATCCTGCTGAGAGTATGTTATAAGGCCTTTTTCACAGAAAGCCAGACTGACTATCTCGGAATCACCCCTGGGAATCGTAAGGAACTCTCCTTCCGTATAATCATATAGGGCAACATAATTTCCGTTTCCTATAGCGTACTTTTCGGAATCCGAATCCCATGCCGCATGGGAATGTGACATGCAGGGTTCCGTTTTATATTCTTCCGTTTCCAGATCAATGATGTATGCATTTATGCTCTTATATTCATATGCATACGGGATAAAGACAGCCTTTTTACCGTCCGGAGAAACCTCCAGCTCACCCATGCCGAAATATGTTTCTTCGCTTTCCGGAAGTTCCAGCATCCGGGCCGTATGTGATGAACAATCATAAACATATATTCCCGTAGGATACTCGGAATCTCCGATAATAGCCATAAACAGCTTATTATCGGCACAGCATTCGGTTATCGATTGGCAGTAAGGAATATTTTCCACTCGGCTCATACTGCCATCGGAAATATCAAGCGCAAACAGCTTGTCGCCCGACCTGCTCTCACCCGAAATAATGCCTGAATTGATAAAGTATACGATTCCGTCCGGAGCGGCATACACAAACCGTACAGCCGCATAACTGCTGCCATCAATCTTTATCTTCCAATCAATGGTTCCGGAGGAGGGATCGAAACAGTACAGATTCATCATATCTCCGTACAGCAGAACCTTGTCACCGGCCACGATCGAAGAATAAAGGGATTCACCTTCCTCCACGCCATTGATGGCTTTATAATCACCGTCATAATACTGATAGTCGTATTCTATTATTCCGTTCTGACCTGAATATCTGACCAGATAATGATTGTCCTGCTCTTCTTCGCAATAAAATGCGCTTGCATCGCTGACATCATTAAGGAAATAATCGAAAGATCCGAGGTAGACCGACTCGGACGAAAGGGAAGCGTACAGATATTTACCCGATTTCAGCACTACCACGACGCCTTCACCGTTTGAAGTCAGATATGAAGTGATATGCTCGCCCGTCATCTCGTTACGTGACAATACTTTTCCGTCCTTCAGTCCCAATACATATAATTTATTGGAAAAGATAATGACCGCGGCGGGAACTTTTTCTTCGGAATCACCGTATTCACTGAGAAGTATCTGATTCGTTCCGTTTGACAAAGTATAGGGAATCTCTGCATCCCATTCTTTCTTTCCGGAAGCGGGATTAAACTTACCCACTGTACGGATCTTATCGGTGAGGTATTCCATCGAACCCATAGAAAAATTTAACCCTTCGGGATCATACGATTCGTAAGAGATCACAAGTTCATTATCGGGTGTGAATTTCATGAAATAAACATACCAGAATGTATCCGACATCTCGGTCCACTCGGAAGAATCCCTGTCATATACACAGATACGTAAGGGTTCATATGACCTTCCATGTGCAACGGCGATCAGCCTGCCGTCCTGGGATGCTTTTGCCATACGGACGGTGGGCTGGTAAAACGAATCATCCTCCGAAGCAAATTCGTTTTCAACATCTATTTCAACTTCAACGGAGCCGGTCTCCACATCCACAACCATCACATAAGTCAATCCGGAATACAGAACCTCTTTACCATCCGTTATCATATAGACGGATTTCAGATCGGTATAGCCCGTATGATCGGAATCAAGATCTATGCTCCAGAGTTTGTTTTCATATTTACTGTCATATGCAACCAGTTTTTCATGATAATGAATAACAATCTCGCCTTCCCTGTTTATGGCGAAATCATGGGTCTCGGAGCCCTCACGCGGTATCACCTTATAAACGCTGTGATCACCGAGGTTCCATATCGTGATATCTCCGTAGGCATCAAGCGCAATGAGTTTTGTCATATCCTGGGTGACAACATATTTTTCGATCTTATAGGAAGTACTGTACTTCCAGACGGGCTCCATTCCGAAGGCGCCGGGTGAAAGATAACATCCGAGGGAATTTGTAAGTGCATACTCCGCTCTGGTGGTGACGGGTCTGTTGTCACCTTCGGAAGGAAGGGCTGCAAGTGCAAGCAGGACCGCGTTTACCTTGTCATCATTTTCAAGCAGCTGTCCGGATACGGTCGCAAGAAACTCCGACTGATTTCTGAGTGATTCCTGATAATTGGCCTGGGCGGTCTCGTAATTGGCCTGTGCCAGAGCCAGGTTGTTCTGTGCCATCTCATAGTTCTGCTGGGCCAGGTCATAATTCATCCTGATCTGAAGAAGGCTCCATATAAGGTATGCCATGATGCACAGACCCGCGCAGGCGGAAACCGTTCCGATCATCGCATTTCTTCTTCTTTCATACTGTCTTCTTCTCTGTACAAGCTCATCATATGAGCATCCCAGAAGTGACGCCGCAAGTCTGGGAAGTTCCACCTTGCGCGCCTTCTTTATTCCGATCCTGTAATCACAGCTGAGGGGCTCTATGAGTGCCTCTTTTGTTTCCGTGGTTCCGTCGGCCTTCTTTATGGTGATCGTGTCATGCTGAAGTATGTCGGGAATGACATCCTCGGGCTCACCGTCTACAAGAACGGTGAAGATCTCTTTTTTCGTATGGTACTTAAGGAAGGTCTCGATCTCCTTCCTTACCCAGATGGATTCGTTCGTTCTGGTCGAGCAGATAACGATCAGATTATCCGAATTCTTGATGGCTTCATCTATATCATCGTTGAGATCCGCGGTGATCGGGAGTTCTTCCTTATCGCGGAATACTCTCTCGAATCTCTTGATCCCGGTCTTCTGCTGAATGGCAGGCGGAATCTTGAATCTTTCAAGCGATTTCTGAACCTCCGAAGCGATCTTGATGTCTTCGGGGGCATGTCTGTATGAAATGAATGCATTGTACTTATTTGCCATTTTTCGTCCTCCGGGCGCAAAGCCGCGCATACATAGTTATTATATCACGTACTAGACTTATTTTTCATAACTCCGAGTGATAATTCTTACGAAAAATATAACTCACGCCGTATGGAATATGCATTATTCCTTCTTTACCATTTATACAGACGGTTTATTCTGCCGTTTCGTCACATTGAAATGTATATAGAGAGGGGATATCGTATGGATTTTTTTGTGTGCGGAATACTTTGTGAAACCCGTCCGAAGATGACAAAGGAAGAAAAGTACAGTGCGATCATGAAATTCCTGGAAGGACGGTCCGACACCCGTGAAGATCCGGTCCGGGCGGAAGTGAGCGAGGAACTGAAGATCACTCTGGGAAACAACGTAAGGATCATACGGGAAAGGATAAATCACACACAGTATGAACTCGGAATGGTGCTGGGGATAGACCAGCCGGAGGTTTCATATATAGAAAACGGATGCAGAATGATAACCACGCCGGAGATCGTAAGGCTTTTCGATTACGTTCCCGACATCAACAAGAATGTGTTCTTTGGAATAAGAAATCCATTTGGCAGACCGACTGACCAGAAATACATTTACGTCTGCTCGATGCTTAATTCATACGGCTTTGAAGTCTTAAGTGACCATCTGGACCTTCTCATGGCCCACTCCAGATATCACAACTGACGGAAAGGAAAGAAAATGATCCCGGAAAATAAAGATGATCCGATGCTCTGGATAAACAGGGCGAAAAACGATTACTTTGACGTAAAAGACAGCCTGTGTGTAACCGGCTCTGCGCCGAAAGGAAGGCTTGTCACGGAGATATCGAAGGTCTCCATGATCAAAAAAGGGATACTTGTCACGCTGAACAGGTATGCGTTTCAGGACGGTGAACACCTTCTGATACCGGTGAGCAGGTGTGAGGCCAAGGAATGGAACGTACCTTTAAATGCCCTGTTCGATGCTGCGATTGCAAACACGGCAGCCCTGTTCCCACCGAAGATCTACGATCTGGAAACTTCGGGATACATAGATTATTCGGCGAAACACTCCGCCGCCTATGATTTCGAGAACACAAGATCGGTATCCGCGGCAGCCGAAAGCCGGGGAATCTATGATGCGGTATCGGTGGGAAATAAGTCCGGCCTGAGACTGATAGTGACCGCTTCTCCCGTCGTAGGCGATGCTCCGATCCTGTATCCCGATATGCTTCTGACCGTGGGAAGGGTTCTGAAAACGGATCCGACCGTTCTTATCTGCGAACCCGGGAAGCTTTTTGTGTTCGACGGTGTGAGCAGGAAAGCCATCGAAAGATATGCCGAAAGATATTGCAAACGGTTCGGTAAAGACTCTCCGGAGCCCCGTATATATAAGTATTTCAGAAAGAACAAACTCCTCCTGGACAACTCTCCCGAAAAAGAGGCTCCGGATACCGAACCACCCAAAGAAACAAATATCCCCCGAGGCAGCATTGCAAGTGCCTGGGGGGATCCG
>JAFZWW010000113.1 GCA_017617005.1 Lachnospiraceae bacterium
CTGTCTGGGAGCACGTCCTACATAATTCTCGGGCTTAAGGGTCTTCTTAAGATCCTCAAGGTTCATTCCGAAATCGGGATCTGCTGCTATCATCTCAAGAAGATCGTTGTCTCTTCCCTCTTCCTTAACATGCTTTCCTGCTTCCATTGAGAGGGTTCTGATCTTCTCATGAAGCTCCTGTCTGTTTCCGCCGTTCTTAACCGCATCCATCATGATATTCTCGGTAGCCATGAAAGGAATCTCGGCCATGAACTGCTTCTCGATAACCTTGGGATAAACCTTCATTCCGCCGGGAGCGGTGATGTTCATGCAAAGATCGAGGATTCCGTCGGTGGCAAGGAAGCCTTCGGGAACGGAAAGTCTCTTATTTGCGGAGTCATCGAGGGTCCTCTCGAACCACTGAACGCTTGAAGTGATGGCAGGGTTGAGTGCATCTACCATTACGTATCTGGAAAGAGATGCGATTCTCTCGCTTCTCATGGGATTTCTCTTATATGCCATTGCGGAGGATCCGATCTGGGTCTTCTCGAAGGGCTCTTCTACCTGCTTTAAGTGCTGGAGAAGTCTGATGTCGTTGCTCATCTTGTGAGCGGATGCCGCGATGCCTGCAAGAACATTGACTACTCTTGTATCGACCTTACGTGAATAGGTCTGTCCGGATACAGGATAAACCGCATCGAAGCCCATCTTCTTCGCGATCATGGGATCGATCTTGTCGATGGTCTCGTCGTCTCCGTTGAAAAGTTCCTTGAATGAAGCCTGGGTTCCGGTGGTTCCCTTTGAGCCGAGGAGTTTGAGCGAACCGAGGACATAATCAAGGTCCTCAAGATCGATCATGAACTCATTCATCCACAGAGTTGCTCTCTTACCTACGGTAGTGGGCTGAGCGGGCTGGAAATGGGTAAATGCGAGTGTGGGAAGATCCTTGTACTCATCCGCAAACTTAGCCAGATTGGAGATGACGTTGAGAAGCTTCTTACGAGTCAGCTCAAGCGCTTCCTTCATAAGGATGATATCGGTATTGTCACCGACATAGCAGCTGGTCGCACCGAGGTGGATGATGCCTGCCGCCTTAGGGCACTGCTGACCGTATGCATATACATGGCTCATTACGTCGTGGCGGACTACCTTCTCTCTTTCGCGCGCCACATCGTAATTGATGTCCTCAGCATGGCCTTTAAGTTCATCTATCATTTCCTGTGTGATGACGGGCTTTCCGTTTTCGGAAAGTCCGAGTTCCATCTCAGTCTCTGCAAGTGCGATCCAGAGCTTTCTCCAGGTACGGAACTTCTTGTCCTGTGAAAAGATGAACTGCATCTCCTTGCTTGCATATCTTTCGGAGAGCGGGCTTGAATAGCAATCTGTAGCCATGATAAAACCTTTCTAATAATGCTTACTTCTTAACGTACCGTTTATGTATCAGAGTTCTTTGCCGGTAAGGAGTCTGTAACCATCAAGATACTTTGCGATGGTCTTGTCTACGATATCCTGGGGAAGAGTCCAGTCGTGGTTGCCGTCATTGGCCTTGAGCCAGTCACGTGCGAACTGCTTGTCAAAGGAAGGCTGTCCCTTTCCTGCCTCATAACCCTCAAGGGGCCAGAATCTGGAGGAATCGGGAGTGAGCATCTCATCTCCGAGTACGACATTGCCGTTCTCATCAAGTCCGAATTCGAACTTGGTATCTGCGATTATGATGCCTCTGGTAAGTGCATAGTCTGCACATTTCTTATAGAGGGCAATGGTAAGATCCTTAAGCTGCTTTGCAAGCTGCTCGCCCTTTCCGGGATAGTACTTCTCGAGATGTGCGATGGACTGCTCATAGGAGATGTTCTCGTCGTGATCTCCGATCTCGGCCTTGGTGGAAGGGGTGTAGATGGGCTCAGGGAGCTTCTCGCTCTCTTTAAGTCCCTCGGGAAGCTTGATTCCGCAAACGGTGCCGTCCTTCTGATATGAAGCCCAGCCGCTTCCGGTGATATATCCTCTTACGATGCACTCAAGGGGAAGCATCTCGAGCTTCTTGCACATCATGGAATTGCCGACAAACTGAGGCTGTCTGAAGAATTCGGGCATCTCGTTATTATCAACGGTGATCATATGATTGGGAACGATATCCTTGGTGTAATCGAACCAGAATTTTGACATCTGGGTAAGGACGGTGCCCTTCTTGGTGACGATGTTGTGAAGGATCACGTCAAAACAGCTGATCCTGTCTGTTGCCACCATGATGAGGGAATCCCCGTTATCATAGATCTCTCTTACTTTTCCTGCTTTTACCGGCTTAAGTTCTTCCATTTTCTATCTCCTCTTAACTGGTCTATAAAAAGACCAAAATAATATACACTTTTATGCCATTAGGTGCAACTTTAAATCATTTACGGCGCTGTTGCGGGGACATATTTGTTTTTTTGCGATTTAAGAGTGAGCTTAGCTGTTCTTAGGAATGCATCCGCCTGAGCACATTTTTGCCCGGACGGCAAAAATAGCGAACATGAGCAATGGATTGCGAATGTGAGCGGTGCGGGGTCATTGCGGTATATGCATTCCTTAGAACAGCTTGGCGAGCGGCCAATGAGCAAAAAAACAAATATGTCCCTGCGACAGGCAATGGCTATGTTCTACAGTTCGTTTTCGGGATCGAATTTTTCGGTCATTTCAAGGATCTCGGAGGCATACATGGGATATGCCTTGGCAACATCCGTGATCTCGTCCTTGGCGGAGCGTGCCCTGGTCTCGTTGTAATCGATCTGCTCGCGGAGGGCCTGTCTTCTGAGGATAAGTCCGTGACGCAGCTCAACCATTTCCCTCTTATCAAGGAGAGCAGCCAGCTGGTCAATCCATCTTGCGGGGCTGGTCACGTGATATCTTGCAAGTAGCCTGATGAGGTCTTCCTTGGCCTGGTGAAGTCCTGCGGTATTTTCATTGAACTGCCTGCGGTCCTCTGCTTCCTGCTTATACATTCCCCAGAGGTGTTCGAGCTCCTGTCCGTTCTTGCATTCGTATTTGATGTAGAGGTATGACAGGAGGTTTCTGTTATTGACGTACCTGATCTTGACGGTGTTCTGGAGCTGGATGAGCTTACCCATATTGCCGGATGCCCTGCCGAGTTCCTTGTCCGCATCGATGTACTTGACGCATACTACCGTAATGGCGACCGCCGCGGTGGCGATACAGAGGAAATAGCCGATGTAGACATTCATATCGAGTGCAAACTGCATGATGGCAAGAATGACCATAAGTCCGGCAGCCGCTGCGGCAAATATGACGGCCATACCGCGCATATTTTCCATCGAATCCTTGAGTTCACTCTTTCTGAACGCGACTGCTTTCCTTTCGCCATCGAGGCGCTTTAAGTCCTTCTTTATGAGAACGGCCATGCGCTCGTTTTCCTTGATGGATGCAAGTCCGCTTTCGATCTCATTTTCCCTGCGTCTGAGTGAGGCAAACTGTTCATCCGTAAGGGGTGATTTCCTGGTACGGAACTTCTCGATGTCACTCTCATAGGAAAGGAGTTTTCTCGCAACTGAATTAACCTCGGCTCTCTGGGCATCGGGAAGAGCTTCTATCTCCTCCATGTCCTTGAGATACGAGGTCACCTTTTCGTATTCGCCCTTGAGCATATCCATCTCGCGGCTGCCCTCGGCAATCTGCTCGAGACATTCCGCGATGTATCTGGTACGCTGCTGCTGATCGTGAAAGTTTATCCCTTCGCGGTCATAGACTATGTCTTCATTTTCACTGTCGTCAAAAGAAGACATGGCGCGTGATGCTTTTTTGAAAAGATTAGAAAAGAATCCCATTTAGTTCACCGGAACCATACTTCTGTATTTCTCCTTGAGGCCTTCAAGGATATGCTCGTTATCGGCATGCTCATCGTCATCGGCGGCGATCTGCTGTCTGATATTCTTCATGATCATATGGGAGATGCCTTCGCCGCATGCTTCGTATTCTTTTTTCAGGGCGTCCATCTCGCTTTCGATCGCGATGGAATCGGGACCAAGATCCTGGTTCTCCGCAACGTATTTGATGAACTGTGTTCCGCTCATCGAAAGCCTGAGTGCCGCGATGTAGCTGTGGCGGTGAGGCTGGGTTGCATCGTATTCAAATGCCTTTCTGAAGCTTTCCGCGGCAAGGCGGTACTTCATCATTCCCGCGTACGAATATCCGAGGTTGTGGTAAATGCTTCCCATAAATACGGCCTTGGCGGGAGGATTGTCGCTTCCTTCGACGCTCCACTTATCTATGATGTTCCTGTAAGCGTGGATCGCAGCTTCGTAATTGCCGGATTCAGCGAGTGTGTCAGCCTGCTTCTTCTGGCGCTCCATTACGGACATTCCCGCGCCCATGGTAAGGGTCTTGACAGTCTCAAAGACCGTGCTTCTTTCGAAAAGTCCCGTGTACTCGAGGATATATCTGCAGAAATCGCCGAGGTTTGCTTTGCCGTTCAGGATACCCATAAGTGCATCCGCCAGCTCACGCAGCCCCAGATCCCTGTAGATCCATTCGATGAGATTCTTGTTCATTATCTGGTCATCTATCAGCACGGCATTTTCGCGGAATGCAACGCAAAGCTCCTCTATGCAATATACCGGTATCTCAATGCCGGGTATCACATAGGGAACCTGTGAATATATTCCTATGCCGAGTGAAATCCTTGATGCCATTACGGTAATGTGATCTCCTCTTCCCAAGTATTGGCCTTGGTGTGCGTAAATGCTCCGAGGCCCATGTCTTCTATCACTATGCTGAGCGTTCTGATGCCTGACATCGATGCGCTCAGTTTCATTCTTGTAAGCTCACCCTCATATCCTTCGAGAGTGATGATGACGTCGGAATTGCCTCCGCCCGTTATCGACGAAACGGAAAGTGTGACTTCGTTTCCGCCCGAGATGTAGAACTCGACCGATGACTCAGCTTCATACCAGCAGGTTCCCGCATCGAGAAGCGCATAGTACACATCCGATCCCTGGCTCAGAAGACGCATTCCGATATTGCTGGAAAGCTTGTCGTCTCCGAGGAAGATGTGAGCGGGATGTTCGGATGAAGCTCCTTTTTCTTTTCCCGGACGGCCTTCGGATAAAAGGTTCTTATCGAGGAGCGCGTACACGGCTCCCTTGGAAAAGAGATTGGTGCCTCCGAATACCTTACCCTTGCTGCACATGTACTTGAGCGAATTTGGAAGGCCCTCGCTGTCGAAATCCTCACCGACAAGATAGTATGAATAATCACGTCCGAAAGAGCAACCGCTCTGCACCGCCTTGAACAGTATCGCATCGAACTCATCGGGAAGCGTTCCCCTTCCCTGCGGAAGTTCGAAATAAGTTGTGTCCGCATGCACTACCTGCGGCCTGGTGTTCTTGTTGACGGGAAGACTCGTCATGCAGAGCTTTCTTTCGTCAACCGTAAAGAGCATGGGATTGGAATAGATCTTGTCCTCACCCTGATGTGATACGTAGTGGTAGAAGCTCTCCGAATGAGTCATAAAGAAGACCTTGTCGGTCTTGATGTGAAGACTCTTCAGGGATTCCCTGATAAGATCCATCGCATCCGTGGTCACCTCGGGAAGGGTGAACATCACGGCTTCCATCCTGTCGGAGGATCCCACATTCTGGAGAAGCCCGAATGCTCTCTTCAGGTAAAGGGTGAAAAGTGAATCGGCACTGTAGACCAGTCCGTCGATCTGCGTGTCTTCGCCGTCGAGTGCTTTTCTGTAGATATCCTCAACAAGAACGCTCTCTCCCGCATCGGAGGAAGTAAATGCTTCCTTTCCGAAGAACCACTGGCCCGCGCCGTGTCTCTTGGAAAGCGCCATGGGAATGACATACTCCTCCGAACCCGCGACAAGTGACACGGTTCTGATCTCACCGTGATCGGAGCTGTAGCTGATGCCGCAGGAGGCATCACCTATGTCAAATCCAACGATATACCTTTTTCCGCTGCCGCCGAAGCCGCCGGGAAGTTTTAACATATCACTCCAGACTGAACAATTTCTTGTTCATGTACTCCTTTTGATAATATTCGTCGTAAAGCTTGTCGAATGTCTCGCCGTCCTGAAGGGTGTTGCTCACGAGCATATCGGATATGAGTCCGAACCTTGTTCCTTCCGTGGGACCGAGAACATCATTTTTCCTGAGCACTCCGCTGGTACGGAGCTCGGATGTATTGCCTGTCTCCTCGGTGATGTAGTACTGAACGCATTCACCGAAAAAGAGAATGAATTCTTTGAAGCATACTCCTCCGCACACTTCCCTCATACGCTCTTCCCTGTACTTGCCGGTCTCGCCGGAATCACTTGCGAAGGTGTAGTGGATGATCGCGGTATTTCCCTCGGATGCCCTGTAATCTATGATCGTCCTGTCACACATTACATCGAGCACTTCGAGAAGCTTCATTCTGAGCTCACCCTCAGGGAAAGAATCCTCGGAAAGAAAACTCTGGAACATTCCCAGATGGATCCTCTCCTTCATCATCATACCGAGAAGTTTGATGATCCTGACACGAATGTCATCGGTAATCTCCTTGGGATTCTCGGAATAATATTTCAGGAATGCAAGTGCTGCTTCCTTCGGGAACTGCTCTCCCTCATTCGAAAGATTGCCGAGCTCATCGAATACACCGGGGGAAATCAGTTTTTCATGTACAAAGTAGTCATAGCACGACTGGAGAAGGAATGCCTTGACCACCTCGGTATCGGGTGACTGGGTAAGATAATCCGTGAAGATCTCATTTCTTTCACCGACAAACGCACCGCTGTAGAGCATCTGTACGAGCATTCTCTCTTCGAGGCTCTTCCTGTCGACTCCGTAGCCGCCCGCCATCTTCCAGATATTCCTCAGATCCTTGCACTGTCCGCGGTAATGCTTCGACAGATATGAAAGTATGATACCGTCCTTCTTGCCAAGACTTATGCAGTAGATCGCAGATGCGGTGAGGATGGGATCCTCTTCTTCGGAAGGCTCTGACAGCTGCCTGTCAAGGAATGTCTGCATATATCTGGGATCCGCAAAATACGGACCGCAGTTTTTGATAAGTTCATAGATGGGCTTATAGTCTGCCGTCATCAGCATGAGTCTCATGACCTCGCATCTGTTCGCGGGAGTCATCAGTTCGGGGCGTGCATGCTTAAGACCTGTTATCAGTGAAGAACGGTCGCCCTTCTGTGCGAAATGGTCGAGAAGTTTTAACAGATATTCGTCCGCCGTGCTTCTTTCGAGTTCTTCCGAAGCGGCAAGATTCTGATACCTGAGGATATTGCTGTCATCGATCCTGTCATCCTTTTTGGAGGATGAAAGAGTGATCATGTTGAACCTGTCATTGTCATATACGCAATCGGATACGGCCTTGAGGAACTTGCCCGGAAGCATGAGTTTTTCAAGCGTGTAATCTCCGCTCTTAACATATCTGTTTCCGTTCGCATCCTCGAGTGCGATCACATAATCACTGCCGTAAACGGATATCCATCCGCCGCCTTCACCGAGCTTGTATTCCCAGGGATGCCTGAAGCCCTTCTGGTAAACATATGCTTTGACAAATCTAGCATCCGATGACTGAAGCCATACGGAAAACAGCATATCGGCAAAGATCCTCGCATTGCTCCTGTCGAGCGAAGCGGGACTGAGCACATCGTAATATACCGCCGCAAGATGTCTTGTGATGATGCCCTTTGAGATCTGGTCCATCGCGAAGCTTTCCATCTTGGGCTGATAAACTTCCATGAGATTTCCGAGTTCTCTCTTATGCCTGATCACATAGTGATACAGATACGCGGTATGGAGAGGATCGAGCGTATCGGACATGGAGAAATATTTAAGGACGTTCATGGGGATGTCATCAAATGAATCCTCATCGAGGCTCATGACATAATTCTCATAGAGATTGGTGAGCCTGATGTCCTCAAGAGTTGCTCTCTTATACCAGGCTGCCGATTCGCTGTCGCGCCTGAAACTTCTGATGAGCTGCGAGCAGATCTCTTCAAGAATGCGGTTATCCGGGCTGACCGAATACATCGCTTCAAGGTCCTTGAGCAGAAGCGGAAGTGCGGTCCTGCTCCTTCCCGAGATGTAGAGAAGGTTCTCCTTCATCTCCTCTCCGAGAATGTTTTTCCTGAGTCCGAAGAGAATTGTCTGAAGGGTATATCTGTCAGGCTCCGAAGCGAGTCTGGGATTGTCCTTGAGAAGCAGTGTTCCTTCTGCGAAAATTGCGGGGCTGTTGCAGTCCTCCTCGCAGAGCTTCCTCATTGCATCCCACATGCCCTCAGCATCCCCGTTTTCAAGGTAGCGGACCTTGGCGTGAAGCCATCTTACCCTCCAGTCGTCGCTGAAGCGCTTGGACATATCGTCGAGGTGCTTGCGTGAACGCTTGGCGACGGTTTCGTTCGGAAGTGATGTGCTGAGGTAATCAAGATATGCCATATCGAGAACGAAGGTCCTGGAATTGGACGCACGTCCTCTTTCATTTTTCTCGAGAAGCTCGCTTGCGTATCTGCAGGTCCACTCAGCTTCACTGTCCCTTCCCTGGATAAGGAGAAGATGTGCCTGCATGAGCTTCGCCGTTATGTCATATTCATCGAGCGTGAGCATCTGGTCGATAAGTCTGCCCATCTCCGCGATAAACGCACTGCCGCTCGTAAGTCCGAGCATGCTGCTGATATAGCAATCGGTAACCCTGATGGAAAGATTCTTTCTCGCACGCTGTGTCTTGGTGCTTCCGACACCCCTGTCAACACTCAGCCATACGGGTATCTCAAGTTCGGTATATGAGTTGAATAGAATGACCTTGCCGGGATGAAGTCCGGGTGCGCATGCGGAAGGATCGACAAATAGTTTCAGAGGACAGATGTTGCCGGAAAAATCCGCTGCCGAAAGTGCTTTGGTCTCGGTAAAGATAAATCCGCCTTCGCATTTCACAGAAAGATTCGTGTATCCCCAGCCGTCCTTATTAATCTCGATGCTTATCTCCTTGAGATCGGATGTCCTGTTTCTCGCGGATACGTTCACATTGATCTCACCGCCACGGTAATTGTATGTTACACGGTTCTTCTTGCCGGCATAGATAAGGAATTCCTCAACGCCCCGCTCGGATCCGCGCTTGTGCGAAAGAGCCTTGTAGGAAAGCTTTGTCTGGGTATCGGAATCGGCGATGACATAGGGAAACTCTTTGGAATAGAAAAGCTCTACGGCTTCTTCCCAGTTTGCCCTTGCAAGATTGGTGAAATGGAAAAGATTCTTAACAGGCCCGATGGATGAATCGGGAACGGGCCTTATGATGTTAACGGTAAAAGGGATGTAGTACTCTCCCATATTTGAGATAACGGAAAATACACCTTTGATGGTGTCTCCCTCGTTACAGTATTCATTTTTGAGAAGATATGTGATCTCTGAATCGGAACCGGTAAGAGTGTCGGAAACGAGTTCCAACCTCAGGTCTGAGGATATGACATTTCCCTCGGGAACGGTACCCGCCGGCGAATAAACGTGAAATGACCCTTCATATTCCTCCCCCATCGGAATGTCAAGCTCGATCCTGGAACAGGAAAAATCAAGAGACAGATCTTCAGATGTGTAATTGCCCTGTAAAATCCTCGAAAGAACCCGGCGCATTTACCCCTCACCATACATTCACAAAGTTACTGAAATTATAGCAAATTTTCTGAATTTAGTAAACAAAAAAGCCCCGTAAAATACGGGGCTTTTCAGTATTTTTTGACAATTATTTTTCGTCTGCGAGAAGCATCAGAATGTCATTGCTTCTTGCGATGAAAGTAGCCATATCGTCTGCGGAAAGAGGTGCCTGCTGGATCTTGGCAAGGTCATAGAGCTGCTCGCAGATAAGACGTGTGTTTTCACCGTCCTCATGCTCGGTAACATACTTTACGAGAGGATGCCCTGCATTGAGGATGAGGGTCTCTCCTTCGCTTCCGAAACCGCCCATATCCATGCCTCTTGCAGCATACATCTTCATCATATCCTGCATACGTCTGGTCTCTTCGGAAAGAGTGAGCATGGAAGCGACCTTCTTGTTCTTGAGCTTCTCGACCTTGATCGTGATCTTGTCCTTCTTGAGGACCTTCTTCATGATGTCTTCGATCTTCTTGGTAAGCTCGCCGAGTTCCTCCTCGGTCTTCTTGGAAGTCTTGGTCTTCATCGCATCGGTGACATCCGCATCGATACGCTTGAACCTTACGCCCTCATTCTTGCTCTCAAGCTGCTGGATGAAAGGCATGTCGATATTGTGGGTAAGGATGACCGCATCCATCTTGGCAGCCTTGAACATTGCGATGTACTGGCTCTGCTGTGTGGGATCGGTGACGTAATAGATGGTCTTTTCCTTCTTTTCGTCCTCTGCTGCGTCTTCCTTTTCATCAGTTTCGGCGGTCTCGCCTTCGGTCTTCTCGCCGTCCTCATCCTCTGTATCGATGGGCTTTACTTCAAGACACTCGGGAAGTGTCAGATACTTGCCGTCGATATTCTTGAAGAGGATGTAGTCATTGATCTTGGTGCAGAACTTATCGTCCTTGAGGCATCCGAACTTGATGAAGGGAGCGATGTCGTCCCAGTACTTCTCGTACTCTTCCTTGTCGGTCTTGCACATTCCGGAAAGCTTCTCGGCAACCTTCTTGGTAATGTACTCGGAGATCTTGGTCACAAAGCCGTCGTTCTGAAGCGCGCTTCTGGACACGTTCAGAGGAAGGTCCGGACAGTCGATCACACCCTTCAAGAGCATAAGGAACTCGGGGATGACCTCCTTGATATTGTCGGCGATGAACACCTGGTTATTGTAAAGCTTGATGGTTCCCTCAAGAGAATCGTACTCCATGTTGATCTTGGGGAAATACAGGATTCCCTTGAGATTGAAGGGATAATCCATATTCAGGTGGATCCAGAAAAGAGGCTCCTTGTAGTCCTGGAATACCTTGCGGTAAAACTCGAGATACTGCTCCTTGGTGCACTCGGAAGGATTTCTTGCCCAAAGAGGGTTGGGCTCGTTGATGAGCTCGGGACGCTTTTTGATCTTGAGACGCTCCTTACCCTTTACCTCCTCGGTTCCGTCCTCTTTCTTTTCCACCGTGGGATGTATCTCTTCGACTACGACATCATCATCCCTCTTGTCCTCGAGGTCAATGGTCTCGGTCGAGTCGTCATCCTTCTTGGTAAGATATATTTCGGTGGGCATGAAGCCGCAGTACTTCTTGAGAACTTCCCTTGCCTTGTACTCGTTGCAGAACTCAAGGCAGTCCTCGTTTACAAAAAGAGTGATAGTGGTTCCGACCTCAGTCCTGTCGCCGTCCTTAATGCTGTATGAGGTACTTCCGTCACACTCCCAGTGAACGGCGGTTGCATCCTTTTTGTATGAAAGGGTGTCGATATGGACCTCGTTTGCGACCATGAACGCGGAATAGAATCCGAGTCCGAAATGACCGATGATCTGGTCAGAATTGCTCTTATCCTTGTACTTTTCGATGAAATCGGTCGCGCCGGAAAATGCGATCTTGGTGATGTACTCTTCAACCTCTTCCGCGGTCATTCCGAGTCCGTTATCGGTGATGGTGATGGTCTTGGCTGTGGGATCTACCTCTACTCCGATCCTGCCCTTGAAACCTTCGGGAAGCTCATATTCACCCATCATGTCGAGCTTTTTGAGCTTGGTAACGGCATCGCATCCGTTTGAAACGAGCTCACGGTAGAAAATATCGTGATCCGAATACATCCATTTCTTGATTATCGGGAATATATTTTCGCTGTCTATCGAAAGATTTCCCATTTTTTCGTTCATAATATCCGCCTCCTTAAACGCGGTAATTTCACGCCGCATTTCTTCAACAAAAACTATATTAGGACCCCACCCACGCAAAGTCAACAAAAAATTAGCACTCAAATCAAAAGAGTGCTAACAAAATGCCGCAAACGCATGTATTTACTGTATTTTCCGAGATATAAAACTTTTATAAATCCCTGTCCGGGACGGTTCTTCCGTCCTGTATTTTGATATATCACGGGTCCTGCCGCTGATAAAAAGAACCAGACGGGAGAACCGTCCGGTCAGGTTATTCATCTTTCATCTCAGAGAGATACATATCGTGGATCATATCGAGCTGTGCGATCATCGTCGTTGCCTCGCGCCCGTAGGCCTTGGAGCATTTGTGCGAGACCTTGGAGTGCTCCTCCTGATGATCATCCATCTCAACGGTCATCTTGACCGCACCAATCTCAAGTTCATTGTCGAGATGCTTTATGACCTCGTCTATGAACTCATCGGTCGCTTCCCTCTCGGGATAGTCTATTCCCCTGTATCTGTCCTCATGCATAAAAAGTCCTCATCGAAAGCCGCGATGAAACCGCCTGCCGCACAGGCTGCGCAAAATGCTTACTCTTCCGCGCTTCCGAGGCCCGCTTCCACATTTGCCGCGCGAAGAAGGGTTCTGATGGAATCACGGTCAAGGTTTAACTGCTCGCCGAAGGGATTGATGGTGACGCCCTTTACATCATTGACGGAAAGAGCATAGTCGAGAAGCCAGATGATACCGGTCTCAAGAAGCTCGTGTCCCGCGCCGAGAGTCTTCTGCTCATTCGATGTAAATGCGGGGATCCACGCTCCGTCATTAGCGCCTACAAGGCTTATGGAAATGGGTCTCGAACCGTCGGCATTCTTCTCATCCGCAACATCATCAAAGGTTGCACCCTTTTTGAGTATCCTCACGGAAGTCAGAACGGAATCGTTTCTGTTGATGAACGAAACAAGTTCTTCCCTGAGCTTAAGATTGCTGTCTTCGGTCTTTTTGAAAAGATACGCATTTACAGCTTCTTCAAGTGATGCACAACCTTCATTAAGTGCCATGGCAAACCTCCGTTTCTGAACACATTACTCGTATCTGTAGTCCGCATTGTCATTTTTGAAATTCGGATTATAGCAGGAATCGAAGCCCTTCATCGTAGGATGCACGGTATAAAGTCTTTCCATCTCGGCGATCCTGCGTTTTGTCTTTTCGCTGTTCTCCGCATCGAGTCCGCGGCTTACCGATTCGTAATGAGTAAGAGCCACATCGGGCCTTAAGACATTGTAATAGCCGAGCTCAAGAAGCGAAAAACATAATGCAACATCATTATAAGCCACGGCAAAGGATTCATCAAAGCCCCCTGCCTCTTTATATTTCGATGTTTCCATCATCAGCGCCGCACCGGTGACTACGCTGAAATTATAAGGCAGAAGGTTTCTTCCGCCGTACATGACGACTCCGGTATCCTCTATTCCGTAGAAAGCATGTCCGGGACCGACAGCGGTATTTACGACTCCGCAGTGCTGGATCGCATGCCCTTTCGGATAATAAAGTTTACAGCCGACCGCTCCGACGTGGGGAAGCTTGGCATGTCCCGCCATGATCATCAGCCAGTTGTCTCCTGCAACCTTTATGTCATCATTCAGGAAAAGAATGATATTTCCCTTTGCATGTGATGCGCCCTTGTTGCACATCCTCGAGAAATTGAACTGCTCGGGTTCGTGGAAATATGAATCACCGTATCCGGACAGAAGCTTTTCGTACTTTGCTTTATTCTTCTCATTCGATCCGTTGTCTACAACAATGACCTCAAACTTTACGCCTGCTGCCACGCTGTGGATGCTGTCGATACATCTTTTCAGCACCTTGTAATTATCCTTGGAAGGAATGACTATGCTGACAAGATCGTCATCGGATGTCGCATAAACGGGATAGCACTGGACGACCTCTTTTAACGGACACCAGACTATCTCACCCTTGAAGCCCCTTCTTTCGAGCGCTTCTTTCTTGAGGTTTACGCTCGCATCCTTAAGGTATTCCTTAGCACCCATATCAAGCGCGGTGGAACCGGAGATCTCCCTCCAGTGATAGAGAACCTGGGGAACATGTCCTATTTTATCCGTGATCTCGGATATACGCATCACAAGATCGTAATCCTGCGCTCCGTCAAATCTCTTGTCAAAGCCGCCGAGCTTATCAACGATGCTCTTTCTGATCATACAGAGATGACAGGTGTACATGATCGACATGAACGAATCGGGCGACCAGTCGGGCTTGAACTTGGGATCGTGGCGGAGGGTTCCGTCCTCGGAGAGCATATCCTCATCGGAATAGACCATATCGGTATCGGGATGTTCGTTGAGGTAACGAACCATCTCGAGAAGCGAATAGGGCTCGAGCGTATCGTCATCGTCGACGAGTGCTATGAATTCACCCTTTGCGATCGAAAGTGCGGAGTTGGTATTTTCGGATATCCTTCCGTTTTCCGTCCTGTAGACAACATGGAAATTGTCATACTTGGATTCGTATTCGGACAGGGTTTCCTTTACCGAAGGAAGACTCGAATTGTCATCGGAAATACAGACCTCGAAATTCTCATAGGTCTGTGACATGCACGAATCAAGACATGGTCTTAGGAATCTGTCCTCAATGTTATAAACGGGAATGATGAATGAAACGAGCGGTCTGTAAGACAGATCGTCCGGATGCTGAACCTCCGCCTCTCTCTGCCTTACAAGCTCATCATACGGAACAGGCTTGATCTTACCTATGCAGACAAGGAAAGCTTTCTTAACACTGCTTCCGGTAAATATCATCCTGAAAAAATGTCTTATCCTCAGAAAACCGAGTTTTATGACGACACGAAGACCTTTTTGTTTAATTTTCTTTATCAGGAAACGGATCATTTAGGGTAATACGAATCCTACTTTTTTATAAACCTTCATGAGAGTCTTGTTTGCTACTCTCGAAGCTCTCTCCGCACCGTCCTTGTATACGGACTCCAGGTATGCCTTGTCCTTCATGATCCTGGATGCCTCTTCCCTGATGGGACGAAGTGTATCGATGACGGCCTCTCCGACAGCGGGCTTAAATACGCCGTAGCCCTTTCCTTCGAATTCTTTTTCGATCTCTTCAAAGCTCTTACCGGTAACCGTCGAATAGATATTCATAAGGTTGGATACGCCGGGCTTGTTTTCCTTATCGAATCTTACGCACCTTTCGGTATCGGAATCGGTGACCGCACGCTTGAACTTACGCGCGATGGTATCGGGATCGTCCATAAGGAATACGCAGCCTTCGGGGATCGACTTGCTCATTTTGGAATCGGGAGTGGTAAGGCCGTAGATCCTTGCGCCGGTCTTGGCGATATAAGGCTCGGGAACCTTGAACACATCACCGTATACGGAATTGAAACGGATGGCGATGTTTCTGGTAAGCTCAACATGCTGCTTCTGATCCTCTCCTACGGGAACGAAATCCGGTCTGTAAAGGAGGATGTCCGAAGCCATGAGTGAAGGATACGCGAAAAGACCTGCATTGATATTGTCCTTGTGCTTCTCGGACTTATCCTTGAACTGTGTCATCCTGGTAAGTTCTCCGAACATCGTATAGCACTGGAGAACCCATCCGAGCTGTGCATGTGCGGGAACCTGTGACTGGATGAAAAGAGTGTTCTTTTCGGGGTCGAGACCGCACGCGATATAAAGAGCAAGCTGCTCAAGGGTTCTTCTCCTGAGCTCCGCGGGCTCCTGTCTTACGGTTATGGTGTGAAGATCTGCCATGAAATAAAAGCAGTCGAATTCTTCGCTTCTTGCGCCCCAGTTTTTGATCGCTCCGAGATAATTGCCCAGATGAAGATCTCCGCTGGGCTGTATGCCCGAAAGCATTACCTTCTTAGCGGGCGCCTGTGACTGCTGTGTTTCGATTTCGCTCATTTTGATTTCTCCGTTTGTTTATTTCCTGAATCCCAGTTCCGCATGATGACGAGCTTTTTCTTCGTACATCTGTGCATCCGCCGCCTTGAGCAGATCTTCTGGATTCCTGATATTATCCTTGGGATAGAATGCCATTCCGCAGCTTATGCTGAGGGGCATGGGAAATGACTTACTTTCGTTGAATTCATCCAGATTGGCCTTAAGATCTCTCGCATAACTGTCGATCATTCTGGGATCGTCAACCTGGGGAACTATTACAACAAATTCATCTCCTCCGAATCTCGACAGGAAATTATGACCCTGCGAGAAGGATTTTCTGATGATCTCGGATACTTCCTTAAGTGCAATATCACCCATATCATGTCCGAGGTTATCATTGATAAGCTTGAACTTATCGACATCCATAAGGATGAGTGTGAGCCTGTCTTCCGAATCCGGATGTACTCTTTCAAGCAGGTATTTATCAAGGCTTCCCCTGTTGTTGAGACCCGTGAGGGCATCGACCGAGATCTCATCCCTGGATCTGTTTATATATAGGAGGAGCATACTGATACTGGTAAGCGGCCAGATAAGGCTGATGCCGTACATCTGAAGCTGGATCACAGCACCTACGAAAGGAGCAACGACAAATCCTGCAAGGATCAGATACTCTCTCTTGGTACTCGCAAGCCTTTCCTGACTTCTCTTGTAAAGCACCCATCCGCTTATCCCGAGAAGGTATCCCATAACAAGGAGCGCAATGGGATTACTTATGGGGCCTCTCACGTATGCATTGTCCTGTGTGATCGTAAAAACAGCTCCCGTAAAAGGATTGATGAGCATCAGCAAAAGAGTGATTCCAAAAGGAACGTAATCTGCAATGATCATCGCATTTCTTGTACGCATTTTACCGGTCACCCTGTAGTGGACGTACTCACCCCATGCAATGACCGAAAGTATCTGGGACAGATAGTAGGCTGCCACGTCAAGATGCATTAAGATGTGGATATTGGTGCCGGGAGAATTTTCAATACACCATTGGATCAGGTCAAAGAACAGTGTCGATGTCAGCATGATAAAGGTCAGTCTCATGAACCTTACATCCTGTGTATTGTCAAAGCTTGTAAAGCACGTGAAAAGAATGATGAGCATCACAGCCATCGCAAAACAGTCCACGCCTATATTGAATAAGATAAACTCCTGCATACTGTTCTCCGTCAGGTTCTACCACACATAGATATTATGCCAGATTCTGTAATATCCTCCGCCGAGTCTTTCCGCCTGTATGACTATGTTACAGTTGGAAGCGCCTATTGTCTTCAGGGCCGAATCAAAATATCCCGTCCTGTAATTACCTTTTCCGTACTCACTCTCGATGGTCTTGTAAAGCTCTGCGGGAACCACGTTATAGAAGCAGTGATCTCCCATTCCGCAGGAAACCATCTGTATCCTGCAATCGGTGTAATAATCGGAAAGCGTGGTGAGCGCGTCGCTTTCCTTTAATCCGAATACCGCGAGCTGTGCGGCGGCATTCGAGTGGTCGACATTCGAAGTATTATGGGACGATCCGTTATTATCCGAAACATCGGTGGGATGCTCCGCCGCATAATCAAGAGGAGTGGCGGGATTGTTATTGATATACGGATCAAAATAAGGATCGTATCCTTCATAACCGGTTCCCGTTCCGTCGTCCGTTGTCTGTGTATCCGCATCGGCGATCGCGGGTGATGAGCTTTCAAGATTCCTGTACTGCGTTCCCTCGCATGCGGGAAGATATACGGAAAGACTCTTTCTTACATGGGTGCCCGCGTAATCTCCGTCCGTCCTGTTGAAATAGTCATATGAAGGATCGGCGGAATCATCCCAGGTAACATCGACATTGTAAAAGCCGTCCCCGAGTTTAACGATATTCCATGCATGATCCTCCCCGGACGATCCTGCACAGTAATATGCGGGAATACCGAGTCTCTGGCAAACATACTGAAACGCTCTCGTATATCCGGCGCAAACGCTCTCGCCGAGAACAAGTGCGGAATATGCGCTCTGGTCAAGCGAAGCTCCGGCATTATAGCTGACGCTCTCTATAAGCGCGTCGTGTACATACTTTTCCCTGGAATAATCATCGGGGAACTGTCTTGCACCCACTTCGATCGCGGTAGCCGCAGCCTCAAACGCCTCCCTGGCATTATCAAGATCGTTGGCTATCGTGTAATAGCTCATATCGATCTCAACGACTTTCTTGTCACCGGTGTATTTCACCGTATATGCCGTCTGAACGTAAAAGAGTTCCGGATGGTCTCCGAATACGGCTTCGAACACATACTGAACCGCATCGGCCTTTATCTCCGTGCAGGGAGAAAAGGAAGAAACAAGATCGCATGCGTTGGCATAAATCTGCCTGTACAGGGCCTGTCCGTTCGAATCGAGCATCGCATAGTAAGGATATATTTCCGGATCGAATGCAAGATCCGATCCGTCCGAGCCTTTATCGAGACCGGCCGATACATCCTTGGCCTGTGATTCGCTGAGCTCGGTCTCCGTTCCCTCAACGGGAGTAAGCCCGCTCCTTCCGACAACATTGTCGGGTATGGTGGTAATGGTCCCGTTGCAAGGAGTATAGGGAATAAGGTTATTTGCGGTGCCGGACTGTGCGGGAAGTGCATCGGGATTGACTCCGGGAAGTATCTGGCTTTCCCCGTCCACGCCTATGAGTCCGCCCTCTCCGTTCTCACCGTAAAGAGCCTTGCTTATCTTGTCCGTAAAGGAAGGATTGAATGCACAGAAAAGAACGAAAAGACACAGAGCAGCAATGACAGCCAAGAGCGCAATGCCAAGCTTTTTCAAAAAGCCCATGTCTTCCTCCTTTCACAGGTGTGCATTCTGTACAAAAGCCCATATATATACATAGTTAAATATATCACAAATCAGGACAATATTAAAGAAAAGATTCCGATTGAAATACCTCGCTCCGGATGTTAAAATTTTGCGTGAAAAGTTTTGAGCAGGAGGTACTCCATGGAAACGGTAAAATGTATCAAAGAACGTCGCAGCGTACGTAAATTCGATGCTTCCAAAGAGATTTCCAAAGAGCTTATCGATTCTGTTATCGACACCGCCCGCTTCGCTCCCAGCTGGAAGAACACCCAGGTAACCCGCTACACGGTTCTTACCGGTGAAGCCAAGGATAAACTGGCTGACTGCACCAACCTCTGGGCAAAGAACGGCGACATCATGAGAGGTGCTCCCATGGTAGTTGCTCTCAGCATCGTTGACAAGAGAAGCGGATACGAAAGAGACGGCTCTCCTTCCACTCCTCTCGGAGACGGATGGCAGATGTTCGACGCAGGTATCGCTTGTCAGAGTTTTTGTCTCGCAGCATTTGATGCGGGACTTTCCACCGTCATCATGGGACTTTATGATGACAATGCCGCTGACGTTATCGGAATTCCCGAAGGTCAGATACTTACCGCCCTCATCGCCGTTGGCTTTGCAGCCGAAGCACCCGAAGCTCCGAAGCGTAAAGAACTTTCCGATCTGGTCACATATAAGAGTTGATTTTTTGGGACTGATATTTTATCAGTCCCTTTTTTTAGGAGGTATCAGGAATATATGAGACATCTGATGAGTCCGCTGGACTTTACAACCGAGGAGCTCGATGCCCTCTTCGATCTTGCCGCAGAGATTGAAAAAGAACCCGAAAGGTTTGCACATGTATGCGACGGAAGGATCCTTGCAACGGCATTCTACGAGCCCAGCACCAGAACGAGACTTTCGTTCGAGGCCGCAATGCTCCGCCTGGGCGGAAAGGTAATAGGATTTTCCGATGCCGGATCTTCATCCGCAGCCAAGGGTGAGAGCGTATCGGATACCATCAAGGTAATCTCACAGTATGCGGACATCTGTGCGATGAGACATCCCAAGGAAGGTGCGGCATATGTTGCGGCTTCCAAATCCGAGATTCCTGTCATAAATGCGGGCGACGGCGGACACCAGCATCCCACACAGACTCTTGCGGATCTGATGACGATAAGGAGTATGCACGGAAAGCTCGGCGGATTTAAGATCGGACTCTGCGGAGATCTTAAGTTCGGGCGCACCGTACACTCACTCATCAACGCGCTTGTTAGATACGAAGGAATAAGCTTCGTCTTCATCTCCCCTCCCGAACTGAAAGTTCCGGATTACATCACCGAGATGCTGAACGAAAAAGAAATACCTTACACCGAAGTCATAAAGCTTGAGGATGTCATCGCAGATCTCGACATGCTCTATATGACAAGAGTACAGAAGGAAAGATTCTTCAACGAAGAGGATTACGTAAGACTGAAGGATTTCTACATCCTCACCAAGGAAAAGATGAATCTTGCAGGAAAGGATATGCTCGTGCTCCATCCCCTTCCCAGGGTAAACGAGATATCGGTGGAGGTCGACGAAGATCCGAGAGCATGCTACTTCAAGCAGGTCAAATACGGAATGTATGTAAGAATGGCTCTCATCATGACACTTTTAGGAATAAGTTTGGAGGGATAACATGCTTAACGTAGGAAAGATCGAAGAAGGCTTTGTCCTTGACCATATACAGGCCGGAAAATCAATGAGCATATACGAGCATCTCGGACTCGACAAGATGGATTGCACCGTTGCGATCATCAAGAATGCACGTTCCAAGATCATGGGAAAAAAAGATATACTGAAGGTTGAATGTGATATCGATACTTTGGATCTCGACGTTCTCGCATTCATCGATCACAACATCACGATCA
>JAFZWW010000114.1 GCA_017617005.1 Lachnospiraceae bacterium
CAATGGAAGACGAAGTTGGTTTCGTTTCCTTCCCTGTTGGACCTTCCGCAGGAAGCAAGTTCGGTTCATACGCTCAGGAGAACCTTTACTACATCCCCGGATGCTATGATGCTGACAAGGCTTGGAAGTGCGCATTCGCATACCTTTGCTTCTATCAGGATACTCCCGGATACGAAGATTTCATCGATGGACTCGATGGTATCAAGGCTACTTACTATGCTAAGTTTGATGACTTCAGAGCAGTTGACGAGTCAGTTGTTAAGATCATCAGAACCGGCACTTATGAGCCCGCTGAGTCAGTTGCACAGGTTGACATCGGACCTGACTTCAGACATCATGTAGGTGTTGACGTTGCTAACGGAACCATGCAGGATATGTCTGCTGCAATCGAGACCGCAGCTACCATGTGGAATGCATACGTTGCTGACGCAAACGCAAAATAATTAAGTTTCTTTCATGAAACTATAGCAGGGCGATGCTTTACGCATCGCCCTGTTTTTATGTTTATATGACGGTGATTGCGGTATGTTGCCCTATTTTGGCGCGTTTTTGCCGTTAACTGAAGGGATTTGTACTTAACAAGCCGATATAATATAATTATTCAGATGTGTAAATTGCATCATAGTACCGATACGGATATTTAATATACGAGGGATTATTATGGGCGAAGCAAAATTTCATCTTCCCGGACTTAGGAAGAATTTTCCTCTGAATATGATGGTCATCAATCTCCTTGAATCCGACCCCGAATGGTTCAGGGAAGGAGTCAAGATAGAAAGCGTTTACGGAGAGTTTCCCATGTCTCTCTGGAACGGGGGAAGAGGTTCTAATGATGACCAGTGCAACGCGGAATATGTGACCAACGTCATTAAGACTCTCAACTCACATAATGTTTCGGTAAGACTGACATTTACCAATATGACTCTTACCGAGTATGAGTGTGAGGATCCGTATTGTAATTTCTGCCTTGATGAGATCGCAAAGGATGACAGGAATGCCGTTATCATCTTTTCACCCATCCTGGAGAACTATATCCGCGGAAAGTATCCGAATATGAAGATGGTCTCCTCGACCTGCAAGAGACTTACCGATATAGACAGGGTCAATGAGGAACTTGAAAAACCCTATTCACTCGTCGTCCTTGATTACGATTTCAACAATAAATTCGATTCTCTCGAGAAGATAAACCACCACGACAGATGTGAGATACTTGTAAATGCGATCTGTACTCCCAACTGTCCGAGAAGATCGGATCATTACAGGAATATCGCAGAGAACCAGCGCATCAAGCTCAAGAACCGTAATATGCCCCCGGAGCATCAGATTCCCCAGAAGCCCTGGAGCTGCGAGTATTATAGGGAAAGCAATTACTACAAGATCAAGGATTATCCCACCTTTGTTTCTCCCGAGGCGATATTCGGAAAATACAGCGAAGAGCTCGGTTTCCACAATTTCAAGATTGAAGGACGCACCGACAATTATTTTTCACTTGTCGAGACCTATTCTAATTTCCTGATCAAGCCTGAGTATCAGGGGCTTTTCAGGATCAAGATAATGGATGCGCTTGTGGGCAATAAGCTCATAACATATACGAAACCCAGACCTCAGAGATTCGTTCTGCCCGGTAAGGAGTGATATCTTGGAAAACAGTGATAAGAAGATATATTGGCATATCCCGGGATTCTGCGTATTCAGGCTCTTAAACCAGGTGCTCCTGAACATGATGAAATCCCATCCTGAATATTTCAATGACGGATACACCATCGGATCCGCGTACGGAACATTTCCCGGAGCTATATGGAACGGCGGAAGAGCAGCAGTCGGATTTTCATCCAAGGCCCAGATCGAGTCTGTTCTGAACATATACAATTCCAGGGGTATCCCTGTCCGCTTTACATGGACCAATTCCCTCATCGGCGAAAAGGAATGCTATGACACTTTCTGTAATCTCATTATGAGACTTGCGGATAACGGCATGAACCAGATACTCGTCAACTCAGCTCCGCTCGAAAAGTACCTCAGGGAAAACTATCCGAACTTCAAGATGATATCATCGACTACAAAGAGGATCGTAGATAAGGATAGGCTCACGGAGGAGCTTTCCAGGGACTTTTTCCTCGTGGTTCTCGATTACGACCTTAATCATGACGAGGATGTTCTGAATACCATAACGGAATCCGGCAATACGGGTAGGGTCGAGATACTCGTTAACGAAGTATGTTTCCCGAACTGCCCTAAGCGTATAGAGCATTATACGATGCAGTCCAGATTCCAGCTCGAGTTTGATACATCGCAGTCCTATCCGTGCCTCGTATCCACCGCACCGAGGGACTTCAATGAATGCATGAAGAGACCTGCATTCATAAGCGATACCGAGATAGCCTCTTATATCGAGAGGGGATTCAACCAGTTTAAGATCGCGGGCCGCGGAATGCCCGAAAGCTACGTGATCGATTCTTATGTTTATTTCCTGGCCAAGCCCGAATACAGGGACATCGTCAGAAATAAGATAAATACATCTCTCAGGGATCTGAGGATACAGGCTTCATCAGGAGGAAAAGGAAAAAGGATATGAAAGCAAAGGCATTAAAAAATCTGTTCACCAAAGCGATGGGGATCGCGCTTTCGGTGATCACGGTCGTTGCGTGCGTTCCCGATGTTCTTCCCGGCTTTGCCGGCAGCAGGGCACAGGCGGCAACGTATGATTACATGTCGATCGAAAGCCTCAAGGACATTTACGGAGACCGTTTCAAGATGGGTATCGCGGTACAGGCTATTTCCCACTGGAACGATGCAGGCGCAGAGATCGGTAATCCCGATAAAGAGAAATTCATCTGTAACCAGTTCAATTCGATGACCTTCGGTAACGAGTTCAAGCCCGCATACAATTTCG
>JAFZWW010000016.1 GCA_017617005.1 Lachnospiraceae bacterium
CACTCTTCTTGTGAGTGTCGTACTTAGATATCTTCGGGGCGCCGTAGGCCGTCAGATAATTATTGAATATTGTATTAGATACAGCACTCATTGCCACGCCCCCTTTCTTCCATGAAATGTGTGACAGCCGGTGCAGGCTTAAGCTCCGCTAAAGGGATCCATCCCCTATACGCGGAAGACGTATATCGAAAACACGATACTACGCCACCATCAGACTATTAGTTAAGTTTAAGTTAACACCTCAAAGTCAATTTTGCAAGATGTTTTTTTGCGTATTTTAAAGGCTTTTCGGCTTTTTTTGTCTGAATTCATTCAGAACGTCCGAGTCAATCTTGCAGTATTCTGACTATTTTAAATATATATCGGCAATATTCAGACAAAATATAATAGGCCTGTTTTCTTTTATTATGGAATAAATTCATATATAATTTTGTTCGTTGAAAGGAAGAAACAATGGATAAAGAACTCGTTTTGGTAATAGATTTCGGCGGTCAGTACAACCAGCTGGTCGCAAGAAGAGTAAGGGAAAACAATGTCTATTGTGAGATTTATTCTTACAGGACACCGATCGATCAGATCAAGGCAATGAATCCCAAGGGAATCATTCTCACCGGAGGCCCCGCAAGCTGCTACGAAGAGGGAGCCGCATCATGTGACAAGGAGCTCTTCGAAATGGGAGTTCCCGTTCTCGGACTCTGCTACGGAGCACAGCTGATGAGCCTTGTGCTCGGCGGAAATGTCGAGAAGGCACCCGTAAGGGAATACGGTCACACCGCTCTTAAAGTGGATACATCCTCACCCATATTTGAGGGAGTAAGTGAAAATACCACCTGCTGGATGAGCCACAATGATTATATTTCAAAGATAGCTCCGGGCTTTAAGGCAATCGCAACTACTGAAGCCTGCCCCTATGCGGCGATCGCAAACGACGATGAGAAGCTGTACGGCTTCCAGTATCATCCCGAGGTTCTTCATACTCCCGAGGGAACGAAGATGCTCGGAAACTTCCTCTACAATGTCTGCGAATGTGCGGGCGACTGGAAGATGGATTCCTTTGTACAGGAACAGATAGGGCTCATCAGGGAAAAGGTAGGAAACGGAAAAGTTCTCTGTGCACTTTCCGGTGGTGTTGATTCATCCGTTGCCGCAGTTCTTCTTTCCAAGGCAGTCGGAAAGCAGCTCACATGCGTATTCGTAGATCACGGTCTTCTCAGAAAAGACGAAGGGGACCAGGTTGAAGCCGTATTCGGACCGGACGGCCCCTACGATCTCAACTTCATAAGAGTAAATGCCGCAGAGAGATATTACGTAAAACTTGCGGGAATCTCAGAGCCCGAAAGAAAGCGTAAGATCATCGGCGAAGAGTTTATAAGAGTATTCGAGGAAGAAGCAAAGAAGATCGGACGTGTCGACTTCCTTGTTCAGGGAACCATTTATCCGGATGTCGTCGAATCCGGTCTCGGCGGTGAATCCGCAGTCATCAAATCACATCACAATGTAGGCGGCCTTCCCGAGCATGTTGATTTCAAGGAGATAATCGAGCCTCTCAGAAATCTGTTCAAGGATGAGGTTCGTAAGGTGGGGCTTGAACTCGGCATTCCCGATCAGCTTGTATTTAGGCAGCCCTTCCCCGGACCCGGACTCGGCATCCGTATAATCGGAGATGTTTCCGCAGAGAAGGTTAAGATGGTCCAGGATTCCGATGCGATCTACCGTGAAGAGATTGAAGCCGCAGCCAACGAGTATGCTTACGAGGCAGCCGAGGCAGCAGGCGTTAAGATAGACAGGGAAAAGCCCGACCATGCACTTCTCAGAAGCTACTGGCCTTCATGGATGCCCGACCAGTATTTCGCGGCACTTACCAATATGCGTTCCGTAGGTGTAATGGGCGACGAGAGAACTTACGATTTCGCCGTTGCACTGCGTGCGGTAAAAACAGTCGACTTCATGACCGCAGAGTCCGCACAGATTCCCTATGACATACTTATGAAGGTTATGAACCGCATCATCAACGAAGTAAGAGGAGTCAACAGAGTACTCTACGATCTCACTTCGAAGCCTCCCGGGACCGTGGAGCTGGAGTGACCTTAATTAACCGTGACCGAATACGGGCGGTAATCAAAAGTATTAAGATAAAATGGGTAATACGGAAATATTCAGAAATAATACGGCATTTTCCAGAGAAACTTTTTCCTGCCTGAAGGGGTATTTTGCAATTTGTGTACTGATCCATCATTTGTATCAGTTCACCGGATTTTTTTCGGACACATCCTTCGGCATGGTGTTTATTCTTTTAGGCCACTGGGCGGTAGTGATGTTTATCTTTATGTCGGGATACGGACTCGCATCATCCTATCTTTCCGATAAAGAAACTTATCTGAAGAATTTTCCCCGAAAGAGACTTCTGACATTTTATTTGACCTATTTGTTTTTTGTGATCATATACACGGTTTACGGATTGATAACCGGTGCAGATATTTCCTTTTTGCAGATAATTCATTCTTTAACCTATGGCGGAACAATTGTCAGCTTCGGATGGTATTTCCAATTAACGATACTGCTGTATGTGTTATTCTTTTTTACACGTCTGATCAAGGATAATAAATCGTTTTTAGCGGTTTTAAGTATTCTTATCATAGCTTTTGTTGCATCTAATTATTTTATCGGAGAGCAAGAACTCGTATATGTTCCCTCATTATCGTTTCTGGCGGGAGTGTTTATGGGACATATACATAGAAACGAAAAGAAAAAATCTGTATCGGCTGCGCAATCGATTGTATTGTTCCTTATGGGAGCAGTTGTTTTTTCAGCTTTTACGGTGACAGGCATTTTGATCGATTACGGATATTTCGATGCTGTGCCAAACAGGAATTTGGTGAATTTTGCAAAGCTTATATTCATGATATTGGCGGACTGGGGATTTATAGCGACGGTTATGTCTTTGGTGGGATTGCTGTGTAAATCAGTCCCTGTTATGATCAATAATCCCATAAGCAGATTCATGGGAAAGAATTGCCTTGAAATATATGCTTTGCAGGGATTGTTCCTGATTTCTCTTAATAAAGTCATATCAAACAGACTGATTTATGCCTTTGTTTCGGCGGTATGTATCATCAGTGCCGCAACTGCTCTTCATCTGCCGATTAAATTCATTATGAACAAAATCAAGGGAAGCGGGGCAATATAAAATACCGTAATTCGTCTTTTTCAGATTTATGATAATGTATAAGGTAATCTTGTGGATGACCGTAGGGCAAGTAACTTTGAACTTTAGAGGATAAAGCAGGCTACATGCCAATAGGATCTGTATTTGGGGGGATATTGAATGAAGTTTTTTAAGAAACTGATACTGGCACTGGCTGCTGTGGTAGCCGTGCCGTTTGTTATAAGCTTTAAGGCCGATGCGGCGGTTCCTATAAACAGTGCCACATTTCCCGATGCGAATTTCAGGGCGGTTATATCATCGAGCTGTGACACGAACAGGAACGGCATTCTTGATGACTATGAGATAGCCACAACTCTGAATATCTATTGCGAAGGAATGGGAATCAGATCCGTAAAGGGTGTTGAGTATTTCACCGCACTTCAGGGACTCTGGTGCAAGGATAACTATATTTCTTCGATGGACCTCAGTAACAACAAGGATCTCCGTGGCGTATGGTGTTCCAACAACCTTTTTACCTCACTTGATTTTTCGGGCAATCCCGAGCTGGTCTGGGTATATTGCTACGACTGCAATCTGGTCTCGCTCAACGTTTCTAACAATCCGAAGATGGCATTCATCGAGTGCAACACCAACCCTCTTCCCGTACTTGATGTAAGCCACAATCCCGAGCTTGAGCATCTGACCTGCGGATCCTGCGAGCTGTACACTCTGGATGTATCGCACAATCCCAAACTCACTCATCTGGATGCGTTCAGAAACCATCTGACCACACTTGATGTCACACATAATCCCAAACTGAAGAGACTTGATATCTGGGATAATATGGGACTCGGAAGCATCGACGTAAGCCACAATCCCGGACTGCAGTATTACAACTGTGCACATAACGGTGTGTTTGCGGTTGATGTCAGCCACAACCCCGAGCTTCAGAAGCTCATCTGCAGCTACAACTATATAAGCGCACTTGATCTGTCACACAATCCTAAGCTCGCATATCTTGATTGCGCATGCAATCAGCTTGCGGCACTGGATCTGTCCTATAACCCCGATGTTTTCTTTTTACAGGCATTTACGAATAACTTCGTAACTCTGAATATCGGAAACAATCCCTTCCTTATCAAGACCTATACTTCCGGAACTGTGAAGGCTGAGTATGCGGTCTGCAGGGGACATTCATGGTCGATAGATTACGGAGAGGATCTTCTTTATTTCCTTTGCTTCGATGACGGAGTGCTGCTGACGATGGTTCCCACAACGGGAGTGATGCCTTCGTTTACAGATGTTCATTATGATCCGTCTGTCGCGGGAGACCTTATCACAAGGGAGACTGCGGTCCTTCTTCTCTATAACATGGCAGGGTGTCCTTCCGTGAGAGGGCGTTCCGGTTATACGGACGTCGTGCCCGGAAGCCCTTATGAGAAAGCAGTGATCTGGGCGGAGAAAAATGACATCTGCGTCGGATACCCTTACGTATCATCCGATACCTTCGGTGTGGGCAAACCGGTGACCAGACAGGATCTTGCTTTTATGATGCAGAGATTTTCCGAGTGTGTCGGCTTTAAGAGTGCATTTGACTTCGGAAGGACCGATGATTACATCGATTATTACGATATAGATTATTATGCGTGGGAAGGCGTGACCTGGGCCGTTACATGGGAGATTATGGACGGCAGGGGAGCACCCGGTTCATCAAAGTCCGAGCAGTATATCGATCCCCACGGAGCCGTAACAACCGCCGAATTTGTATATATGGTTTACAGGATGATCGCTGTAAACAGTTAATATATAAAAAAATAAGAAACGGAGAAGAATATGGTATACGACAGAAGACCGGACGACATGGTAAGGATCACCACACCCGAGCTTGCCGATGCTTTCATCGAAGAGCAGCTTCAGGCACTCAGGGAGCAGATCGGAGACAAGAAGGTGCTGCTTGC
>JAFZWW010000115.1 GCA_017617005.1 Lachnospiraceae bacterium
GTTCATCCTGAGCCAGGATCAAACTCTCAATTATAGTTTGTTCCATAGTCAGATAAATCGAGTTAATCGCGTTAGCGATTTACTCACTGGCTTATTAATCCATATCTACTGAACTAGGTTGTTTTGTTCTCTGAATATTTCTATCCCGGTTAGAGTACCGGGGATGTATTTCTACATCTTTTAATAGGAATTTTTCAGGGATGCATTAGTATTGAATTATCAAGGAACTATTTAAATACCTCGCTCAAAGCGACAGCTTATATAAAATATCACAGCGATATTTTAAAGTCAACAGCTTTTTCAAAAATTTTTTTAAAACATAAAAGACCGCGAAACGCATGGCATTTCGCGGTCCTTTCCCGGCTCATCCTCAGACTATGTTCCGTATACCCTCGCATATCCTTCGGGCCACGGCAGGATTGTTCATAGTGTAGAGATGGATTCCTTCTATGTCCCTTACGAGCAGATCTATTATCTGGCTCAGTGCATAGGACATTCCCGCATCAAACAATGCTTCCTTATTATCTTCGTACCTGTCTATTATTTTTCTGAACTTCACGGGGAACGATGCACCGCAAAGGCTTACCATTCTCTTTATCTGTGAAGCATTGATGACAGGCATGATGCCCGGAACAACGGGCACGTTAAGTCCGGCTATCTTACAGTTTTCATTGAACTTGAAATACAGCTCATTATCAAAGAACAGCTGCGACAGAAGTATCTCCGCGCCGGCATCTACCTTACTCTTAAGATGCTTCATCTCATCGATCATACCGTTTGATTCGGGATGACACTCGGGATAGCACGCACCCAGGTAACAGAAATCATGGTCTTTCTTCATATATGAAATAAGATCCGATGAATGTTTGAAATCTTCCTTGGGTGTCACATCCGGTACGCGGTCTCCGCGAAGTGCGAGAACATTTTCTATTCCCTCGCTCTCAAGCACCTTTGCAAACTCATCTATCTGTGCCTTGTCGTAATTCAGGCAGGTCAGATGAACCACAGGTTCAACACCGTAATCATTCTTGATCTTCTTTGCGATCTCAACGGTCTTGCTGTTGTTGAGGCTTCCTCCCGCACCGAATGTCACGCTGATGAAATCAGGCTTAAGCTCACACAGTACGGAAAGAGTCTCATCAATATTCTTCAGATCCGCATCCTTCTTCGGAGGAAAGATCTCAAATGATAATGTTTTCTTTTTTTCCTTATATATATCCGATATTTTCATGTCGCAATACAGTTTCTGACAATCACGTCACAAAACCGTTCTCTTAATTATAGAAGAAACTCTTTTATCAGGCTTCGTCCGCTCTTAATTTCTTTGCTGCTTCAACGAGATTGATAAGGCTCGCCTTTGTTTCCTTATCTCCTCTTGTTTTAAGCCCACAGTCAGGATTTACCCAGAGCTTGGAATCGTCGAGTTTTTCCCTCATTATCACAAGTGCGGAATAGATCTCATCAACCGAAGGAACTCTGGGGCTGTGGATATCGTAAACGCCGGGGCCTACTTCGGTCTTGAAATTATTCTCCTTAAGAGCATCAAGGATCTGGTAATCGGAACGTGATGCTTCAAAGGTGATGACATCGGCATCCATCGCATCGATTGCGGGAATGATGTCGGTAAATTCGCTGTAGCACATGTGGGTATGGATCTGGGTCTCTGCCTTTACTCCGCTTGCAACAAGTCTGAATGCGGGGATCGCCCAGTCAAGATACTCCCTGTTCCAGTCGCTCTTTCTTAAAGGAAGTTTTTCCCTGAGTGCCGCTTCATCGATCTGAATGATATTGATTCCGTTCTTTTCGAGATCAAGTACTTCATCCCTGATCGCCAGCGCAATCTGAAGAGTGCTTTCCTTAAGGGTTATATCCTCTCTGGGGAATGACCAGTTAAGGATGGTGACGGGACCGGTGAGCATTCCCTTAACAGGCTTGTCGGTGCAACTCTTTGCAAATACTGACCACTCCACGGTGATGGGATTCTTACGTGATACATCGCCCCAGATGATGGGAGGCTTAACGCATCTTGTTCCGTATGACTGAACCCATGCCTTCTCGGTAAATACATAGCCCTGGAGATTCTCACCGAAATACTCGACCATGTCGTTTCTCTCATATTCACCGTGAACGAGAACATCAAGTCCGATCTCTTCCTGGAGCTTGATGCAGTCGGCAATCTTGCTCTTTACGAAGCTCTTGTATTCATCCTCGGAAATCTCACCTTTTCTGAACTCTTTTCTGTACTGCTTTACATCTGCGGTCTGAGGGAACGATCCGATGGTTGTGGTAGGGAACACGGGAAGTCCGAGAAGTTCTTTCTGGATCTTCTCTCTTTCATCAAATGCGGGAAGTCTTGTGTAATCGGAATCCTTGATCGAAGCAACCCTGTTTCTGACAGCCTCGTCATAACTTCCGTTTCTCTCACCAAATAGTTTTCTGTTCCAGCGGTAGCTTTCTGCGGACTGGATATTGTATTCGCCTTCAATCGTAGTAAGCTCGGCAATCTCGATGAGCTCGGTAAGTTTTTCCTCAGCAAACGCAAAGTGATAAAGAGTATCCTTGTCAATCCTGGTCTCGCTCTTTGTGGTATAGGGAACATGGAGAAGCGAGCATGAAGTGGAAAGAACGATATTCTTTACACCGGCTCTCTGAAGAGAATTGATCTTGGCAAGAGTCTTCGCATAATCGTTTCTCCAGATATTCTTTCCGTTAACAAGTCCGGCAAAGAGGATCTTGTTATCGGGGAAGCCGTTTCTTTCGACCAGTCCGTATGTCATCTTTCCTTCAACGAAGTCAAGTCCGATTCCGTCGAAATCAAGAGCGACCAGCTCGTTATAGATATCCCTTACGTCTCCGAAGTAAGTCTGCACAAGAACCTTGATGGTGTTCTTTGCACCGAGGATCTTCTCATATAATGACTTGAAGAGTGCGATATCGTCAGCGGTGAGATCCTTTACTAAGCAGGGCTCATCAAACTGGATCCACTCTGCACCCTTATTCTCGAACTCTGCAACAAGAGCCGCATACTCATTAGCGAGATCATCGGAAAAATCCTTAGCGGTCTTCTTGCCGGTGAACTTTGCAAGCTTAAGGAATGTAAAAGGTCCTGCGATGACGGGCTTGGTCTTTATTCCTATTGAAAGAGCCTCGTCATACTCATCGAAAATCTTCGTATTGTTGAGAGAAATGAATGCGTTGTCTTCAACCTCGGGAACGATGTAGTGATAATTAGTGTTGAACCACTTCTTCATTGCGAGAGCTTTGACATTGCCCTTTTCACCCTGATAGCCTCTTGCCATTGCAAAATAGGTATCGGTGGGATTGAGTCCGAGCTCTCTGTATCTCATGGGAATAACATTGAAAAGAGCTGCGGTATCGAGCAGTCCGTCATAGAATGAGAAATCATTGGAAGAAATAAAATCTATGCCTGCATTTTTCTGTACGGTGAGGCTGTATTCTCTCTGAGCCTTGCCCTCCGCAAAAAGCGCGTCGAGTGATGACTCACCCTTGAAATATTTCTCTGCCGCAAATTTAAGTTCTCTGTTCTTTCCAATCCTGGGAAATCCGATAACCGCCGTCTTCATGTTTTTTCCTTTCCTTGTGCGTTAAATAGTTGAACGAACCTTGTGAAAAAGAGTATAGCGATGCAGCTTTTACGGGTAAAATACAAAATATCTGTACTTATCCATAGATTAAATCTATAATAGATATATAGTTATCAATAATACCTATTACATGTTATAAGTATAACCTATAGGAGAAAAGAAAGACAACATGACTTTAAAACAGCTCAGATATATCGTCACCGTAGCGGAAACAGGCAATATCACCGAGGCTGCAGGAAAGCTCTTCATCGCCCAGCCCAGCCTCACGGCATCCATACAGGAGCTTGAAAAGGAATTCGGGATAAGAATCTTCGAAAGGGGAAAGAAAGGCATAAGCCTTACAAAGGAAGGCGAAGAATTTCTGGGTTATGCGAGACAGGTTCTCGACCAGACCAATCTTATAGAAGAAAGATACACAGGCACCTCCGCCGGAAAGAATAAATTCAGTGTCTCATCTCAGCATTATTCCTTTGCGGTCGAAGCGTTCGTTGAACTTCTGAAAGAATACGGCGGTGACAAATACGAATTCCACATGAGGGAGACGCAGACTTATGAGATCATAGAGGACGTTGCCCGGATGAGGAGCGAAGTCGGCATTCTTTACCTGAACAGCTTCAACGAGACCGTCATCCTTAAGACCCTGCGTGACAACAATCTCACGTTCGAGCCGCTCTTTACCGCAAAGCCCCATGTGTTTATAGGAAAGTCATCGCCTCTTGCGAAAAAGAAAAAACTCACGACCGAAGACTTAAAGCCCTACCCGCGTCTTTCATACGAACAGGGAAGCCATAATTCTTTTTACTTTTCCGAAGAGATACTCAGCACGCTCGACTGCGACAAGGAGATCGTGGTATGCGACCGCGCATCACTCTTCAACATGCTCGTCGGCCTTAACGGATATACGATATGCAGTGGTGTTATCAGCGAAGAATTAAATGGGCCCGGCATAATCGCCAAGCCCCTTGATGTTGATGACTATATGGAGATAGGTTACATCCTTCCGGCTTCATCGAAGCCTTCAGCCTTCACCGTAAGCTATCTCGAAATTCTTAAAAAGCTCTGCAGGTAAGGTCACTTTCTCCTGTAGGTTTTGGAATAAGCAAAGATCATAATGATGATGCTCACCAGTGTAAATGCGCCAATGTAAAGAATGCTCTGTCTCATTCCCAGATCATTTCCGAACATCCTTGCATTAAATGTAAATGCACTCCTTATGCTTTCCGCGAACACTCCGCCGTCCAGTCCGCCGATCGATGAATCAAAGCTGTCCATCACGCCTCTCATAAGAATGTTCCTTACAGCTACGGTCACATGGGTTGCAGGGAATATATTACATACGGTCTGCACGGTTTCGGAAAACTCCGAAATGGGGATATATGCTCCGATAACAAACCCTGATGCCGCAGAGAGCATACCGAAGAATGCACTTGAAGACTGGGACGTCTTAAAGAAGGGCATCATAGTCATAAAAAAACCGGTAGCCGATACGGAACCCAGAATAACCATTCCGTACGCCTTTAAAATATCAACTGCCTCCAGGAGGATCCCTCCGTTCAGATTAAGGATCACAAGTCCCGCGGTAAGAAGAAAACCCGTCATAATGCATGCGGAGACTGCCGCGGATGTAAAGTAGGAAAGAATGATCTGCCATCTCTTTATCGGAGTTGCGCTGATATCGTAATCGATCCTGCTCTCCCTGTCCTTGACGATGGTTGTGAGGCAGGAATAAGGAACGGTTATCATTGCGGAACCCATCATTCCGATAAGAAGCGTTACATTAATGAACGCTTCCACATCCTCGCTCTTTATCAGCATTCCGATTCCCTGTACCTCTTCAAGCACCGAATCAAACGCATCCTGATATGTTCCCTTAAGGAAAAGAAGATAAAGAACAAGAACTATGAGCGAAGTCAGAAGCGAAAACACGATCGCACCTTTATCCTTAAAATAGATCAGAAGATTTCTCTTTGTTAATCCGATAAACTTTCTCATACACCCTCCATCTCCCTTCCGGTAAGGTTCAAAAATACATCATCCATGCTTCCCTTGATAACCTCGTAATCGGTTATCTTATTTCTGTAATTGTAGAGAAGCTCCGTAATACTGTCCCTGAAACTGATATTGTAATGATCCGAATCATATGTGTGCTTCATTCCGCTGAGGATCTTTTCGTTTTCTTCATCCTCCTCCGTATACCACACAAGCCTTGATGAAGCGTATTTCGTCTTAAGCTGCGAAGGAGTACCCTTTGCGATGACCTTTCCTTTATCGAGAATGACTACATTGTCCGCATCTGCGGTTTCTTCCATGTAATGTGTGGTAAGAAAGATCGTCATCTTCTTTTCCCTGCGGAGGTAATCGATGTGGTCCCAGACGATCTTGCGTGACTTGGGATCAAGGCCCGTTGTCGGCTCATCCAGGAAAAGGATCTTCGGATCATGGATAAGAGCCCTTGCGATATCGACTCTTCTTCTCTGTCCGCCCGAGAGGTTTTCGTACCTTCTGTTCCAGATCTCATCGAGTTCGAAGCCTTCCCTGAACTCCGCAAGTCTTTCATCCGTCTGCTTCTTGGTCAGTCCGTAATATGCGCCTCTTGTGTAGAGGTTTTCTTTTACGGTAAGTTTGCTGTCCAGTACCGAGTTCTGGAAAACAATTCCTATCAAAGCCCTTATAGAGTCGTCATCTTTTTCGAGCTCATGGCCGAACACCGTAACTTCGCCGGATGTCTTTCGGAGTATCGTGCTCAGTATGTTTATCGTCGTGGACTTGCCCGCTCCGTTTTCTCCGAGGAATGCGAAGAGTTCTCCCTCTTCAACTTCGAACGATATTCCGTCCACCGCCCTGTGTTCTTTGTAATCCTTTATAAGGTTATTGACTGTGATAGCTTTCATAATCGCCTCTCTTTTTTGTATTTCCTTGTTACAAACGCATCATAACCATGAATCTGCGGCACGAAAAGAGAAGTGCTACCAACATGCATTTTAGTCACACCAAGATGCAAAAAAGGAAAAGAAAAAGAAACAGGGGGACGGTTCCGGTGTTTCAGTCATTTCATGAAACACCGGAACCGTTCCCCTGTTTCTCCGTCCCGCCTTTATTCTTCGTCCCTTACATCCTTGAGTGCATCGTTGATCTTGTTCTCGTCGGATTTAAGAAGCCAGTATGTCGCAACCCACGTGAACACGTAAATGATCACAATCATTACGGCTATAACGATAAATCCCGCAAGATCCGTATACCATCCGAACAGCAGGCCGAAGAGGCTCACCGCTGCGAATATGCAGATGAAATGGATCACCACCTTCACTGTAAACTTCCTGCCTGAAGACCGCTCATCCGCAAAGATGATCGAAGGAACAGAGCATATAAAAGCACAGAGGATTATCGAAAGCGGTATATACCACTCCCAACGCATGTAAACATCTCCCGTAACTACACGATCCACTGCCTCTTCGATTCCGAGACCGAAAAGTATCGCACTCGCGATCATAAGTGTCTGGCTGAATATCAATTTTAATCTGTTCATCTATACACCCAGCTTTCTCTTGAGATCCTTGACATAGCTTCTTGAAATGACCAGTTGCTCCCCGTTGAGGAGTTCGGCGATCATCCTGCCGTTAAGTTCCGACTTTACCGACCGTATCTTACGTATGTTTACGATAAGTGATTTGGAGCATCTGAAGAAATTGGAATTCAAGGTCTCTTCCAGTTCATAGAGCCTGAGCTTGCTTCCGTAGCATTTTTCCTTCGTATAGACGAAGGTCTTCTTGTCGATCGATTCGGTGTAGTAGATCTTGTCCGTTCCGAGCATGATTGTTTCACCGGTCGACCTTTCATCAGAAAGCTCCGAAACTAAAATACTGCGGCAGTTGTTTTCGAGGAGATCCATTGCACTACGGATCTCCTCGGTAACTTCTGTCGCCTTTATAACTGCCCTTTCATCTTCGGGGCTTGATACTTTTTCCAGGATTACTTTCATTATTTCTTCTTGCCGAGCATTCCTCTGAACGCTATTTCAGAAAGATCGTACTTATATATGATCTGTGATAACAGATAAGAGATCAGTGATCCCACAGTCAGAAGAACATATGATATCGCAACACATCTTCCGTAGCTGTCGAACAGTGCGGTCCCGCTCCTTGCAAGAGTATTTACAACCGTTATCGGGATCGTGACTGATATACACATAATAACCGTCGATATAACGAAGAACTTATATGTCACTCCGAAATATATCATCGTTATGAAAAGGAAGCAACCGATAAGAAGTATAATCATCGCATGTGTCTGTGTAAGTTCCTCTCCACCCAGCTTCACAAAGATTCCGTGAATGACCGCAATAAGGGTAAAGACGGCATATGTCCAGGGAACCACGGAGATGATCGGATAGAAACACTGGATCTTCTTTTTGTAGGGTGACGACTGTACCAGTGTCGATACATCCGAAGAGATTATCAGCTGATATATGAACAGTCCGGATATCAGAATATAAAAACCACCGACTGCCTGCCTTCCCTGAGTCACAATCTCAAGAACTATTCCGATGAGGGCAAAACCCACAGCAAAGGCCAGCTGTTTTTTAAGGGATAAACCGTACTGAACAAGCTTATATGCATTCTTTAATTCACTGAACATTTTCTGCCTCCTTAACTTTGCGTACATGACCGAGCAGGGTAGGTGTGAAGATGAATCCCCACATTACCACATATCCGATGATATAAGCAGGTATCATATTCCATCCGACGACCTTGTTCTGCATGGAATTCAGCATATCTCCGCCACTCAGAACACTGACAAGATTGTTGTTGAAAAAATGCATCAGCACGGGAACCCATATATTGTTCGTCTTCATATATGCATAGGCAAAGAAGATTCCCATTGATACGCAGGCGATCACCTGAACAACCAGCATCTGGGGGCCGGTCTCTTTGGAGTAATACATAAAGTCCGCACCGGCATGCCATAATCCCCACACGATTCCGAGAAGGATCGTTCCGAGTGTTACGCCGAACTTCTTCTGCATGATGGGCTGCAGGTAATATCTCCATCCGTATTCCTCACCGAGGAAAAGGAGTGCAGACAGCACAAGGTTCAAAAGTACTCCTCCCCAGAGAGCCGGAGCGTTTTCGGAAAACAAAACCTTAATGAAATTCTCCGTAATATCAAATTGTCCGCTATATATATGCAGAAGATAAAAAACCAAATTCACGATCAGGTAATACGTAAAATAAAGAACAATGTGGAGCAGAACCAGTCCTATCGACAGTACAGGTCTGGAGAAACTCATTCCGGCGTTCTTTCTTTTTTCTTTTCCGGCTGCAGATACCAGAATAAAAAAGAGAATATTTGCAACGATCACAACATAATTCGATACCAGGTAATAATACGGTATGGCTGTTCCGTTCACCTCGAACGTCTGCGGATAAGATATCTCCAATGCGCAGAGTATCATGCATGCTCCGGCCAGCATAAGAGCGATTACATATGCAGCCTTGGGAAGCTTTTCTTCATTGTATGAAAAGAGCTTTGCCAGTGCGACACCACACATGGGATACATCATCTGCGCGATCAGGAATACCGAAAGATCTATGCCGCGGTCAAATCCGTACTTCATTAAAGGAAGCATTGCGAAATCGATTCCGAAAGCTATGGCAAGGAAGATGATCATCTTTTTCCGGGAGTCATCACCGAATCTTCCCATTTTTCTTTCACCGAAGGAATCCTTAAACCTCAGGTTGATCCTCTCACACATGCAATACGTGACTACGCAGGCGATGATCGCAAGAACAAATATCCAGGGGAATGAATCCGCATGCACTTCAGCATTCAGGAAAACACATGTAAGCCCCAATACCAGACCGGATTCTATTGCGGTAAAAAGTGTTATCACAAGAATCCCTTCGGAATAGTTTGTGTAATTTCTTGTGACGTTCAGGCTGAGTGTATCTCCTATGTAGATTGCCAGAGAAAAAACAACGAGAAATCCCGCATAATTCCACATATCGGAAAAGTATCCGGCTTCGAACATCGCTCTTTTAAGTATCATCCCTGTTCCGAATTCAACAATGAATATCTGGATCAGGCGTCTGAGCTGGTCTCCGCGGACTCCCATCCTGAGTACGTCATATCCGTGATGGGAATTGGCAAGAATTCCGAATGCAAAATCCTTGGAAAAGATACCCTGGAAAACAAAGTAGTCACAGAAGATATCGAGTGAAGCCAGAAGGCAGGACACAACCACAAGGGTTATTCCGGGGATCGTTACCGTGTTCATGAACGCACCGATTCCGATCAGCACCGCGCTTCCTCCGAGGAAAGCACAAAGAGTATACATATCAGGGGTAAATACCCTGTAAGCAGTGATCAGTTTTTTCATTACCTTTTCTTACTCCCCGTCCTTAATTGATTCCGTAAAGCTTGGAGTTCTGTTTCATGACCGCAATACAGATCTGGGAAAGAGTGGGGGTCTCCTTTACGACCGAAAGTCCGGCAAGTTCATCAAGCTTTGACGAAAGGCAGATACCCTCGAAGCCGAAATTATTGGAGGTCATGGAATAAAGAATCTTTGACGCCGCTTCCTCATCCTGCTTTTCGCCCTTGACGCAGATGTACTTTTCCTTGAGTTCCTCTACGAATCCCTCTTCAACGATTGTTCCGTTCTCAACGATGATCGCATAATCGGTAACCGACTCCATGTCTGCGATATTGTGTGTTGAAAAGAGAACGGATCTTTCGCCTTCCTTTTCGTTCAGGTAAGTCCTGATCATGTCGTTGAGCTTGTCTCTCATGAGAGGATCGAGAGGGGATGCGGGCTCATCAAGAATGAGGAGCTCGGTCTCTCTTGAAAGAACACCGGCAAGCTTGATCTTCATATTGTTTCCGTCGGAAAGATCTGAAACCTTCTTGTTGTCATCATCGGGAACCGCAAGCTTGCTGCAGATATCCTTGTACTTGGCTTCATCGAAATTCTCGAAAAGAAGGGTCTGTACTTCTCTTGCCTGCTTAACAGTCCATGAAGGAAGATAGTAATTTCCGGTTCCTTCGTATCCGATGTTGTTCTTTACAACGGGATTGTTTTCCCTGTCTTTATCATCGTATTTTCCGAAGAACTTAAGGCTTCCCTTGTAATCGAGTCTTATTCCGGCAAGTATATCCAGAAGGGTTGTCTTGCCCGCACCGTTCTCACCGATGAGTGCGGTGGCAAATCCCTTGGGAACATCAAGCATGGGAACATTAAGTTCGAAGCCCTTATACTTCTTTATGATCGATTCTCCGTGAATTACGCTTTCAAATTCCATCTCAATTCTCCCTGATTCTGAGTAATATTTTTAATGTTTCCATTAATTCTTTTTCCGACAGGCCCGCGATCTTGGCAGAGGCGATTGCCTCGGTCAGTGCATCTTCGACCTTTCTCATATGCTGTTCCTTCAGCATTTCGGTATCCTGGGCATTTATCACATACCCCTTGCCCTGTACCGGTGTGACCAGCCCCTCACTCTCCAGCTGTTCATACGCCTTCATGGTCGTTATGACGCTGATCCTGAGTTCCTTGGCCAGTCCCCTTATGCTCGGCAGGTACTCGCCCGCCTTCATCCGTCCTTCCAGAATGTCCGACCGGAAGCTGTCTGCTATCTGCTGGTAGATCGGCACTCCCGATGTCTGTGAAATAATCATGATTACCTCATTTCTATTCCATACGACGTGTTGCAACTGTTCATGTGTTATATATACACTTATAACAGTCACGTGTCAATACCCATTTTTTCAGATAACCGGAATTTAGTCTTGCACAGCCAAGCCTGAACCGATTTACGAACAATAAAAACGGCTTGGGTAAGGGACAAATGAGATTCCTTACTCAAGCCGGCATATGCATATGAGCATATATTTTTCTGTTTTGAATCAGGCATTACTTCTTTCTTCTGTCGAGCTTCTTCGATATCCTCATTCCGATCACCTGGAAAAACTGTACAAGAAGTATGAGTATGATGACCGAGGGCCAGAGGATCTGTGGCTGAAATCTGTTATAGCCGTATCTTATCGCGATGCTTCCGAGTCCGCCTCCTCCGACGGCACCTGCCATTGCCGAGTACCCGAGGATGGTTCCGAATGCGATCGTTGCTCCGACAAGAAGTGATGTTCTCGCCTCCGCAATAAGCACCTTGAAGATGATGGTCGCATTTCCCGCGCCGAGACTCTGTGCGGCCTCTATAACGCCCTTATCGACCTCTTTAAGCGAACTTTCCACCATTCTACCGATAAAGGGTGCTGCGGCGAAAACAAGGGGAACTATTGTCGCACCTATTCCGTAGCTTTTTCCGACTATCGCTCTTGTTACCGGGATTAAAACTACAAGGAGGATTATGAAAGGAAAACTTCTCAGAACATTGGTAACAAGATCGAGAGTCTTATAAACGATCAGATTGGGCTTTATTCCCTCTTTATCGGTTACTGCGAGTATTATTCCCAGAGGAAGACCGAGTACATATCCGAAGATCGTCGAGAAACCTACGATGATAAGTGTGTCCCTGAGTCCTTCAATTATCATCACTATTTCCTGCTGTGACAGCATCCGCACTCACCTCCTCCGGATTTAAACCTTTTTCTTTGAAATAATCGATGATACGGTCGGCCTTCTCTTCATCCGACGGAAGCTGCAACAGCATCTCGCCTTCGGCATTTCCGTTCACCGTACTCGTATTCGCATAAAGTATGTTGATCGGTGTCTTGGTCTCAAGAATGATATTTCCGAGAGTCGGTTCATAAGCACTGACACCGTGGAAGCTTACCCTCACGACTCTTTCGGATGTCATTTCGAGAATGTGTTCGCTTCCGCTGAAGACAAGCCTCTTTGCCTCCGCGGTCTTCGGTGCCCTGAACAGTTCCTCGGTTGTTCCGCTCTCGACAAGCCTGCCGTGTTCCAGGACCGCGACATGTCTGCAGATCTCCTGGATAACGCTCATCTCATGAGTGATGACCACGATCGTGATCCCGTATTTTTCGTTTATTTCCTTGAGAAGAGCCAGGATCGATTTTGTGGTCTGCGGATCCAGTGCGCTTGTTGCTTCGTCGCAAAGAAGGATCTCAGGCTTTGATGCAAGTACTCTTGCTATCGCAACTCTCTGCTTCTGGCCTCCGGATAACTGTGCGGGATATGCGTTTGCTTTCTCCGAAAGCCCGACCGCTTCGAGATATTCAAGAGCTTTCTTCCTTGCTTCTTTTTTCTTTTTACCTGCTATCTCAAGAGGGAAGGCAACATTATCGATAACGCTTCTCTGCATAAGGAGATTGAAATGCTGGAAGATCATTCCGATCCTTCTTCGCTCTGCGCGGAGTAGTCTGTCGCTCAGCGAATTCAATTCCTTACCGTTTACGATCACTTCTCCGGAAGTAGGTCTTTCGAGAAGATTCATGCATCTTACAAGAGTGGATTTTCCCGCGCCGGACAGGCCGATGATGCCGTATATGTCCTTCTTTTCAATCGCGAGGCTCACATCACTGAGTGCGACCACTTCACCCTTTTCGGTAGTGAAACTCTTATTCAGTTTTTTGATCTCGATTATCTTTTCACTCATGTCAGTACTCTCGGAAAGTGCTTTTCATTTAAAACTGACGCCCTAATGGAAGGCGTCAGTCTTAAAGTAAGCGAACGCTTTATCAGGATATCAGTTAAAAGGTACAACTGCTCCGTCGTAGGTGCTGTTAATATATTCGGTGATCGCATCGGACTTAAGAACTTCCACAAGAGCCTTGATGCCCTCGTCATTCTCGTGGCCTTCCTTAACTGCGATGATGTTAACGTAGGTCTGTGCTGCGGTTGAATCATTGGACTCATATGCAAGTGCATCCTGTCCTACTGAAAGTCCTGCTTCAAGTGCATAGTTACCGTTGAGTACAACATATGCTGCATCGGGGATCGCATCCTTTACGCTCTCTGCGGCAAGCTCGATGATCTTGACCTGTACATTGTAGGACTCGATATCGTTAACGGTTGCGGTAAGACCTGCGCCTTCCTTAAGGGTAATGATTCCGTTGTCCTGGAGAAGGAGAAGTGCTCTTGCCTCATTGGTGGTATCGTTGGGAACCGCGATCTCGTCTCCGTCAGCGATGTCATCAAGTGATGACTTGGTTCCGGGATAGATTCCGAAGGGCTCATAGTGGATTCCGCCTGCATTTACAAGGTGTGTTCCCTGCTCTTCGTTGAATGAGTTGAGGTAAGGGATGTGCTGGAAGTAATTTGCATCAAACTCTTCTGACTCTACTACATTGTTGGGCTGAACATAATCATCAAATACGGTTACCTTAAGTTCCCAGCCCTGCTCTTCAAGGATCTTTGCAGCCTCTGCGAGGATCTCCGAATGAGGAGTCTGGCTTGCTGCTACGGTGATAGTTCCCTTTACTTCGGGTGCCGCATCGGCTACTGCGTTGTTGTCATCTGCCTGAGTCTGTGTATCTGCGGTGGGTGCTTCTGCTGCGCTTGCGGCAGGTGCACTTCCGCATCCGGTAAGAAGACTTCCTGCAAGTGTGGTTATTGCTACGAGACTAACGAGTTTATTGATCAGATTTTTTTTCATAATATTTTTTCCTCCGTGTGACTTTTGATTTTTTGTAACAATCATGATTTGTTATGCACTGATTATCACTCCGTAAAAGCAGTCTGTAAAATACTCTAATTCTAGAATAGGTTATAGCCTGAAACTATAACGGAAAAATATGTGCCTTTTAAAAATCCGCATAACAAAAGGGATGCGATATGGTTCGCATCCCTTTGATGTTGCATTATTAAATACTGAAATCTGCAATGCTCTCTTCGTGAGCGTAGTTCAGTTTTTCCAGAATGACATTTCTGTATCTGACAAATGCGGAATGACTTCTGTTTCTCGGATAGCTCATCTCTATCGGAATATCATCCACGATCCTTCCGGGACGGGGCGACATTACTATCACACGCTGTGCGAGATAGATAGCCTCATCGACATCATGGGTTATCAGGATCATTGTGTTCTTTCTTTCCTTCCACAGATCGATAAGCGCGTCCTGGATGTTCATCCTTGTGAACGCATCAAGTGCACCGAGCGGCTCATCCAGAAGAAGTACATCGGGTTCGTTGGCAAGTGCCCTTACGAGAGCGACTCTCTGTGCCATTCCTCCCGACAGCTGATACGGATATGACTTCTTGAAGTTTCCGAGCTCCACAAGATCGAGAAGATGCTCCGCAAGCTCCGTCTTGTCCTTCTTTCCCGTGGACTTAAGGCCGAATCTTACGTTGTCCCACACGGTAAGCCAGGGGAATAGAGCATGATCCTGAAATACCAGTCCTCTTTTTTCACTTGTCGATGTTATCTCTTCACCGTCGGAAAGGATCTTGCCGATGGTAGGCGTCTCAAGCCCTGCGATCATTCTGAGAAGTGTGGACTTACCGCATCCGCTCGCACCGACAAATGCTATGAACTCTCCTGCTTTGATATCAAGTTGTATATTGTCCAGTGCCGTAAGAGTATCGGTTCCGTCCGTACGCCGGAATATCTTCGTCACACCGTTAATTTCTATATGTCCTTTTTCCATCAGGAGTTAACCCCTTTCTGCCAGCGAAGCACGTAACCCTTTATCACATTCAGCAAAGTATTGACCAGAACGAAGATGATACAGATTATGATTATCGCGCCGTACATCTTGCTGAATTCAGCCCAGCCCTTCTGCCAGTTGATATACCATCCGAGACCGGATTCGACACCCATCATCTCGGCTGCCATAAGTGTGATACATGCCACACTCATTCCCTGTGTCAGCCCTCCGAAAACGGTGGGCATAGCTGCAGGTATTACAACCCTGAAGAGTATTCCGATATCCTTTGTTCCGAGTGTTCTTGCAACCTCATAATAGTGTGAATTGATATTGCTCACACCGGTAAGCGAGGATACCGTTACGGGAAACCATACACCGAGTCCGATGAGGAATGCGCTTCCGCCGAAGAGTGATGATGCGAGGATCATGATGATCGGCATATATGTGGTTGTGGGTATTGCTCCGAGGATCTTAACAAAAGGATTTATCCAGTAACGGATCTTGGGAGACCAGCCGGCACCTATTCCGCATATAAAGCCTGCGATCACTCCGCCGAAATATCCGGTGAATAGAAGCTTCAGTGAATGCAATGCGCTGTCGAGCAGCTTTGCCCTGTCGCTGATGACCGAATTGATTATCTTATCGACCCAGGGAAAATAGGGCATGATAAGTTTTCCTGTCTTAAGGGTCGCATAATCATATGCCGCAAGGAGCAGGAATATAACTGCATACAAAGGAGCATCGTGATTTATCTTTCTGTACAGTGCATAATTGAAGAATGAAATAATATAAAGCACTGCCCAGACACCGGTAAAGAAGATCAGGATGTATGCATAAGTGGCGGTACAGGTATTCATCCCCTTATTGGGAATAAACAGATACTCGATCAGATGCAACAAACCTGCAACTATCGGAAGTGCCGTGATCAGCCTCTGTAATACCTTGCCTGCGGTCGATACATTTTTTCTCTCCAGCTCGAGAGTATTTAATTCTTTTAACGAAACCTTCTGTTGCGCCACTTAAGCCTCCTACCGGGGATTATCAGTCCCCGAAATCATATGCATAATAAATCTGGTTCTTAAACTTCTCGGGATCCGTATCGGGACTGAGGATTCCAAGCTGTATATATTCGTCCACCGAATCATAGAGCGACTTTGCCGTATCAACGGGAGTAAGTCCGAACTTGTAATAGTTGAGAAGCTTGAAGGAATACTCGGGTGTACCCGATACATAACCGTTCTCCACCATCATCTTGGCTGCTTCAAGTCTGTTCTCTTCACTTTCCGCGATCCAAAGTGAAGCCCTGTAAACCGCACGGGTGATCTTGTACGAGGTAACGGGGTTTTCTTCAAGGAATGTTCCGGATATTCCGAGAACGCAGCAAGCCTCGTCCTTGAAATCATCATCGGTGGTAAGCGATCTGATGGTCTTAACATCACCGTCATCAACCCACTGCTGGCTGAGCTGTTCACTTACCACGATCGCATCAACCTCGCCTTCCTGAAGTGCGAGAAGAATTGTGCTCTGGTCGAATCCGAGCCAGGTGAAATCATCCGATGAAAATCCGTCGTGTGCCACGAATCTGAGTCCGATATTGTGGTATACACCTCCGAATGCTCCGACAAAACCGATCTTCATTCCTTTCTCGAATCCGTCGTATCCGGAATCGGGA
>JAFZWW010000116.1 GCA_017617005.1 Lachnospiraceae bacterium
ATCGTCGGCTTTTGATCTTTAAAAATCAATATGGGTGGATTCCCGAGTGGCCAAAGGGGACAGACTGTAAATCTGCTGCAAATTGCTTCGATGGTTCGAATCCATCTCCACCCACTTCCCTAGTGGAAACGACGCGGGGTAGAGCAATCCGGAAGCTCGTCGGGCTCATAACCCGGAGGTTGCAGGTTCAAATCCTGTCCCCGCTACTTCTGCGGAGGCAACGATAACCCGATGCAACCGTGTGAGATGCCCAGATAGCACAGTTGGTAGAGCAGCGGACTGAAAATCCGCGTGTCGCTGGTTCGATTCCGGCTCTGGGCACGAAAGAGATCTCGAAAGAGGTCTCTTTTTTGTTGAATTTGTATAAATATATAAAAATAGTAGGTTTATTGCCCTCAAACCCTTGAAAAACCTGAATTGTCTGTGTAAAATAGGGACAGTTTTCGTCACACATACATAAATTATAAGACAGAAAGGCGTCAGAAATGAGTCAGGAAATCTTAAACGTTGAAAAACTCTGTGTCAGCATCGCCGACAAAGAGATCCTTAAAGGCCTTGACCTGAAGATGGGTGAAGGCGAGACCCACGTTATCATGGGACCGAACGGCGCGGGAAAATCCACCCTCGGAAATACCCTTATGGGAAAGGAAGAATATGAAGTAACCTCCGGCAAGATCACCTTCTCCGGAGAGGATCTTCTCGAGATGAGTACCAGCGAAAGGGCTAAGAAAGGCCTTTTCATGACCTTCCAGAATCCCATAGAAGTACCCGGAGTAAGACTTTCCGAGTTCGTAAGAAGCTCCTGCGAAGCCCTCGGAAACAAGATGAGCCTCTGGAACTTCAAGAAGGCAGCCGCAGAGCAGATGAAGGTCATAGGTATGGATCCTTCATATCTCGACAGAGAGCTCAATGTCGGATTTTCCGGCGGTGAAAAGAAAAAAGCGGAGATCTTCCAGCTCCTTATGCTCAAGCCCAAGCTTGCGATCCTCGACGAGACCGACTCGGGTCTCGATGTCGATGCTGTCCGTATCGTGTCCGAGGGCGTTAAGGCTTACCAGGAGCAGAACAACGGCGCGCTCCTTATAATCACACACTCGACCAGGATCCTCGAATCCCTTAACGTGGACAAGGTCCACGTCCTCTATAACGGCAAGATTGTTGCCGAGGGCGACGGCAGCCTTATCGATGAGATCAATGAAAACGGATTTGAGAAATTTATGAAGGATTAAATATGAGCGAAGAAAAAACATATGTAGAGGACGTGAACAGGACTATCTACGATGTTATCGATGATGACAGAGATTCCTTCAAGCTCGAGCAGGGTCTCACCGAAGATATAATCCTTCAGCTGTCCGAAGAAAAGAAAGATCCGGAATGGATGAGAGACTTCAGGCTCAAATGCCTGAAGATGTATAACGAAATGACCTTCCCCCAGTGGGGACCCGGTATTGAAGGTCTGGACATGAACCGCATCTACACCTATGTCCGCCCCAATACCAAGATGGCAAGCACCTGGGATGATGTTCCCGAGGACATCAAGAACACCTTCGAAAGACTGGGAATCCCCCAGGCGGAGAGAACCTCCCTTGCAGGTGTAGGCGCACAGTACGATTCCGAGCTCGTCTACCATAATATGCAAAAGGAAGTCGAAGAGCAGGGTGTAATCTACACCGACTTTGAAAGTGCGCTAAAGGGCGAGTACGCGGATCTTGTCCGTGAGAAATTCATGACCCTTCTTACCCCTAACGACCACAAGTACAATGCCCTTCACGGCGCGGTCTGGTCGGGAGGATCGTTTGTTTACGTTCCGAAGGGAGTCAAGGTTTCCGTACCCCTTCAGTCATATTTCCGCTTCAACGCAAAGGGCGCAGGCCAGTTCGAGCACACCCTCATAATCGTCGAAGAGGGTGCAGACCTTCACTTTATCGAAGGGTGCTCTGCTCCCAAGTACAATGTCGCAAACCTTCACACCGGCGCGGTTGAGCTCTTTGTCGGCAAGAACGCAAGGCTCAGATATTCGACCATCGAAAGCTGGTCCAAGAATATGTACAACCTCAATTCCAAGAGGTCGATCGTAGAGGAAGGCGGAAGAATGGAATGGGTATCCGGTTCCTTCGGATCCCACATTTCCTACCTGTACCCCTCGACCATTCTCAAGGGCGACAACTCCACCATGGAGTATACCGGAATCGCATTCGGAAGCACCGGACAGGACCTCGATACCGGAATGAAGGTCATCCACATCGGAAAGAACACCTCATCCGTGGTCAACACCAAGTCCATCTCCAAGAACGGCGGCTGCAACACCACAAGAACCTCCGTACAGGTAATGCCCCAGGCAAAGGGAGCCAAGTCCGTCGTAAGCTGTGAGTCCCTTATGCTCGACAGCGAATCCAGGTCCGACACCATCCCCGTAATGGATATCCGCACGGATGATGCCGACGTGGGACACGAGGCAACGATCGGAAGCATTTCCGACGAAGCGGTCTTCTATATGATGAGCAGAGGCATGAGCGAAGAGGATGCGAGAGCCCTCATCGTAAGCGGCTTTGCGGACAATGTATCAAGAGAACTTCCGATGGAATACGCTGCCGAAATGAACAATCTGATAAGGCTTGAAATGAAAGGGACAATAGGATGACGGCTGAGAAGATCAAGATAAACAGCCTCGTTCCCCCTACCTGGAACAGGCTTAAGGTAAATGACACTACGGTAGAACTCCCCACCGGCGCAGGCGCGGGAATGACCGATCAGGGGCTCGCAACAAGCGAAGCGAATGCTGCCGACTGGAACATAGAAACAGGCTGCGGCGCAGAGCTTTCCGCATTCCTTGCAAAGAACGGCACGAAGCCCGTACTTGTCGCAAATGACGGTGACAAGCTCGTAAGTATTAAGAAAACCTACACCGGAAACGCATCGGACATCCTCTGCTTTGAGGCAAAAGAAGGACAGACCGTAAACATTCTCACCGATGTAACCTCCGGTGACAGTACCGAAGGTACCGCAGTCCTTCAGGTTCTCCTTAAAGCGGAAAAAGGAGCGAAGATCAACCTCGCACAGGTCGTAAGACCCGGAAAAGGAATGAAGGTCGTAAATGACATCGGTTCCGTTGCCGCAGAGGGCGCACAGATAAACATCGTTCAGGTGTTCACCGACGGAAGCGACATAAGCGCAGGTTCAAGAGCAGCACTTGAGGGTGTCGATTCCGCAACAGAGAATCACATCGGACTTGTCAGGACAAACGGTCAGACCCTCGATATGAACTATGTCGTAAAGCATCTTGCGAAGACCACAAAGGCTGATATCAATGTCACCGGAGCTCTTTCCAAAAATGCGAAGAAGACCTTCAGGGGCACCATCGATTTCGTAAAGGGCTGCACAGGTTCCGACGGAAAAGAAAACGAGAGCATGCTCCTTCTCGATGACACGATCGTCAACAAGACCGTTCCCCTCATCCTCTGTACCGAGGAAACCGTTGCCGGAAGCCACGGAGCAACGATCGGAAAGCCCGCAGAGGACATCCTCTTCTATATGATGAGCAGGGGAATCTCCAGGGAAAGAGCGATCGAGATACTTGAGAGAGCGGCGCTCGAAGCTGCTGCAAATAAGATTGAAAATACCGAGGCAAAGGAATACGTTCTCGGTGTAATAGCAGGAAAATACGCAGATGAATGACACTGAACTCAAAAATCTTGTAACCGAATATAGGAAGCAGTTCCCTGTTTTACAGCAGGATATCGCATACCTCGACAACGCGGCGACCACCCAGAAACCCGTAAGCGTACTCGATGCGATGAGAAAGTACTACGAAGAGGACAATGCAAATCCCCTTCGCGGAGTGTACGATCTCAGCGAAAGAGCGACCCGCGCTTACGAGGATGCGAGGGTCAAGACTGCGCAGTTCATCAATGCCGCGGCACCCGAAGAGATCATATTTGTCAGGAACGCAAGCGAGGCCTTGAACCTCCTTGCGTATTCCTGGTGCGAGGATAACCTGTCCGAAGGTGACGAGCTTGTCGTTTCCGTGATGGAGCACCACTCCGATTTCCTTCCCTGGAAATATATGGCGGAGAAAAAGGGCGCAAAGCTTGTAAAGCTCGAGCCCGATGAGACCGGTGCCGTAACCGACGAGGCTCTCGCAAAATGCCTTTCGGAGAAGACGAAGCTCGTTGCGATAACCCAGGTATCAAACGTACTCGGAAGAGTAAATGACATAAAGCATATCGCCGAGAAGGTTCACGCTGCCGGTGCCCTTATCAGTGTCGACGGTGCACAGAGCGTTCCCCATATGAAGGTCGATGTTCGCGACCTCGACTGCGATTTTCTTTCTTTTTCGGGACATAAGATGTTCGGACCCATGGGCATCGGAGTCCTTTACGGAAAAAGAGAACACCTCGAGAAGATGCGTCCCTTCCTGTACGGCGGCGAGATGATCGCAACCGTGCACTGGGACAGAGTGACATATGCGGAGCTTCCCCACAAGTTTGAAGCGGGTACCGTAAATGTCGGCGGAGCGGTGGGATTATCCGCGGCGATTGATTTCATAAATCAGGTCGGATGGGGTATAATAGAAAGTCAGGAAGAGATCCTTACAAAAAGAGCGATCGCCGGCATTAAGAATATAGACAAGATCCGCATTATCGGTTCGCAAAATGAGGCAGACCACAAGGGAATCGTGACCTTCTGCGTTGAAGACGTCCATCCCCATGATGTTGCCGATATACTCGGAAGATCGGGTGTATGCATAAGAGCGGGACATCACTGTGCCCAGCCCCTCATGGACCACCTCGGAGTCAAGTCCACATGCCGTGCAAGCTTTGCGTTCTATAATACTGAAGAGGAAGTGGACAGATTCCTTGCGGAGCTGTCCAAGGTAAGAGGACTGCTCGGATATGGACTTTAAGACTTTCTACAACGAAGTGGTAACGGATCACAACATGCATCCGCTCCACAAGCACGCGATCGAAAATCCCGACATAGAGATGGAGGGAGTCAATCCTTCATGCGGCGACGAGATAACCGTGCAGCTCAAAGTGCAGGACGGTATTATAACGGACGGCGGATTTATCGGTGACGGATGTGCCATATCCCAGGCTTCCGCAGACATCATGATCGACATGGTGATCGGTGCGAAGGTTGAGGACGCGCAGCACCTCGCAGGTAATTTCATCAAGATGATCAAGGGCGAAGCCACTCCCGAGGAAATAGATGAACTCGGCGAAGCGGGCGCACTTTCGGATATTTCCCATATGCCGGCAAGAGTAAAATGTGCGGTTTTGGGCTGGCACACCGTTGATGAGATGATCAAGGGGATGAATAAGTGAGCGCCCTTTACGACGAGTTTAAAAACTATTCCGAAAACGATCTCTACCCCTGCCATATGCCGGGGCATAAAAGGCATGCGCTCGGAGCGATGCCTGAGAATTTCGCATCCATCGATTTCACCGAAGTCGATTCTCTCGATGACCTTCACGATCCCGAAGGCATTATCCTTGAAAGTGAGAAAAATGCGGCGCAGGTACTTGGCGCGGACGCATCATATTTTCTTGTGAACGGAAGCACCGCAGGTATCCTTGCGGCTGTTTGCGCATCCGTAAAAAGAAACGGAAAGCTCCTCATTGTCAGGGGAAGCCACAGATCCGCATACAATGCTGTTTACCTCAGAGGTATCCGCCCCGCGTACATTCACACAAAGGGTCCCGATGAGGACGGCATTTATGATGCGGCAAGCGCGGAGGATGTGAGGAAGGCACTTGATGAAAATCCCGATACCGAGGCTGTTTTCATTGTTTCCCCCACTTACGAAGGAAGAATGTCCGATATCGCATCCATTGCGGAAGCGGTCCATGCAAGGAACATTCCCCTTATAGTCGATGAAGCTCACGGAGCACATCTTTCCTTTACGAAAGGCTGTGCATCCGATGCTATTCGTAACGGCGCGGACATCGTGATCCAGTCGATCCACAAGACACTCCCCGCACCCACGCAGACAGCGGTCCTTTCAGTAAAAGGAAACCTTGCGGACAAGGAAGAGATCAGGAGATTCCTTTCAATCTACCAGTCGAGTTCGCCCTCGTATCCGCTCATGTCCATGATCGACGGATGCATACGCTACATGTCCGAAAACAGCGAAAAACTCGTGCAAAATCTTCATGATAATTTCGAAAATCTGTTAAAACGCCTCGAAGTATGTGATAAACTAATATGTGGCCCTAAAATAGCGGATCTGCAGTCAGGAAAGGCAGATTACGGCAAGCTGGTCATCAGCGCAAGGAACACCTGCATCTCCGGAAAAGAGATCGCGGACATCCTCAGGGACAGATACCGCATAGAGACCGAGATGGCGGCACCCGGATTCGTGCTCGCAATGTTCACCGTATGTGACGAGGCTTACGGATTCGACAAGGTTGCAGGCGCGCTCATCGACCTCAACACAAGGCTTGAAAAATACGGACTTCTTGCGGAAGACGGCGAAAAGCCCGTGGATATAAGCACACCCCTTCCCACACCCGTCATCAGGATGCCCTATTCCGAAGCGGTCGATGCGGAGAGCGATGTGGTATCCCTCAGCGAAAGCGCGGGCCGCATCAGTTCCAATATCATATGCCTCTACCCGCCCGGGACACCGATCGTCGCACCCGGCGAGGAGATAGCGCCCGAACATGTAACACTGATCGATAAATGCATAAAGGCCGGATTCAACATAAAGGGCCTTGAAGGCGTCGGAATAAAAGTTGTAAAGAATGGCTAAGATAATATGTCTGCTCGGCAAAAGCTGCAGCGGAAAAGACACAATCTATAAAAAGCTCCTTGCTGACGAAAGCCTGAACCTCCTCCCCCTTGTGACATACACCACAAGACCCATGAGGACGGGCGAGCAGGAAGGAAGGGAGTACCACTTCACCGACGAAGCCGGATTCAATTCGTTAAAAGAAGACGGCAAGGTCATAGAGGACAGGACCTACGATACGGTCTACGGACTCTGGAGGTACTTCACGGTGGACGACGGCACCTTTGAAAAAGAAGGACGCAATGTCATCGCCGCAGCGGGAACCATCCCCGCATACATCAAGCTCAGGGACCACTTCGGAGCGGAGAATACCATCCCCGTCATGATAGAGACCGACGACGGCATCAGGCTCGAAAGGGCCATGAGGCGTGAAAAGAAACAGGAAGCTCCGAGGTACAAGGAAATGTGCCGCCGCTTCATCACCGATTCCGAGGATTTCGATGAAGAGAAGATGAAGGCAGCGGGCGTTGAGCATGTATTCATGAACAACGAAGATCTCGATAAATGCATCCGAGAGGTAAGTGATTTTATCAGGAGTCTTTGATGGATATCAAAGTCAGTCAGGTAAATCAAACAGCGCAGGTCACGCAGACCCAGCACGTACAGGAATCCGACGGCAGCTTTAAATTCATGCTAGCCAGCAACATCGAGGAAGCCGAACTTGCGGGTCGCCTTAATACGCTCATGGAGCAGATCGATTCCGAGGGCAAGAAGCTTGCCAAGAGGCGCGACGTCAAGGACATGCGCCACTACCGGAGCCTGGTCAAGGATTTCCTGAACGAGATCGTAACGCACTCACATGCATTTTCGAGGGAGAACTTTCTTGACCGAAAAGGAAGACACAGGGTCTACGGCATAATAAGGCTCGTGGACGACAACCTCGACCAGCTCGCACAGGAGCTTATGAGGGATGAAAAGGACAACCTTGAGATCCTTAACAGGATCGGAGAGATAAAGGGATTACTGTTAGATATCTTTACCTGATGAGTATGAGGGGAGAAACATGCCTAGGCTTAAGGATATAATCGGACAGGACCTGATCAAAAAGCAGATCCTCGAATCAATTGAAAATGACCGCGTTGCGGGCGGATATATCCTTACCGGCGAAAAGGGTTCCGGAAAGGAATTCATTGCCGGCGTCTTTGCGCAGCTCCTCGTCTGCGAGAACCGCGGAAAAGACGTATGCGGCGAGTGCCATTCCTGTAAGCAGGCCGAGGCACACACCCATCCCGATATCAAGTACGTGATCCACGAAAAGCCCACCTCCATCGGCATCGATGAGGTCAGGGACCAGATCTGTAACGACATCTACACGAAGCCCTACCAGGCCGACCGTAAGATATACATAGTAAGCGATGCAGACAAGCTCACCGCGCAGGCTCAGAACGCACTCCTTAAGAGCCTCGAGGAAGCACCCGCATATGTGACCATACTTCTGCTTGCGGCAAATGAGAACATGCTGCTTCCCACCGTCAGATCGAGATGCATCACCTGGGACCTCAAGCCCGTTCCCGATGAAGTGCTCAAAAAGTATCTGATGAGCGAGCTCCGCGTTCCCGATTACCGCGCCGATGTTGCGATAGCATTCGCACAGGGCAACCTCGGAAAAGCAAGGGATATGGCGGCAAGCGACGATTTCAGTGCGATGCAGGCAGCGGCCCAGTCCGTCGTCAAGAACGCACGCGACGATTCGATCGCCGATATGATCGCGCTTGTAAGGAGCCTCTCCGAATACAAGGTCGATGCCGGGGAATTTCTCGACATGATCACCGTATGGTACAGGGATGTGCTGATGTTCAAGGCTACCGGCGAGACCGACAGCCTTATATACAAGGACGAGCTTTCCATCATCAGGAAAGTTGCGCGCCGCAGCAGCTACGAGGGGATCGAAGAGGTGCTTAGCGCGATAACCCGCGCAAAAGAAAGACTCAGGGCAAATGTCAGCTTCGAGATAGCGATGGAGCTGCTCTTTGCGGTCATACAGGAAAACGGGTGATCCCCGTAATATAGATTTGGGAGATTTTGATGAAGGTTATAGCAGTAAGATTCAAGTCAGGCGGGAAGAGTTACTTTTTTGATCCCGGAGAGATAGAGCTTGTAAAGGACGACTATTGCATCGTCGAGACCGTAAAGGGTATCGAATATGCTCAGGTCGTAAGCGATATACGTGATGTGGACGATGCCAGGATCACCGTTCCCCTCAGGAAGGTCCTCAGAAAAGCGACCGAAGCAGATACCAAGCAGGTTGCGGACAATGCCGACAAGGAAAAGAACGCTTACCGCATCGCACAGGAGAAGATCCTCGAGCACGGTCTTGACATGAAGCTCACCGATGTAGAGTATGCTTTCGACAACAGCAAGATCGTATTCTTTTTCGTTGCGGAGCAGCGAGTTGATTTCAGGGATCTCGTAAAGGATCTCGCCGGGATCTTCAGAACCAGGATCGAACTCAGACAGATCGGTGTAAGGGATGAAGCAAGAAGCCTCGGCGGCTTCGGATCGTGCGGAAGACCCCTTTGCTGCTCTGAATTCCTCAGCGATTTCGTTCCCGTATCCATCAAGATGGCGAAGGAACAGAACCTTTCACTCAACCCCACCAAGATAAGCGGAGTCTGCGGAAGACTCATGTGCTGCCTCAAGTACGAGGAGGAAGCTTACGAGGAGCTCAACTCCACCATGCCCGCACTCGGCGACTATGTTGCGACGAATGACGGAATGAGGGGAGAGGTCAGCGGCATCAACGTCCTCAGACAGATCGCCAAGGTTCTTGTAGAGGTCGGAGATGACAAGGAACTCAGGGACTATCCCGCAGGAGATATCACCGTTCTCAGACGTAAGAAGGGAAAGAGGAACGGCTCCCATATCGGACTTGCTGCGGAGGATTCTCCCGAAATGCTCGCTCTTCTCGAGGATGAAGCAAGGGAAAAGAGGGAAGAGAACAGAAATAACGGAAACCGCGGCGGCGATAGAAATGACAGAGGTGACAGAAAACCTGACAGGCAATCTGACAACAATGTCACAAAAGAGAACCGCGACGGCGGAAGAAATAATAATAACGGAAATAACGGCGGCAACAATAACCGTGGGGGTGCCGGCGGAAACGGTGCCGACGGCGCAGGCAACGGAAATGGCGGCGGCGAGAACGGCGGAAACCGAAAGAACCACAGACACAGAAACAGACATAAAAACAATAACGGCGGCAATAACGGTAACGGCGGCGGATCCGGAAACGGTGGAAATGGAGCAGGTCAGTCTTAAAAATTCAGAACGCATAGACGACCTTCAGAGAGCGGGACTTCGCATCATCCAGGATCCCGAAAGATTCTGTTTCGGAATGGATGCCGTACTGCTCAGTCATTTCGCAACCTGTCCCGCAGGAGGACAGATGCTCGACCTCGGAACGGGCACCGGAATAATTCCGATACTCATGTCAGCTTTGTCGGATGCTTCGCATCTGACCGGGCTTGAGATCCAGGAAGAAAGCGCAGATATGGCTGACAGAAGTGTCAGTTTAAACGGCATAGGAGACCGCGTATCCGTTGTTAAGGGAGATATTAAAGAGGCAGGCAGGAATTTTCCCCGTGCCTCTTTTGATTGTATAACTTGTAATCCTCCCTATCTTCAGGGGGATCACGGGATAGTCAATCCCGCGGATGCCAAGGCTATAGCAAGGCACGAAGTTCTCTGCACGCTTGAGGATGTGGTGTCGGCTGCGGAGACACTGCTCAAGCCGAACGGGCATTTCTTCATGGTGCACAGGCCCTTCAGGCTTTCCGAGATCATGTGCTGCATGCATGACCATAACCTTGAACCCAAGAGGATGAGACTAGTGTATCCGATGGCGGACCGCGAACCGAATATGGTTCTGATCGAGGGGATAAGAGGTGCGAAAATGCGCATCACCGTGGAAAAACCACTCATTTTGCAGAACCCCGACGGAAGCTACACGGACGAGGTGAAGGAGCTTTACGGATTTTAATGGACGGAATACTTTATTTGTGCGCAACTCCCATAGGTAACTTAAGCGACATGTCCCCGAGGATCAGGGAATGTCTTGAAAGTGTTGACCTTATTGCGGCGGAGGACACGAGGAATTCCATCAAACTCCTCAACCATTTCGATATCCATACCCCGATGACCAGCTATCACGAATACAACAAGATCGACAAGGCAATGTCGCTGATAGCAACCCTTCGTGAGGGCAAGAACATCGCACTCATCACCGATGCCGGAACTCCCGCGATATCCGATCCCGGAGAGGATCTTGTCAGAATGTGCGCCGAGGCGGGCATCACCGTGACATCGCTTCCCGGACCCTGCGCTTGCATCACGGCGCTCACACTTTCGGGCCTTAACACAAGGCGTTTTGTCTTCGAGGGCTTTATTCCCCGGGACAAAAAGGAGAGGGCTCAGGTCCTCAAGAGCCTCGAAAACGAGACCAGGACCATGATCGTCTACGAAGCTCCCCACCACCTCAAGGGCATGCTCGATGACCTCGCAAAATCCCTAAATGGCGGCGAGAACAGGAAGATCGCACTCTGCAGGGAACTTACCAAGAAGTTTGAAGAGATCGACCGCACCACCATCAGGGCTGCGATCACCAAATATGAGACCGAAGAACCCAGGGGCGAATACGTACTTGTCATCGAAGGACGCGATGCCGGCGAGATCAGAGCCGAGGAAGAAGCCCGCTGGGAAGAGATATCCGTCACCGAGCATGTGAAGATGTACGAGGACAAGGGCATGGACCGCAAGGAGGCCATGAAGGCTGCGGCCAAGGACAGAGGCGTCGGAAAACGCGATATTTACGCGGCTCTCGAGAAGGAGTCGGGCAAAGATTCCGTGAACGAACAGGGCTGAATCCGCACCGGTCCGGCACTTTTCCGGACAAGATCAGCTGTCCGCCCGGGCGGACCTATGAAAAAATATATATTAAGGAATTCGTTTTCATTGCTTTTTTACCGCGTAAGTGCTAATCTTTTACAGGATTTGGGCTAAAATTGCCCTTAAGTATCAATCATATTAAGTGAGGTTTTTAAAATGGCTGAATCAACAAATCAGGGTGGATGGCGCACAAATAAGTGGTGCCGCGCCGCTATCCCCGCACTTCTCCTTCACTGCAGTATCGGTACCGTTTACTGCTGGTCGGTATTTTCACAGGAGATCGCTGACTACATCCAGTACGAGAAGAGTGCTGTAGAATGGGCTTTCTCATTCGCAATCTTCTTCCTCGGAATGTCCGCTGCTTTCCTCGGAAATGTCGTTGAGAAGGACATCCACAAGTCTTCGCTCATCGCAACCATCTGCTTCTCCGTAGGTATGGCACTTACCGGCGTATTCATCAGATACGGCGGAACCCATCCCCACAGCCCCGTTGCCCTCATCGGAATCTATGTAAGCTATGGATTCATCATGGGCGTAGGACTTGGAACCGGCTACCTTTCACCCGTTAAGACCCTTATGCTCTGGTTCAAGGACAACAAGGGACTCGCTACCGGACTTGCAGTTGCAGGCTTCGGTCTCGCAAAGGCTATCGCCAGCCCCATCATGACCAGGATCCTCGCATCCAGCGAAAACGGCGTATGGGTAATGTTCATCATCCTTGCATGTGTTTACGCGGTAATGATGTTCTGCGGACATCTCATTCTTGCAAAGCCCGCTGACTGGCACGAGCCCGCAGCCGGCGAAAAGAAGCCCGGCATCATGGAGACCCTCAAGACCAAGCCCATTACCAACTACATCGGTATCTGGCTTATGTTCTACATCAACATCACCTGCGGACTTGCGATCATCTCCCAGGAGAAGGCGATCGTTAAGTGCCTCGGCCTAGTCGGATTTGCAGGCCTTATATCTTCCATCTCATCGATCTTCAATGCAGGCGGAAGACTCGGATTCAGCGCATGGGCTGATTTCCAGAAGGACAGAAACACCATCTACAAGATCATATTCAGCCTTTCGATCATATTCACCGCACTCGTTATCGTTACCAACGGAATCAAGACCGGCGAGGGCAAGGCACTTCTCATCGGACTTGTGCTCATCCTCATCTTCGTTGTAAATGCAGGCTACGGCGGAGGCTTCTCCAATGTTCCCACCCTCCTTTCCGACCACTACGGAATGGGCAGCATTTCAGCGATCCACGGAATCACCCTTTCCGCTTGGGCATTTGCCGGACTTTCCGGAAACCAGCTTGCAACCTTCATCGTTAACCACACCGGCGAGTTCATCACCAAGAACATTAACGGCGTAGACGTCAAGCTCAATCCCGCAGGATACCAGAACGTTCTCTATGTGACCGGAGCTCTCTACATCCTGGCACTCGTTCTGTGCATGGTACTCGTTAAGCCCTCCAACACCAAGGGAGAAAAGAAGGTCTGATGTATTCTTGTGACACTTGTGTCAACTACGTATATGACGAGGATGACGAATCCTATGACTGCATGGTCTCGATGGACGAAGACGATGCCTACAGGATAAGCGTCAATCCCCATGCGGAATGCCCGTATTACAGGAATGACGACGAATATGCTGTCGTAAGACACCAGATGTAAATTCACAAAATCGATAAGGCGGACGGGAGATTATCCCGTCCGCTTTTTTATGCCCCGGAAAAGAAAGAAAAAATCAGCAAAAATCGGCTTAAAATTCTCTAAATCCTGTGGAGAATACGGCGCTCAGATGATATAATCTTTAGTATCTGTGTGAAGTTATTTTCGCCCCGGGAGACGAGATATGGCTGAA
>JAFZWW010000117.1 GCA_017617005.1 Lachnospiraceae bacterium
TGAAACTGATATTGTAATGATCCGAATCATATGTGTGCTTCATTCCGCTCAGGATCTTTTCATTTTCCTCGTCTTCCTCCGTATACCACACAAGCCTTGATGAAGCATATTCTGTCTTGAGCTGTGAAGGAGTTCCCTTTGCGATGACCTTTCCCTTATCGAGAATGACTACATTGTCCGCGTCCGCAGTCTCTTCCATATAATGTGTGGTGAGGAAGATCGCCATCTTCTTTTCCCTGCGCAGGTAATCGATGTGATCCCAGACTATCTTGCGCGACTTGGGATCGAGACCCGTTGTCGGCTCATCCAGGAAAAGGATCTTCGGATCGTGGATAAGTGCCCTTGCGATATCGACTCTTCTTCTCTGTCCGCCCGAGAGATTTTCGTACCTTCTGTTCCAGATCTCATCAAGTTCGAAGCCTTCCCTGAACTCCGCAAGCCTTTCATCAGTCTGCTTCTTAGTCAGTCCGTAGTATGCGCCTCTTGTGTAGAGGTTTTCTTTTACGGTGAGTTTGTTGTCGAGTACCGAGTTCTGGAAAACAATCCCTATCGAAGCTCTTATTAAGTCGTCTTCTTTACCGAGCTCATGACCGAATACCGTAACATCACCGGACGTCTTTTGAAGTATCGTACTCAGGATATTTATCGTAGTGGATTTTCCGGCCCCGTTTTCTCCGAGGAATGCGAAGAGCTCTCCCTCTTCAACTTCGAACGAGATCCCGTCCACCGCTCTGTGTTCTTTGTAATCCTTGATCAGGTTATTGACTGTGATAGCTTTCATAATCGCCTCTCTTTTTTTGTGTTTCCTTGTTACAAACGCATCATAACTGTGCTAAAGGGACATGAAAAGAGAAGTACTACCAACATGCATTTTAGTTACACCAAGATGCATAATAAGCAGAAAAAGAGGACGATCCCGATACGGAACCGTCCCAATATTATTTCTTTCAGCCGGCTTGAACATAAGCGGAGAATCCGTCTCCCATCACAGCCTGCGCGGCGCTCACTCTTCGTCCCTTACATCCTTGAGTGCATCATTGATCTTATTCTCGTCGGATTTGAGAAGCCAGTATGTTGCAACCCATGTGAACGCGTATATGATCACTATCATTACGGCTATTACAAGGAATCCCGCAAGATCGGTGTACCATCCGAACAGCAGGCCAAAGAGGCTTACAGCAGCGAATATGCAGATAAAGTGGATCACCACCTTCACTGTAAACCTCCTGCCGGAAGACCGCTCATCTGCAAAGATGATCGAAGGTACGGAGCATATAAAAGCACAGAGGATTATCGAAAGCGGTATATACCACTGCCAACGCATGTAAATATCACCGGTAATGATGTAATCGATTGCCTCTTCGACTCCGAGTCCGAAAAGTATCGCACTCGCTATCATAAGTGTCTGACTGAAGATGATTTTTAGTTTTGCCATCACACACCCAGCTTTCTCTTAAGATCCTTGACATAGCTTCTTGAAATGACAAGCTGCTCTCCGTTTAAAAGTTCGGCGATCATCCTGCCGTTAAGTTCCGACTTTACGGAACGTATCTTACGTATGTTTACGATCAGTGATTTGGAGCACCTGAAGAAATTGGAACTCAAGGTATCTTCGAGCTCATAGAGCCTGAGCTTACTTCCGTAGCATTTTTCCTTCGTATAGACGAAGGTCTTCTTATCGATCGATTCGGTGTAATAGATCTTGTCCGTTCCGAGCATTATCGTTTCACCGGAGGATCTTTCATCAGAAAGCTCCGAAACCAAAATACTGCGGCAGTTGTTTTCGAGGAGATCCATTGCACTACGGATCTCCTCGGTAACTTCTGCCGCCTTTATAAGTGCCCTTTCATCTTCGGGGCTTGATACTTTTTCCAGGATTACTTTCATTATTTCTTCTTGCCGAGCATTCCTCTGAATGCCAGTTTCGAAAGCTCATATTTATACGTGATCTGTGCCAGCAGATAACCGATAAGCGATCCAATAGTCAGAAGAACATAAGCAATTGCAACGCATCTTCCGTAGCTGTCGAACAATGTACTTCCGCTTCTCGACAGGATGTTTACAGCGGTTATCGGGATAAGGATCGATACACACATAAGTACCGTCGATACGACGAAGAACTTATATGTCACTCCGAAATATATCATCGTTACGAAAAGGAAGCAACCTATCAGAAATATATTCTGTGCATGAGTCTGTGTGAGTTCCTTTCCGCCGGCCTTGGCAAACAGACCGTGGATCACAGCGATAATGGTGAAAGTGATGTATGTCCAGGGCACAACCGAGATGATCGGATAGAAGCACTGAATCTTCTTTTTGTAGGGTGATGACTGTACAAGGGTCGATACATCCGCAGAAATGATCAGCTGATATATGAACAGTCCGGATAATACGATGTAGAACGCACCGATGGACTGCCTGCCCTGAGTCACTACTTCAAGGACCAATCCGATGGCAGCGAAGAGCACTGCAAATCCCAGCTGCTTTTTGAGAGAAAGCCCGTACTGAACAAGCTTATATGCATTCTTTAATTCACTGAACATTTTCTGCCTCCTTAACTTTACGCACACTGCCGAGCATGGTCGGTGTAAAGATGAATCCCCACATGACCACGTATCCGATCAGATAAACAGGGATCATATTCCATCCCACAACCTTGTTCTGCATTGCATTCAACATGTTTCCGCCACTGGTGACGTTAACAAGGTTGTTGTTGAAAAAGTGCATCAGCA
>JAFZWW010000118.1 GCA_017617005.1 Lachnospiraceae bacterium
ACCACTTTCTCTCAATGGCAGCCGCACTGGGCATATAAGTTTTCATTTTATTCCTCCAAACAGTACATAAAAGAAAATCAAAATATCATGCTGCAGACTTAAGCGTTTGGGAGACGCATACATCACGGGTACTACCCCCTTGGCATATATGTGACAGGATCTGCATTATGCGGATGTCCGGGCCGCATAAACCCGCCACGGATTAACATTTTACAACACAGGAAAGGCTAAGTCAACGAAAAATAGTGATTTTTTGGGACTTTTCAGAGCGGAAGGTCCTCATATTCGTATCCGATAAGGGTCAGGCCGCACGCAGGGAGCGTGGGACCCGCTTTTCTGCGGTCTAAGGAGCCTATTATTCCGGGGATATCGTCCGCTTTTTTCCTGCCGAGGCCCACTTCAAACAGGGTTCCTGCGATTATACGGACCATATTGTAAAGGAAACCGCTGCCCGTAACGCTTATAACAGCCTCATTTCCGTCCTTTTTTACGCTGCATGCGTAAATTGTCCTGGTAAAGGTTGTTGCCTGGCTTCCTGCGGCGCAGAAGGCCGTAAAATCGTGCTCTCCGGTAAAATAAGCCGCAGCCCTGTCCATTTCCCCTATATCAAGGTCACTGTACGTATAATGGGCATACAGGCGTTTTAAGGGCATACGTACCGGAGCGGTATAGATTCTGTACTCATAAGTCTTTCTGCAGTCCTGTTTCCTGGGATGCCAGTCTGACGGCACCTCATCCGAACATACAATACTGATGTCGTCCGGCAGGAGCTTGTTCAGCACCATAGCCATCTTATCGGCGGGAATCGGAGTGTCCGCATCAAATACGGCAACGTTTCCGAGGGCATGGACCCCGGCATCGGTACGGCTCGCCCCGATCACCTCCGTAGGTCTGCCGACCGCTTCGCTCACAGCTTCCGTGAGCACACCTTCAACGGTGACAGCCCCATCCTGAATCTGCCAGCCGTGATAAGCCGTTCCGTCATATGATATTTTCAGCCTGATCCTTTTTTCCATGGGAAGATCACTTGAGGATAAAACGGAGATAGAGTGAATTGAAGAATTCGCTTATGACCTGCCATCTTCCGATCCACACGCTGAGTATCACAAAAGAAAACAGGATGATATATGCAATCGCATCCCTCTTTTTGTATATGAGGGGTTTCATCTTGGTCCTGCCGTCGCCGCCCCTGTAGCATCTGGCCTCCATTGCCATTGCAAGGTCTCCGGCTCTTCTGAAAGCGGACACAAAAAGAGGAACCAGCACGGGAACAAGAGCCTTCGCTTTCTTTACTATGTTGCCGCTCTCAAAATCCGCACCTCTTGCAAGCTGTGCCTTCATGATCCTGTCGGTTTCTTCCATAAGGATGGGGATGAACCTAAGTGCGATGGACATCATCATTGCGACATCGCCCACGGGACCGCGGAATATCTTGAGAAAACCGAGACCCTTTTCAAGGCCGTCGGTAAGGTTGTTGGGTGTCGTGGTGAGTGTGACTATGCTCGAGCCCATGATAAGCATGGTGAGTCTGAAGAGCATGGTGAGCGCAACTCCGATGCCCTCATATGTAATGGTGAATTTCCAGAAGCTTACCAGTTCGGTTCCGGGCGTAAGGAACAGATTGATTATAACGGTAAGCAGCAGTACGACCAGTATTCCCTTGAGCCCCTTAGTGATGAACCTGATCGGAACACGGGAGGTCTTTATCACCGCCAAAAGAAATACTATACCGAGTGCATAGCCCGCAGGATTCTTATAAAGGAAAAGAGTGATGATGAAAAGAAGGGTCCCCAAAAGCTTGACCCTGGGGTCAAGTCTGTGTACCGGGCTTTCGGTCTGATAATATTGTCCTATCGTGATATCGCGGATCATTTATTATTTCCTGTCACAGCGGCGTAAATGGAATCAGCCGCCTCGGTGACCGTCAGTACATCGGGATCGACATTTATTCCCTTGTCCTTCAGCATACGGGCTATGCGAGTGGATTCGGGGATTCCGAGTCCCATTGCTTCAAGCTCTTCGCCGTGGGTAAAAACTTCCCTGGGAGTATCGTCATATGCCACCTTACCGCGGTCCATAACGATGACTCTTTCAACATACTTTGCAACATCCTCCATCGAATGCGATACAAGAATAATGGTCATTCCGCTTTCCTTATGAAGTGCAGAGACCATATCGAGTATTTCGTATCTTCCCACGGGATCGAGTCCCGCGGTAGGCTCGTCGAGCACAAGGAAATCAGGTTTCATTGCAAGCACGCCTGCAATGGCGGCCCTTCTCTTCTGGCCTCCGGAAAGTTCAAATACGGAAGCATAGTAAAGATCGTTAGGGAAATCAACCTTTCTGAGTGCATCGAATGCCGCAAGTTCGGCTTCCTTTTTTGTCAGTCCCATATTCTTGGGCCCGAAGCACACATCGGCGAAAACATCCGTCTCGAACAGCTGATGCTCGGGATACTGGAAGACGAGTCCGACATGCTTTCTAAGTTCCTTTTTATTGAAATCCTTATCGGCAATATCCTTGCCGTTGTAATACACGTTACCCTCGGTCGGCATCATAAGCCCGTTCAGGTGCTGCACGAGTGTCGACTTGCCCGATCCCGTATGTCCGATGATGCCGATGAACTGGCCTTCGGGTAGCACAAGAGAAACATCGTCGAGAGCTCTGACAGGTGTTTCCGTATCGGGATTATAAACTTGGCTTACGTGATCGAGTATCAGCGGCATTTTTCTATTTCTTTCACAAGTTCCTCTGCGGTAAGTATTCCGTCCGGCAAAGGAAGACCTTTCTTCTTAAGTTCCCATGCAATACGTGTGGGTCCGGGAACATCAAGCCTGAGTTTTTCGAGTGTGGGCACATCCGAAAAAACCTCCTTCGGAGTTCCCTGCATGACAACCCTGCCTTTATCCATTACAAATATACGGTCGGCATGCACCACTTCATCCATATAATGGGTGATGAGTATTACCGTCATCTTTTCCACATCGTTAAGGCCCCTTATTGCCCTTACGACTTCTTTTCTTCCGGAAGGATCGAGCATTGCGGTGGGCTCATCAAGAACTATGCACTTGGGATGCATCGCAAGAACTCCCGCAATCGAAACCCTCTGCTTCTGTCCGCCCGAAAGTTTGTTGGGAGATTTCTTCCTGTACTCGAGCATACCGACTGCCCTGAGACTCTCCTCAACCCTCTCCCAGATCTCCTTTGTGGGAACACCGAGATTCTCCGGTCCGAAGCCCACATCCTCTTCGACAACCTGTCCGATTATCTGATTATCGGGATTCTGGAAGACCATTCCGGCACAGCTTCTTACATCCCAAAGCTTGTCGTCGTCTTTGGTATTCATGCCTCCGACATAAATTGTGCCCTCGGTAGGATAAAGTATCGCATTCAGATGCTTGGCAAAAGTAGACTTACCTGAACCGTTATGTCCGAGTATGCCTATAAACTCTCCCTGTCTTACATCAATGCTGACATGGTCGAGCGCAGTCGTGACATCGGTGGGATTTCCCTCTTCGTCACGCCTGATATATTCAAATACCACATTTTCAGCCTTAACAATATCCATAGAAAATAATTGTACCCTAATAGCATTTGCGGCGCAAGCGAAGAAACGGGGAAACAAGGGGACGGTTCCGAGGCTTTTCAAACTTCCCGAAGGGTGGTATTCTTTTACGGATGAAAGAATTATTCGGAAATGAAAAATTCAGGCGCATGGTGTTCTTCATCATGCTCGGCATTCTTCTCATAGGTCTCATCACCGCAATATCAAGATCGAACAGTGAGACCCTTTCGGATTATGCGCAGCGGAATCCCGAAGCAGCTTATGCCGAGACAGAAAACAGCTGGAAGGATGCATATACAACTCAGCCGCAGGAATAAAAACCAAAGCATACAAAAAGTCCGGTGCATATGCACCGGACTTTTTAATTCTGATAATTATACGAGCTCGATGATAACCTGCATTGCAGCGTCGCCCTTTCTCTGGCCGAGCTTTACGATACGGGTGTATCCGCCGTTGCGGTTAGCATACTTGGGAGCGATCTCATCGAAAAGCTTGGTGGAAAGATCGATCTCCTTAACGGACTTCTTTCTGCCCTTGTTCTCAGTAGAAACTTCGGTAACGGGATAGAGAACCTTGAGCATCTGGCGTCTTGCGTGAAGTCTTGAAGGCTTATCCTTCTTGATCTCCTTTTCTACCTCATCATAAACGGTAACGGTAACGCCGTTCTCGATCTTGACGAGCTTGCCATCCTTGTCTCTGGTGCTCTCGGAAAGAACCTTTCCGGTCTCCTTGTCAACGATCTGCTTTACTCTCTTGCCGTCCTTGTCCTTACGAGCTACCTTAGCGGTAACCTTAACGGTCTCGTAGTTATCCTTCTCCTTGACTGCGAGAGCGATAAGTCTCTCAGCAATTCTCTGGATCTCCTCAGCCTTAGCTTCGGTGGTGGTGATACGGCCGTTCTCGATAAGAGCGGTAACCTGGTTTCTTAAAAGTGCTTTTCTCTGGGAAGAAGTTCTTCCGAGCTTTCTGTAATGTACTGCCATTTTTTATTCCTTTCTGTGACACGGTACATTCGGAACGTGCCCTGTGGTCTTACCATTCCTATGCATTGATCCGTTCTACAACGCTTGGGGCGAACTCATCGGATTTACCGCCCTCGCGCATACCTGTTAGTTATCTGATGCCTTGAAGCCGTAGCCGAGCTCTTCGAGCTTGAGCTGAACCTCATCAAGTGATTTCTTTCCGAGGTTTCTTACCTTCATCATATCCTCTGCAGTCTTCTCGCAAAGCTCTGCAACGGTATTGATTCCGGCACGCTTGAGACAGTTGAAGCTTCTTACGGAAAGCTCGAGATCCTCGATGCTCATTCCGTCAACAGTCTTGCTGCTGTTCTCTTCTCTGGGTCCGCCGATGAACTCGATCCTCTGTCCTCTCTCGGAAAGATCGATAAAGAGTCCGAGGTGATCGGAAAGAACCTTAGCTGAAAGGCTTACTGCCTCTTCGGGAGTCATGGTTCCGTTGGTGTAGACATCAAGGGTGAGCTTATCGTAATCGGTGCTCTGTCCTACACGGGTGTCTTCAACGGTGGCGTTTACTCTCTCAATGGGAGTGTAGATAGCATCAACAGCGATGGTTCCGATGCTGTGATCTCCGGGACGGAGTCTGTCTGCTCCTACATATCCTCTTCCTTCGGTTACAACAAGCTCCATATAGAGCTTGGCATTCTTACCGCAAAGAGTTGCGATAACCTGATCGGGATTTGCGATCTCGATGTCGGGATCGTGATGAATATCGGAAGCCTTTACAACGCCTTCGCCCTCTGCCTCGATGTACATAGTCTTGGGCTCGCCGCTCTCATCTGAATTGCTGATAGCAAGGCTCTTGATATTAAGGATGATCTCAGTCATATCCTCTTTAACGCCGGGGATGGTGCTGAGCTCGTGCTGTACTCCGTCAACTTTGATCTCACTTACGGCAAAGCCGGGAAGTGATGAGAGCATGATCCTGCGGAGTGAATTGCCGAGTGTGATACCATATCCTCTCTCAAGGGGCATGATAA
>JAFZWW010000119.1 GCA_017617005.1 Lachnospiraceae bacterium
ATAATATCGGTTATGATTATGATTCCGCAAGAGAAGAATTTCTGGTATATGAGATACTCCCGCCGACATTTAACAGATGGGACGGTGAGAGGATAAAGCCGTTCCCGAGACATGACGAGCTTGAAAAAATAGTCTGGTCGGATATCATCGGATTTGAATTCAGGGACGGAGAAGTGTATCTGACCGCACCCACAGGTTATGTCTATAAGGACAGTCCTGTTCCGGATTATGAGAGAGCGGTGATAGTGTCTGTGAAGCTGTACATCGATGAGGATTCCGGTATAGCTCCAATGTGGTACTATTTTGAATTGAGCGAATAACGAAAAAGCTGTACACCTGAAGTGTACAGCTTTTTTAGCGGAGACGGAGGGATTCGAACCCTCGTGCCCCGGAGGGCAAACGCATTTCGAGTGCGCCCCGTTATGACCGCTTCGATACGTCTCCTTGTGGCAATAATGTCAACTTCAATAATATATATTTTTTTTGCGGATGCGTCAATGTAAAAAACAGAGCCGGGCGGATCTGAAGAAGCTTTTGTCTGCTCCGAGATCAGAACCGGTCGTGTCATCAGTTTTCCGAGGGCGTATTCCTCAGCTTGTTCACTGCGATCCTTATCGGTCTGTAGAGGAAGAGCATCAGCGTGAAATTTCCGATGCCGTGTACGAGATCGTAAGGTATTCCGGCGATCCACCATGTGATGCCTGCTTTAAGACCGGCTTCAAGGGTTTTTGCTTTTACGAAGAAGATCACTTGTGCGGGAGTACACAGAGCTCCGAAGAACAGTCCGAAAAATCCCGAGACAAGTGCCCAGAACAGTGCGTTGTCTTTTTTCCGGAACAGAAGTGTCTGTAGCATAAGGATCGGCCATACATAGAGATACATAATGACCCATACATGGGGGCCGTAGAGGCTGGCCTCGATGGCGATAAAGATGGGCACGATAATAAGGGCTTTGCATCCCATGAGCAGTGTGAACATTACCAGCCAGAAACTGGTGAGTTCTATGTTTGGAAGAAAAGCAAGGGCCACCTTACAGCTTTCGATAAGTGCGACGGCCATCCCTATATACGCGATGTCTTTTATGCTGAATACTTTTTTCATGAACGGTTACAGACAAAAACGGCGGAGCCGAAGCTCCGCCGAATTTTTAATATCTTAAGCTGCTTCGTAAACGATCGAATAGGTGTCTCCGTCGGTGACGGGCTGTGAATCGATGCCGTAGTTGCCGTACTCACCGTTGACATAGAATGCCCAGTAAGCATTGTCCTCGGCATAGATAGCCTGCTCGCCGTTAACAACCTCTACCATCATACCGAAATCGCTGTCGGTTCCGCTGTAGGTAAGACCTTCGGTCTCGTCCATAGCCTGTCTGAGGTACTCTGCATCGGTTGATACTTCGTAGGTGGTAACTTCTCCCTTGGAATCCTTAACCTCGATGGTGATGTTCTTGGAGCCTTCTGCCTCTACGTATGCAGCCTCGTATACGATTCCGAACTTGTCACCGTCATTAACGGGCTGTGAATCGATTCCGTACTGGCCGTACTCGCCGTTAACATAGAATGCCCAGTAAGCGTTATCGACCGCATAGATAGCCTGCTCGCCGTTAACAACCTCGACCATCATACCGAAATCGCTGTCGGTTCCGCTGTAGGTAAGGCCGTCAGCCTCGTCCATGGCCTGTCTGAGATAATCTGCATCGGTATTAAGCTCGTAGGATACGGTTTTTCCGTCTGCGCCTGTAACCTCGATGGTGATGTGCTTGCTTCCCTCAGTTGTGGGAGCGGGATCCTGTGCGTCCTCTTGAACGGGAGCGTTCTCCTCGGAGACGGTGTTCTGCTGATCTGCAGCCTGGGGCTTCGGACGGTTAAGGTTCCAGATCACAAGGAAAATAGCGATCACTGCAACCAGTGCGACCAAGCCGATAATAAGTCCTGTCTTGTTCTTTTTCATTTTTTCAAACTCCTTCTAAAACAATAAATACACAATATGCTAAAAACGCCCCATGGGATATCCCACGGGGCGAAAAGCAAACCAAAACAGGCACATATGCCATAGCATAGTGCTGAAAGGTTCTCTGACCCATTACGCGGGGTATTGAAACATAGCTCACAGGCAGGTCTTTCGGCTGGGGTTTTCAGGCGGCTGTTTCCGGCCTTCTCGCATTGCTGCAATGGGCTCATCTGCCGGGACGAGCATGGAACAGTCAAAACCGACACGGCGACGCGTTCGTGCGGGAATCTCACCCGCTTCCCTATTCTCCCTTATCCGTATCTCTATGGATCCGGCCCGGATGAGGGCACCTGTGATCACCGTATTTATTTACGGCAAAGATACTAACACAATGCATAAAAATGTGCAAATAAGGCAATAAATGGTATAATTAAGGCGTTCTGAAGTTCATTTTTCATGGAGGACTCTCATGGCAGAAAAGACCGTAAAGAAGACCTCGTCAGGCGAAAGCACTTCAAAGAAAAGCACCTCTTCCAAGAAACCTGCGGAAAAGAAAACCGCGGAGAAACCGAAAACCTCAAAAGCTTCAAAAGCGGATACGTCCGCGAAAAAGAAGGAAGCCGCACAGACGATCGCACTTGAAACCAAGAATGCGGTCAGTAAATTTGTTACCATCTCCGATGTCAGGGCGGCGATCTCCAATATTTCCGAGATCCATATGGAGCCCTACGATGTCATTGCGGGCTTCGGTGTAAGACCCGGAATCTATGAGCTGAACGGTGCCACGGCGATCCCCACGGGTGTCAACTTTACCATATCCTCCAATCAGGCATATTCATGCGAACTTCTTCTTTTTAAAAGAGAAAGCAATACGCCCTTTGCGGTCCTTCCTTTTCCGGAAAGCTACCGCATAGGAAATGTGTGGTCGATGATAGTTTTCGATATCGATATCGAGGACTTTGAGTACGCATACAGATTTGACGGACCTTTTGATGAAAAGAAGGGACTCATCTTTGACAAGAACAAGGTGATACTCGATCCTTACGCTAAAGCCGTTACCGGACAGAGCGTCTGGGGAACCCACAATCCCGGAATGTACAAGGCCCGCGTGGTCAAGAATAATTTCGACTGGGGCAGGCTGACCAGAAAGCACAAGGCCATGGAGGATCTTGTGATCTACGAGATGCATGTCAGGGGCTTTACGAAGGACAGATCATCGAATATGGGCGATAAGGCCGGAACCTTTGCGGGCATTATTGAGAAGCTCCCTTATCTTAAAGAACTGGGAGTGAATGCTCTTGAGCTCATGCCCATATTCGAATTCGACGAGACCCTCGATCACCGTGATTTCTACGGACGCGAGCTGATGGATTACTGGGGCTACAATACCGTATCCTTCTTTGCGCCCAATACCAGCTACACCTCGGCGCTTGAATATAACCGTGAGGGAACGGAGCTCAGGGAACTCATTAAGATGTGCCATGAAAATGACATCGATGTCTTTTTGGATGTCGTGTTCAATCATACCGCGGAGGGAAATGAGCAGGGACCTGTTTTTTCTTTTAAGGGAATCGACAACAATATCTATTACCTGCTTACACCGGACGGAAAATACTACAATTTTTCGGGCTGCGGAAACACACTCAACTGTAATCATCCGATAGTCCAGAACTTCATTCTCGATTGTCTCAGATACTGGGTCACCAATTATCACATCGACGGATTCAGGTTCGATCTTGCATCCATTCTCGGAAGAAATGAGGACGGCTCTCCCATGAGCAAGCCACCTCTTCTCCAGAGCCTTGCTTACGACCCGATACTCGGCAAGGTAAAGCTCATCGCAGAGGCGTGGGATGCGGGCGGACTCTACCAGGTCGGAACATTCCCTTCATGGAACAGATGGGCGGAGTGGAACGGAAGATACAGGGATGACATGAGAGCCTTCCTCAAGGGAGACGAGGGAAAAGCCTGCGATGCCGCAAGAAGAATGATGGGCTCTCCCGACCTGTATATTCCCGAGGTCAGGGGGCACAACGCTTCGGTCAATTTCCTCAACTGTCATGACGGCTTCACTCTTCATGATATGTACACCTATAATGTGAAGCATAACGAGGAAAATAACTGGAATAACACCGACGGTGCCAACGACAACAGGAGCTGGAACTGCGGCATAGAGGGCGAGACCAGCGATCCCGAGATCAATAAGCTCAGACGCCGTATGGTCAGGAATGCTGCCGCGGTTCTTATGATGAGCCGCGGAACCCCGATGTTCTTCATGGGCGATGAGTTCGGCAATTCCCAGGGCGGCAACAACAACGCATATTGCCAGGATAACAATATCGCATGGCTCAACTGGAAGGATCTGGATTCGAACAGGGATCTGTATGATTTCTTCAAATCCCTCATAAGGTTCAGGAAAGAGCACGACTGTATAAGGAAAAACTGCGGAAACGATGCTTTCGGATTCCCGGGAATGTCGGTTCACGATACGGATGCATACAGATGCGATCTCTGCGATTATTCCCACTATATAGGGATCAGGTTCGCGGGCTACCCGGGCAAGTTCAACAAGAATTATCCTCAGGCGGTATTCATCGCGGTCAACGCTTACTGGGAGGATCTCGACGCCACCCTTCCCGCACTTCCCGAGGGAAGCGGATATACGTGGGCACTGGTTGCGGACACATATCTCGAGAGGCCGTTCGACACGGCAAGGGAAAGGTGCAACGGCTCATTCCGTATAAATGCCAGAAGTGTAAGGATATACGAAACCACACTGTCAATGGAATAAAAGAAGGGTCCGGATTAAGTATATCCGGACCTTTTTTAACTTCTTTTTAGCCGCCTCAGGGTGCCCCGTTGCTTGAAAAATCCCGCTTAAACGAGTATATTATTAGGGCATTTATAATGAGTTTCCATTAAGGAGAATTACTATGGCTATTAAATGGATTAATTACGATCAGCTTGATGCTTCCGCTAAGCTTGCATCCGATGCACCCGCAGACCTTACCAAGGTAATGACCGCAGAGAGGGTACAGAAGTATTCCGCAAAGATGGCTGCAGGAATGGATTTCAACTATGCTGCCAAGAATGTCGATGATACCATTCTTGGTGACCTTCAGAAGCTTGCCGATGAAGCCGGACTTGTTGAGAAGTTTGAAGCCCTCTATAACGGAGAGGTTATCAATACAGGAGAGAACAGACTCGTTCTTCATCATCTTACCAGAGGCCAGCTCGGCAATAAGGTTGAAAAGGACGGCGTAGACAAGAGAGCCTTTTATGTGGAGCAGCAGAGCAGGATCGCAGAGTTTGCAAAGAAGGTACACTCCGGCGAGATCGCCAACGAAAAGGGCGAGAAGTTCACCACCGCGGTACAGATCGGTATCGGCGGATCCGACCTCGGCCCCAGGGCTATGTACCTTGCACTTGAGAACTGGGCAAGGGTTAACGGCTTCCTTAAGATGCAGGCTCAGTTCATCTCCAACGTTGATCCCGATGATGCAGCAGGTGTCCTTGCAAATGTTGACGTAGCTCATTCCATTTTTATTCTTGTATCAAAGTCGGGAACCACTCTCGAGACCCTTACCAATGAAGCATTCGTCAAGGATGCCCTTAAGAAGGCAGGCCTCGATCCCGCAAAGCATATGATCGCGGTTACTTCCGAGACATCACCTCTTGCAGGAAACAGCGATTACCTCGATGCATTCTTCATGGATGATTACATCGGCGGAAGATATTCATCAACCTCAGCAGTAGGAGGTGCGATCCTTTCACTTGCATTCGGCCCCGATATCTTCGCAAGATTCTTAAGCGGTGCAGCTGAGGAAGACAAGACCGCTACCGAAAAGGACATCCTTAAGAACCCCGATCTTCTCGATGCGCTCATCGGCGTATATGAGAGAAACGTTCTCGGATACGGCTCAACCGCAGTTCTTCCTTATTCACAGGCAATGAGCAGATTCCCCGCTCATCTCCAGCAGCTTGATATGGAGTCCAACGGAAAGAGCGTTAACCGTTTCGGTGAGCCCGTTGACTATGTGACCGGTCCCGTAATCTTCGGTGAGCCCGGAACCAACGGACAGCACTCCTTCTACCAGCTCCTTCACCAGGGAACCGATATCATCCCTCTTCAGTTCATCGGATTCAAGGAGAGCCAGCAGGGTGTTGATGTCGATATTCAGGGAAGCACCAGCCAGAAAAAGCTCTGCGCAAATGTTGTTGCACAGATCATGGCATTCGCAGGCGGAAAGGCTGACGACAACAAGAACAAGAACTTCGCCGGAAACAGACCTTCAAGCATCATCGTAGGTGAGAAGCTTACTCCCGAAGCGCTCGGCGCACTCCTTGCACACTTCGAGAACAAGGTAATGTTCCAGGGCTTCGCATGGAACCTCAACAGCTTCGACCAGGAAGGCGTTCAGCTCGGTAAGGTCCTCGCAAAGAAGGTACTTGCGCACGAGACCGACGGAGCTCTCAAGGCTTACAGCGATCTTTTCGAGATTTAATCCATAGCAAATACACGAATAGTCAGGAGAAGCTTTCTCCTGACTATTTTATTGGAATTTGCGGGTGACGCGGATTGTATGAGAATTCGAGACTTCGTCGTCTGCGTTAGAAACGGCCGCCTGGCCTGAACGAAGTGAATGGCCTGCGGCATGAGCAGAAACTTTCGTCGATCGAGTTTCGCGCCTGACGACGAAAAGCGAGAATTCTCATACATAGCGGCAGGACCCGCGGAGTAAAAAAAACAGTCAGGAGATAAGCTCTCCTGACTATTTCTTTAGGTTGTTTTCAATTTCTTTCGAAAAGGAGATTTACTCCCCGATGACCACCTTGATGACCACGGGATTGTGGTCGGTATTTTTGAACTGACAATCAAGAGTTTCCACGGACCTGATCTCCAGATTATCGGAAACGATGAATCCGTCTATTACATAGAACTGGAAATGCTCTTTGTCCGCAGCTGTTGCGTAGGGCTGATCCAGTGATCTGCAGGTCGGTGCGGAAGGATCCTGTAAGAAGATGAAGGAATCTCCGAATGCGCTTTCGTCGATAAGTCCGCAATGCCACTTTCCGGGATATTCGGGATAAGCGGATACGTCCGTTCCCGAGAAGGTCTGGTTGAAATCTCCGGCTGCGATGACGTAATTGCCTGCCTGGGCCTCTGCCTTGAGGATATCGGCGAGCATTTTGGTCTGTGCGATCTTGCCCTCTCCCGAATCGTAAGCCTCAAGATGGAGATTGACTATGACGAGCTCCTTATCGCTGTTTTCGATAGGGATCCTGTTGACCGTTACGCATCTTTTCAGGTTGGCAACCCTTATGGGCCATTTGAATGGGCAGGGGAGGGAGATCCTCTCTGCCGAAGTTATGTCATATCTTGCGAGAGTCATGATGCCGCTCTCAACATGTCCGATGGGCGGAATGGGATAAGGGACTATATCAACCTTGAAATTGTAAGCGAATGTGTGGTCGAATCCGGGGAATGCGGAAGCTATCACCTCGGTCTCATCAGTATGATAGGACCTGCTCGCATTGATATCCGTTTCCTGAAGGAGCATGATATCGGGATCGATCCCCGTAAGCGTTCCGGTTATGCCGGACAGGTTCTGCTTCACACGGTCTTTATCGGCGGTATATACCATCTCGCCGTAATCCATGAAGAAATCTGCATTGTCGCCGAGGGTTCCGCATCCGACGTTCCAGGTCACTACGGTCAGTTCGTCGCCTACCTGGGGCTTTTGCATATCCTGTCCTTCGAAAGCGGTTATAAGGGTCTCTTTTTCGGCGGGCCTGTATTCACGGACCGTCAAAAAGATAAAAAGAAATACTGCAAATACCACAGCTGCTGCCAGCAGGGATAAAACAACTTTTATAAGCATTTTTAAAGCCTTTTTCATAGATCTTCACCTCGATTTTCTAATTTTATCCCAAACGTGTATAATAATCCAGATATTTGGGGGTTCATGCCCCCGGAAATGACCCTCAAACGAGCGGAAATGCCGAAAATGTGGTATACTTAAAGTTGTTTTTGAAATAATGACCATAAGAGGGAATACCCAATGTCCTTATCTTTTACCGAAAAAGAATTCATCCCCGTAATGCTGGGGGGAGATATCAATACATACTCGGTTTCGAGGGCGTTTTACGAAAAATACAACGTAAAATGCCATGTATTCGGAAAGTACCCGACCGGACCGAGCTACGACAGCAGGATCATCGAATATGAAGCAAATCCCGCCATCGAGACGGATGATTACTTCGTAAAAAGAATGAACGGGTTTGCCGCCGAGCACAGTGACAAGACCATTATTCTCGTAGGCTGCGGCGATTCATACGTTGCACTCTGTTCAAAGCACAAGGCAGAGCTTGCGGAAAACATTATCACCCCCTATATAGATTATGACCTGATGCATTCGCTCCAGATGAAGGAGACCTTCTACGGGCTCTGCGACAAATGGGGCATCGACTATCCCGGAACCGTTATATACGACAGCAGCATGGGAGATGACTTTGCGATGGATTTCCCCTATCCCGTCATCCTCAAGCCTTCAAACGGAATTCAGTACTGGGAGCATCCCTTCGATACACAGAAGAAGGTCTATACGATACATGACCGCGAAGAACTCATAAGTGTCATTCATGACATTTACGGCGCGGGTTATACCGATAAGCTCATTATCCAGGACAGGATCCCGGGTAACGATGAATACATGAGAGTCCTCACATCATATTCCGACCGTAACGGAAAGGTTAAGATGATGTGCCTCGGACATGTTCTTCTCGAAGAGCATACTCCCCACGGGCTCGGAAACCATGCGCTCATCATAACCGAGCCCAACAAGGAACTTATGGAGAGGGTGAAAAATCTCCTCGAGTCGATGAACTATGTCGGATTTTCCAATTTCGATATCAAATATGACACTCGTGACGGAAAATTCAAATTCTTTGAGATAAACACAAGACAGGGCAGGAGTAATTTCTATGTGACCGGCTCAGGCTTCAATGTTGCCGAGTACATCACCGAGGATTATTTCTACAAGAAGGACCTGCCTTTAAAGTATGCCGAAGAAGAGCACCTCTGGACCGTTGTTCCCAAGGGCGTTGCACTCAAATATGTAAAGGATCCTGCCCTGAAAGCCACAATGAAGAGACTGTGGAGCGAGGGAGAGGTGGTCAATCCGATATTCCTTAAGGGTGATTCGAATCCCGGAAGAATGTACAGGATGATCAAAAACTATTTCAGCCACTACGTAAAGTTCAAAAAATACTATAAGGTGTGATGATGAAGAAGATCTTAGGCGTCATCGGTGGCATGGGCCCCGAAGCAACCGCATATTTTTACGAAGAGATCATAGCCCATACCAGGGCCCAGAAGGATCAGGACCATATCGACATGGTCATCCTCAGCCATGCCTCGATGCCCGACAGGACCGAGGCCATCAATTCGGGAGAGTATGACGATCTCCTCGCTTCGATGAAGGGCGAGATAGAAAAGCTTGAAAAGTGCGGTGCGGGCAATATCGCGATCCCCTGCAACACTTCACACTTCTTCCTTGATAAGATCCAGGCAATGACCGAAATTCCCGTCATCAACATGATAAAGGAGACCGCACGCTATATCGCCGAGGGTGAGATCAAAGTAAAGAAGGTCGGAATCCTTGCGACGGACGGTGCGGTAAAGACCGGTCTTTACCAGCAGGCCTGCAGTGAGTACGGCCTCGAGAGCGAGATTCCCGATCCCGAGTATCAGAAGAAGGTGATGTCCCTTATCTATGACGATATCAAGGCCGGAAAGCTCGGCGATGAGGACAAGTTCCATGCGGCTGTAACAAACCTCCAGCAGAAGGGCTGCAATGTGATAATCCTCGCGTGCACCGAGCTCAGCGTATATAAAAAGCATCATAAGGTTCCCGCACACTGCGTCGATGCGCTTGATGTGCTCGTAAGAGAATCGATCATAAGAAGCGGAGCCGGGTACGAAGAATTATGAGTTTAATACTTTCAATAACCGAATATGAAAAGGCACTTGAGCAGGCAGGCCTTCTGCAGAAGTGTCTGTTAAAAGAAAAGTTTTCCGAAACAGTCTCTCTTGTAACTTACGATTCAAGAGAGGTAGTGGCGGGGACTCTTTTTATTTGCAAGGGAGCCGCATTCAGACCCGAGTATCTTAAGTCCGCGATAGATGACGGTGCCGTGGCATACATATCGGAAAAAGAATACGAAGAAGGTGCGGGAGTTCCCGCAATAATCGTATCCGATATAAGGAAGGCGATGCCCATACTCGGAGATCTCTTTTACGATTATCCCCAGAACAAACTGAACATCACCGCGTTCGGCGGAACAAAGGGCAAATCGACCTCGACATATTATATGAAGTCGGTTGTCGATGAATATCTTGCATCAATGGGCAAGGGCGAGAGCGCGGTTCTTTCATCCATAGACAATTACGACGGTGTCATCAGGGAGGAATCCCATATCACCACCGCCGAATCTCTTGAGCTGCACAAGCATATGGCAAATGCGGTCGCAAGTAATATCGATTTTCTCGAGATGGAAGTTTCGAGCCAGGCTCTCAAATACGACAGGGTACTCGGTATGAGATTTGCCGTTTCGGTATTCATGAACATTTCCGAGGACCATATCAGCCCGAACGAGCATGCGGATTTCGAGGATTATCTTTCCTCCAAGATGAAGATGTTCGCGCTTACCGATACCGCTGCGGTCAATCTCGATTCCGACTGTATCGAAAGAGTGCTTGAGGAAGCGAAGGCTGCTAAGAACTTCGTTACCTTCAGCTGCAAGGATGATAAGGCGGATTATCATGCGTACGACATCAGGAAGGACGGCGAAAGCATTTACTTTAAGGTCTCCAAGAAGCCCGCTCCTTCTTTTGACGAGGAATTTGAACTGACGATGCCGGGACTGTTCAATGTCGAGAACGCCCTCGGAGTCATCGCTGCCGCGGATATATACAGGATTCCCATAGAATGCATAAAGGAAGGACTTCGCAAAGCAAAATCTCCCGGAAGAATGGAGCTTTTCAAGAGTAAGGACGGACTTGTAAACGCATTCGTCGACTATGCACACAACAAGCTCAGCTTCGAAGCTCTCTATTCATCAGTCGAAAAGGAATTCCCCGGCTACGACATAGTCGGTATCTTCGGCTGCCCCGGAGGAAAGGCATACCAGAGAAGGTATGAGCTTCCGCAGGTTGCCGCAAAGTATGCTGACAAGATCTATATCTGCGCGGAGGATCCCGGTCCCGATCCCGCAGAGGAGATTTCGGAGCAGGTTGCCAAATATGCAAAGGAAGCCGGCATAGCATACGAAGAGATAGAAGACAGGGGAGCGGCCATTCATAAGGCCATTCTCGAGGTCAGACGCCCCACCGTTCTGCTTATCACGGGAAAGGGCGAGGAAACAAGGCAGAAGTACGGCACGGTCTATGCACCCTGCAGATCGGATGCCGATTATACGAAGGAATATATCAGGGAGTATGACGAATCTCCCCATCATGCAAGGAAATGACGTGCCGGCGGAAATTGAAATCCCGCCCGGAAAATAGTATTATACAAGATGTAGTAGTTCTGCCCCGAGCAGGGTGGCATATATGGCACCCGTGAGGGTATGGCACATATCCCGGAGGATTTATGAACATAGTCATAGTCGGTTGTGGCAAGGTAGGAATGGTCATAACCCAGCAGCTTTCAAGTGAGGATCACAATATCACGCTTGTTGACGAAGACAGCGAAGCTATTGCGTCCGTAACCAATCATTACGATGCGATGGGCGTCGTCGGAAACGGCGTAAGCTATCAGACCCTTGTTGAAGCGGGAATCTCGGACTGCGATCTTTTCATAGCAGTCACCGATTCCGATGAGAAAAACCTGCTGGCCTGCCTGATCGCCGGAAAAGCCGGAAAATGCAAGACGATCGCAAGAGTCAGAAATCCCATATATTCGCATGAGATCGAATTCCTCAAAAGAGAGTTCAATCTCGCGATGGTCATCAATCCCGAGGATGCGGCCGCAATGGAGATATCCCGTGTCTTCCTTTTCCCTTCCGCATTCAAGATCGACACATTCTCGGGCGGAAGGATAGAGCTCTTCCATTTCCACGTCACCGAAGGGATGCCCGTCTGCGGACAGTCCCTTATGGCGCTGCGCGATGATATGCTGAAGGGCATCATTGTCTGCACGATCAAAAGAGGAAATGAGGTCATCATCCCCAAAGGTAATTTCTCCTTTGCCGCGGATGATAATGTAAGCATTGCCGCAACGAGAAAGGATGCACTCGCATTCTTCAGAAAGCTCGGAGAAGTCAAGGGCAGGGTAAAGAACGCCATGATCGTCGGCGGAGGAACTATGTCCTATTATCTTGCGGAAAGACTCCTCAGGTCCGGAATAGAAACGACGATCGTCGAGATAGATTACAAGAGATGCGAAGAGCTTTCGAGCAAGCTTCCTGCAGCAAGGATCCTTCACGGGGACGGAACAAACAGGGATCTCCTCGATCAGGAGGACATCTCCACATTCCAGGGCTTTGCCGCTCTTACCGGACTTGATGAGGAGAACATCCTTCTTTCGCTTTATGCGCGCAAGCATTCATCCGCCAAGGTCGTCACCAAGATAGGACGCCTTAATTTCGGATCGGTCATCGATGCACTCAATCTCGATACCATAATCAATCCACAGAAGATAACCGCGGATCACATAGTCAAGTTCGCACGTTCGATGAGTGCGGATGCATCCGATGATGTTGAATCACTCTACAAGCTTGAGAACGGAAAGGCGGAGGCGCTCGAGTTCAAGATCAAGGTCGAATCACCCGTTACCGGAGTTAAACTCAGGGATCTCAAGCTCAAAAAGAATGCTCTTGTCTGCAGCATTTTCAGAAACGGCAAGAATATAATCCCCACCGGACAGGATGAACTCATGGTCGGAGATTCCGTTATAGTTGTCGTCGGCGGAGCCCACATAGCCAATATCAGGGAGATCCTCGAATAGCAATGAAAAAGAATTCGATAATACTTTATATAGTGGGGATACTTCTGATCTTTGAAAGTGCGTTCCTGTTGCTGCCCCTGGCGGTATCCCTGATCTATTCCGACGGCAACTGGATGTGGTATCTGCTTACCATATTCATCTGCATCATTCTCGGATTTCCCCTCACCAGGATCAAGAGAGGAAAACATCTTTCCCTTCAGGAAGGATACATAATAGTTGCGCTGTGCTGGATCGTTCTTTCGCTGATCGGAGCACTGCCTCTTATGCTCAGCGGAGATATCCCGAATTACATCGATGCGCTCTTCGAGACGGTATCGGGCTTCACGACAACGGGAGCGAGCATTCTTTCCGATGTTACGCTTCTGAGCAGATCCGGAATGTTCTGGAGAAGCTTCATGCACTGGATCGGCGGTATGGGTGTGTTCATGTTCATGATGGCGATCCTTCCCATGCTCGGAACCTCAGATATGAACCTGATGAAGGCCGAGTCTACGGGTCCGTCCGTCGAAAGGATAGTGCCCCATGTACGTGACACCGCGAGACTTATGTACGGGATGTATTTCGGAATTACCCTTGCGGAGATCATATCGCTTCTCATCACCGGAATGGATCTGTATTCATCCGCACTCCTTACCTTCGGAAGCGTAGGTACGGGAGGCTTCGGTATGGTCAATGAATCGTGCGGAACCTATACGACCGCTCAGCAGAATGTAATCGCATTCTTCATGGCGGCGAGCGGAATCAACTATACTTTCTATTTCTTCCTGATATCCGGCAAGATAAAGGAAGCATTCCATATAGAAGAAGTTAAATACTATCTGGGCATCATAATCACGTCCACCATACTGATTGCGTTCAACGTAAGCAAGCTCTACGGAAGCTTCGGTGATGCGTTCCACCACTCATTCTTCCAGGTCGCATCCATCATGACCACGACCGGTTATTCGACCGCGGACTTCGATGCGTGGCCGGAACTTTCGAGAACGATACTTCTTATGCTGATGATGATCGGCGGATGCTCGGGATCTACTGCGGGCGGAATCAAGGTGTACAGGATCGTCCTTCTCATGAAGCAGTTCAAGAAGGAACTCTCGGTGCTCCGTCATCCCAGGGAGGTCAAGATGCTGAGGATGGACGGCAACACCGTCAAGGAATCGGTAATACGTTCGACGAACGTTTTCATTTCGATCTATTTCGTCATCTTTTTCATATCGCTCCTGTTCCTTAGCATTGAAAATTATGACTTTACCACGGGCTTTACAGCGGTCACGGCGACGATAAACAATATCGGTCCCGGTCTTTCGCTCGTAGGTCCGACATGCAATTACGGATTCTTTTCCGTCTTTTCAAAAATCATTCTGATATTCGACATGCTCACGGGAAGACTCGAGCTGTTCCCCGTACTTCTCCTGTTCAGCATGCTTCATACGAAAAGGAGATAAAATGGTCTACACTTTAACACTTAACCCTTCACTCGATTACGTAATGTATCCCGCTACTTATCTGAAAAAGGGCGGAACGAACAGATCGGAAAGAGAGGAGCTCCGCGCGGGCGGAAAAGGAATCAACGTATCGGTCGTACTTAAGAACCTCGATGTTCCGACCAAGGCGCTCGGGTTCATTGCAGGAACCACCGGAGACGAGATCGAAGGCACGGTCCGCTCGATAGGTATCCGTACCGGATTCATAATGCTTCCCTTCAAGAACGGAATGAGCAGGATCAATGTCAAGATAAGAGTTCCTTACGAAGATTCGAGCGAGCGCGGATTCGAGGAGACCGAACTCAATGCAGCAGGCCCAGTAGTGGAGAGCGGATCCGTCGATGAACTCTGTGACCAGCTCGAAAGACTTTCCGAGGGAGATGTTCTTGTGCTTGCGGGCAGCATGCCCACACAGGCTCCCGAAGATATGCTTGAAAGGATCCTTTCATCGGTTCCCGAAAATGTAAAGACTGTTGTCGACATGACCGGAGACAGACTCAAGAGAGCACTTCCGTTTGGGCCCTTCCTGGTAAAGCCCAACCTCGAAGAACTTTGCCAGGCTGCGGGACGTGAGCTTAAGGATGAAAAGGAGATCATCTCCGAGGCGGAAAAGCTTCAGAAGTCAGGAGCGGAGAATGTTATAGTATCGATGGGTGCGGACGGTGCGATCCTTCTGGACAAGACCGGAGAGATCCACAGATGCAAGGCACCCGAAGGAAAGGCACTTGGTGCGTTCGGTGCAGGCGATTCCATGACGGCCGGATTCATAAAGGGATTCCTGGATGAGCATGATTACGGATACGCACTTAAACTCGGGATTGCGGCCGGAAGCGCTGCGGTGTTCGAAGGAAAGCTTCCCGACTACAACGAGATAATGAAGGTATTCGATGAAGTATAAAGGCCTTCCCGCAAATAAAGGAATAGTGATGGGACGCATCAGGGAAAGATCTGCTGCATCGAAGGCTTCCGCAGAACCGGAAGTCTTCGACGCGGATCTTGAGAGGATGCGTTTTTTTGACGCACTGCTCGAATTCGAAGGCGATATGAAAAAACTCGCCTCATCCGCTCACAGTAAAGAGGGAAAGGATATCATCCAGGGACAGATCATGATAGCCAGGGATCCCGTGCTGTCTGATGAGGTCACTGGTCTTATCGATTCCGGGAAGAGAGCGGGTGAAGCACTTGACCGCGCATGCAGGAAGTATGAGGAAATCCTCAGGGCTTCCGGAGATGAACTGTTCATGGAAAGATGCGAGGATCTGTTCGAGGTTAAGAGCGGGATCCTTACCCGTATGGGAGAAAGCACCGGCAAGGCGGAGGAAGAAGTAAAATCTGACGGAGATGTCATTTTTGCAGAAAGACTCAGTGCCGCGGAGATAATAAGTCTTCAGGATGACGGAATAAAGGCTGTTGTCATGAAAACGGGGACGGCCACATCACATGTTGCCGTGATACTGCGTTCCATGGGAATAACCGCGGTGTTCGGTGTGGCATATGGCAGCGAGTATGCGACGGGCGGAACCGAATGCATCGTTGACGGAAACAGGGGAGTTGTCATCATCTCTCCTACAGATGACGAGAAGAACGCATATAAAAAAGTCATCGAAGCATCGGGCGATGAGAATAAGGCGGCAAAAGAGCCTTATGCGCCCAGTGTCACGATGGACGGCGTCACGATAGACGTGATGTGCAATATCGGATTCGAAAAGGTTCCCGGTATAGTATCTGCATCGGACGGAGCCGGACTTGTGCGCACCGAATTCTTATTTATGAACGGAAGTGTGATCCCTACCGAAGATGACCAGACAGATGTGTACACACATATCGCAGATTCCTTCTACGGAAAACCCGTTGTCATAAGAACGCTTGATGCCGGCGGAGATAAGGATATTGTTTCGGCATCGGGCCGTATACATGAAGAAAACCCAGCGCTCGGAGTAAGAGGCCTCAGGGCAAGTCTTTCCGACCGTGCACTTTTTAAGTGCCAGATACGCGCTGTCTTGCGTGCATCCCACGGGCGTGACGTAAGCATCCTTGTTCCCATGGTCACTTCGATCGGGGAGATACTGGATGTCAGAAAGATCATAGAAGAATGCAGGTCTGAGCTCGGTGCGGAGAAGGTTGCGTACAGAAATGACATCAAGCTCGGATGTATGATAGAAACTCCGGCAGCCGTTCTGTGTGCCGACAGTCTTGCGGGAGATGTGGACTTTTTCTCGATAGGCACCAACGATCTTGCACAGTACATCATGTGTGCAGACAGGACCAATCCCCTTATGTCGGAGCTGTGCAGCATTTATCAGCCGGCGGTCCTTCGTGCCGTAAAGAGGGTATGCGACTGTGCAGCGTCCGCGGGTATTCCCGTTACGATATGCGGTGAAGCGGCTTCCTATCCCGACATACTTCCCGTATTCATAGGGATGGGTGTCAGGTCGTTCAGCGTTGATCCCCACAGGGTTCCCGATATGAAGAGACAGATCAGGAAGCTCAATGTGTGGAGCTGCAGGGAAATGTCGGAAATGATATTAAAGGCCGAGACTAAAGCAGATATAGAAAAACTCATCAGGTAATTTTCTTGAACCACGAAGAAGCAAAACAATATAATAAGATGATACTCACTCCGCCGGGAAAGCTGATCTTCACTCTGGCGGTCCCGACGGTGGTCAGTATGCTGATCACGATGATCTACAATCTGGTCGATGCGTACTTTGTAGGAAAGCTCGGCAAAAGTGCGAGTGCGGCGATCGGAATAGTTATGACGTTCCAGACCGTGTTCCAGGCCTTCGGCTTTATGTATGGTCAGGGATCGGGATCCAAGATCGCACGACTTCTGGCCGTGGGAAAAAAAGAAGAAGCCGACCGCATACTGACTTTCGGTATTGCGGCTTCTTTTATGTCGGGTCTTGTTCTTATGCTTCTGGGTCTGGTCTTCATCGATCCTCTGATACATCTCATGAGCACGGATACAATATTTCCCTATGCCAAGACCTATGCCCTCTTTATCATAATCTCCGGACCGGTACTTTCGGTCAGCTGCGTTCTCAATAATGTCATGAGATATGAGGGCAGGGCGTTTTTTGCAATGTTTGGTCTTGTATCGGGCGGTGTGCTCAATATGATCCTGGATCCGATACTTATGTTCGGTTTCGGAATGGAGATACGCGGAGCGGCGATCGCAACAATGGTCTCTCAATTTGTGAGCCTCGGGATCCTGCTTTATATGTTCCTTTCACACAGGGCGATCAGTTCCATAAGATTGAGATATCTTAAGCTCCCCGCAGGAGAGATTGCTACGAGTGTTTTCGATATCATAAAGACAGGCTTTCCCTCACTGCTCAGACAGCTCTGTGCAACTCTTTCCACTTCCATACTAAACATCGTTTCCAAGCCCTTCGGGGATGCGGCGATGGCTGCAATGACGATAGACGGATGGGTGCTGATGTTCATAGGAAGCACGATGATCGGAATAGGACAGGGATTCCAGCCTGTTTCGGCATTCAATTACGGATCGAAAAAATATAAGAGACTGAAGCGCGCATGCTTCGTTACCTGGAGAGCGGGAACTCTCCTTATGGGTGTGCTTGCGGTGCTCGGATTCATATTCTCCTCGGATGTCATAAAACTGTTCGTCAAGGATGAGGAGATAGATCTGGTCCTGCATTACGGCGTTCCGGCACTCAGGTTCATGTGCATTGCGGTGGTGGTACAGCCGGCTTCGGTCGTGGGGAATATGCTCTTCCAGAGTATAGGTGATGCAAAGAAGGCTTCGTTTTTGTCCATGTTAAGATCGGGACTCTGCTATATACCGCTCCTTCTTTTGCTGCCTCCGTTCATGGGATTTCTCGGGATACAGTGTTCGCAGATGATTGCGGATATACTTTCTGCGATCATCTCCGTTCCTTTTGTAATAAAGTTTTTGAAGAGTATTCCCTCCGAGGATATAAGTACCGTTCAGGATGAAAGATATGCCGAGTATGTAAAGAGTAAGGAGAGCGTCACGGATGTCTGAGTATTCCAGATACAAGATAACCGGTATGAGCTGCGCCGCATGTCAGGCACATGTCGAAAAGGCTGTGTCAGATGTCGGCGGTGTCACCAAATGTGAGGTTTCCCTGCTCACGAATTCCATGAATGTGGAAGGAAGCGCATTGCCTGAAGATATCATAAAGGCTGTTGAAAACGCCGGATACGGAGCAAGTATTTCCGAAGGCGCCGGCGCCGGTACGGTGACCGAAGACGATCTTAAGGATACCGAAACCCCGAAGCTTCTCCGCAGGCTTATCACGTCCGTGATCCTTCTCGTCATACTTATGTATTTCAGCATGGGTGTGATGATGTTCGACCTTCCCGTTCCGGTAGGACTTACTCATACCGGGGTGATTACGATCGAAGCGATTCTTTCAGGTATTATCCTGTTTATAAACAGAAAATTTTTCACAAGCGGTTTTAATGCTCTTATTCATAAAGCACCGAATATGGATACACTCGTTGCGATGGGTGCGGGTGTTTCGTATATCTACAGCATGGTGAATCTCATCAGGGCATTCGTTATCTGCCGTGAGGAAGCACTGGATATCATGATGAACGAGCTGTATTTCGAATCGGCAGCGATGATAGTCACGCTCATCACCATAGGAAAAACTCTCGAAAGCTACAGCAAGGGACGCACCACCGATGCACTGAAGAGCCTTATGAAGCTTGCACCGAAGTCCGCAGTCGTTATCCGGAACGGAAAAGAGACCGAGGTTCCGATCGAAGAAGTGGCTGTGGGTGACATATTCGCAGTAAGACCCGGAGAGAATATTCCCGTCGATGGGATAGTGGTAAACGGAAGCAGCGCGGTAAATGAATCCGCACTTACGGGAGAATCGATACCGGTAGATAAGGGACCGGGTGATAAGGTCTCTGCGGCATGCACCAATCTTTCCGGACCTCTGACATGCAGGGCAGAGAGGGTTGGTGAGGACACGACTCTTTCCGAGATAATAAGGATGGTAAGGGATGCATCTTCCACCAAAGCCCCGATTGCGAGAATAGCCGACAAGGTATCGGGCATATTTGTTCCTTCGGTCATAGGAATCGCATTCGCTGTATTTGTCATATGGCTGATCGTCGGCGGAGAACTTTCCTATGCGCTTACCAGGGCAATAACAGTGCTTGTCGTCAGCTGCCCGTGCGCACTCGGGCTTGCGACACCCGTTGCGATCATGGTCGGAAACGGAGTCGGTGCAAAGAACGGTATTCTTTTCAAAACCTCCGCATCTCTTGAGGAAGCGGGCAGGAGCAGGATCGCGGTGCTTGATAAGACGGGCACTCTTACAAAGGGTGATCCGGTCGTTACGGATGTGCTGCCGGCTGCGGGGATTACCGAAGAATATCTTTTAAAGAATGCGTATTCGATCGAAACGGGAAGCGAGCATCCGCTTGCAAAGGCTGTGGTAACATATGCCGAAGCAAGAAGGATACCACATTTTGAAATGACCGGACTCAGGGTCTATCCCGGAAACGGACTTGCCGGTGAGACTGAAGGCAGTGTGATAAGGGGCGGAAACGAAAGATTCATTTCGGAACACGGCACGCGTACGGATGAAATGAAGGATGCCGCCACAAAACTTGCATCCGCCGGAAAGACACCGATGTATTTTTCGGAAGGTGATAAACTTCTGGGAATCATTGCGGTCAGCGACGTTCTCAAGGAGGATTCCGCAAAAGCGGTATCGGAACTTAAGGGACTCGGACTCAGGGTTGTGATGCTTACCGGTGATAACGGACTTACCGCTGCGGAGATCGGAAAGCAGTCGGGTGTGGATGAGATCGTTTCGGGAGTTCTTCCGAACGGAAAGGAAGCTGTGATAAAGAAGCTCCGTGAGTACGGAAGGGTGCTCATGGTTGGTGACGGAATAAATGATGCACCTGCACTTACCTCAGCCGATACCGGAATGGCGATCGGCGCGGGCACGGATGTTGCGATAGATGCGGGTGATGTCGTGCTTATGAGATCATCGCTTTCCGATGTGAGCGCGGCACTCAGACTTTCAAGGAAAACACTTACCGTAATACACGAGAATCTCTTCTGGGCGTTCATTTATAATATTCTGCTCATTCCCGTAGCGGCAGGTGCGTTCGCGGAGATCGGATTACAGATGAGTCCCATGTTCGGTGCGGCGGCGATGAGCCTTTCAAGCTTTACCGTATGTATGAACGCTCTCCGTCTGAATCTTTTCAGGCTGCATGACCCTGCGGGAGACAGAGCGCCGCGTGATTTTGACAGAGAACGCAAACTGTTGGATAATGGGGAAAAATCAGATTTTTCCGAAATAAAGGAGACGGCAATGACTAAGACCATAAGTATCGAAGGAATGATGTGTTCACACTGCGAAGCATCCGTAAAGAAAGCGCTGGAAGCTGTCGAGGGTGTTGTTTCCGCCGATGTTTCCCACGAAAAGGGAAACGCGGTTGTGAGCCTTTCATCGGAGGTTTCCGATGATGTTCTCAGAAAAGCGGTTGAAGACAAGGATTATAAAGTTACCGGTATCGAATGAAGAAACTAAAGGTATCCAAGATAACAAAGATTGCATATTTCCTGCTTCTTGCGGCATATACGGTCCTTATGTTCGTGCTGTTCAGAAATCAGGCATTCCACATTGAATACCAGTACTACGGTTCGGATGTGGATGCGTACATTCTGGAGATGCTGGGGATCGACAGCGGGTTTGATTTTCCTTATCCCGTTTATTTCATGCTGGGAAAATTCATCGGACTTTTCTGCAATGTACATATGGGAGCGGCTCTTTCCGCCACGATACTCAATTCGGTATCTCCCGCGGTGCTCTCATATTTCATGCTGAAGGAGCTTACTCCGCTCGTGCCGGAAAAGAATAAGAACAGGACCGCCTTCGAAGGCTTTATCCTGCTCGTGACATATTCTATATTCTTTGTTTCTATGCTCTATCCTCCCGAGGGAATATATCTTCCGGGAATGACACTTAAGAACCTCGGTGTTTTCAGTGCGAATCCCTATTATAACCAGACTTATCTTGCGGCAAGGGGATTTGCGATCGTCACATTCTTTCTTTTCGCACACATACTGACCTATTATGAGGATCATGCCGACAAGAAGGAGTACATTGCGTTTTCCGCATTCCTTCTCCTTGCGACTCTCACCAAGCCGAGCTTTACATTTGTGCTCGTTACAGCCGCAGCGGTACATATGATCGTAAGACTGATCATATCGAGAGGAAAGAAGTTCAGGGAATTCCTGTATCTTCTCGCAACGGCGGTTCCCACCTTCATCACTCTCATCATCCAGTTCGGCGGCGTGTTCGGCTCTTCTTCACACGCGGGAGCGGACGGCGGTATCGGATTTGCGATCGGTAAAGCATGGAGCGTTTATACGGGAAACATCGTGCTTGCGGTAATGCTCGCAAATGCGTTCCCCGGAGTGGTGATGCTCCTCAACCTTAAGCGCTTCAGGGATAACAAGACCTTCCTTCTTGCATGGGAAGTCATGATGGCCGGATTCCTTGAGTTCTTATGTTTCTATGAAAAGGGTGACAGATTCGTTCACTGCAATTTTGCGTGGGGATATATCTACGGAATATTCTTCGTGTTTGTTGCGGGATTGATGCTTCTTATCGAAAACACCGTAAAGAAAAAACAGCCCATGCCTATTCTCATATTTGAATGGGCGGTCTATGTATGGCATCTGGGATGCGGCATAGCGTTCTTTGCAATGCTTTATATGGGAGGATACTTCTATGTCTGAGACATCGAAACGTCCTTCGGCCGCACATATTATCGCGACGGTGCTGATCACGGTCTATGTCGGGGCATGCATCTACATGTACTTCATGTTCATGGGCTGGACCGAAGGTGCGGTATACGAATCGGATCTTCCGGCACACATCAGTCTTGCGGTGGATAACAGGCTGATCTACTCACTGATATCTATCATCATCATTGCACTTGACCGCATTCATCTGATGGTGCTGCTTCCTCTGATCCTCGGTGCGTTCGCGGGGATGTCGGTGTATTTCACTTACAGACTCATTGTTGAAGTCACGGATCACCGCATCGGTATTTACACTGCGGAGATCATGGCGCTTTTCCTGAACCTCTTTATGCCTTGTTATATCAGGGGGCTTTCGAGCGGACGCTATATGGGAATGCATACCGCATCCATCTGGCACAACTCCACATACCTCATGATGAAGTGGATGGGGCTCTGGACTCTCCTGATATATTTTAATATCGAGAAAGACTTCTCGAAGAAACTGACAAAAAAGTCATATTCACTTTTTACCGTTGCACTGACACTCACGACCGCGGCCAAGCCCAACTTCATCCTGGCCGTCGCGCCGGTGATGCTCGTATTTCTCATCATCGATCTCGTGAAAAAGAGTGCGCCTGCGGGAAAACTTCTGCTTTTTGCGACATCGGTCATTCCGTCGTTTCTGATCATGTTCCTCCAGAACAAGGCACTGTATGATGTGAACAACGGAAGCAACCATATCGTTATCGCACCGGGAAGGGCGATGGGAGTTCATGCATCGAACATACTCGCGGTAAGCGTGCTTTCGATATTATTCCCGCTCATGGTGCTTTTATGGCACGGAAAGGAATTTTTTAAGAACAGGGTTCTTCTTTTCGCGTGGATGAGTGCGGGTGTCGGCTTCCTTCAGTATTTCCTTTTCAGTGAATTCGGAGCAAGGGATATGGATGCGAACTTCAGCTGGGGTTACGCATTCACGATAATCCTGATCTTCGGCATCTCACTCATATTGTGGATTGACGATATGAAGAAGTTCAGGGAAGCGGGTATTGTTTCCAGGGTGTATCTGTCTCTCTGCGGGATCGTGCTTTTGTATCATACTTACTGCGGCGTCCTTTTCTTCGAAAGGATAGTCCGCGGCGTTTCATATATGATGTGGGGTTAATTGACAATGGCGGATGCTCCCATGAAAAAGAATAAAAGATCCTTTGCCGGATTCATTCTTTCGGCGCTTCTGTGCGGATTTGCGATAACTTACAAGACCACCGAGGCGATACCGTTCTGGGCATACGGAAGGGTGTCGATGGACTTTGTGATCGCGAGGATCTATTCGACCCTCGGTGATTTCCAGTTTGAGATGATCGTCGCCGCAATTCTCTGCGGGATCGGGATGAAGTATATCGACGAAAAGTTTCCGAAATATGTCAGGGGATTTTTCCTTCCGATGATACTCGGCTTTGTCGTGATCTTCGGAAGATCCGCACGTGATCTCGGGGATCTGTCCGGAATCTACGGAACCCTTCCCTTTATCATAAGATCCGTTCTCGCATCTCTCGGATTCGGCATCATCTTCAGATATGTATTTGCTCTTTTTGAAGCGGGACTTGACCGGATTTCGTTCAGCGTATGCAGCTTCAGATTTGCCGGTAAGCTCTTCGGGGATCATTCGTTCAGGAATGTGACAGTTCTTCTGATGCTCCTCTGGCTTCCCATAATGATCCTGAACGCACCCGGAAACCATAATGCGGATTTCATAGGACAGCTCATGCAGACAACGGGAGATATGCCCTGGTCGGGACATCATCCGATAATCCTCACCGCATTCATCGGGCTTTTCTTCGGAGCATTCAAGGCCGTATTCGGAAGCTACGACCCCGCGCTTTTTGTATGGATCCTTTTGCAGGCACTCGCACTTGCCTCTGCTCTTTCACTTACGATCTCTTATCTTAAGAAAAAAGGAGCGGGCACACCGGTCCTTCTGACCGTGCTTGCCGTATATGTACTTTCACCGATCTATTCCAATATCGCAACGACCGCGATCAAGGATGTTCCCTTTGCCGCGGCCTGCATCTGGTACAGTATTCTGACGGTGCGGTATTATGAGGAACCGGAAGCTTTCCTTAAGGAGAGATCTTCCCTGATAAAGATGATCATTTCAGCAGCCCTTGTCTGCATATGCAGAAACAACGGCTCGATAATCATCTTCGTAAACGGTCTGGTCATGAGCGTTTACGGTATCGGAAAAGCATCCGCAGGAAAGACCGACATAAAAACTCTCGCAAAGAAGGCTGCAGTTTTTCTTTTGATTCCGATATGTATCTGCACCGCAATGTCATCCGGCATCAAGGCTTATGTGCATGCCGAAAGCGACGGACTGAAGGAGATGCTCTCCATACCCATGCAGCAGACCACTCTCACGATGGTAAGGTATGAGAGCGAACTGACACCCGAAGAGATTGCCTCTATCAACGCACTTTTCGGAGACTATCACGATATGATCGAATGTTACGATCCGACCATATCCGATCCCGTGAAGCAGTTCTATGATACGGATGCTTCGAATGAAGTTGTGGCCGGTTACCTGAAGACCTGGTTTAAGATGTTCTTCAAACATCCCGGAACATATTTCGAATCGTTTTTCCTGAGCACATACGGATGGTTCGACCCCGAAACCGACACATCTGTCAGGTATGAACTGGATAGCGATTATTTTTCAAAGACGGGATTGTTCGAAGGAGCGGATGAACTGCTCATTTATTTCTACCGTTACATTGACCGCATATCCTTCTTCGGAGCACTTCAGAGCCCCGGACTGTGGACATGGATAATGTTCATACTTATCAGAAGGAGAAAGAAGGAAGCACGTCTGTATCCGATGCAGCTCATAACGCTGCTGGTGTGCATGGCCGGACCGTGCTTCATGAAGCATGCAAGATACGCATTCCCCATAATGTTTACCGTTCCCTTCCTTATGGGATATGAGGGATTGCTTACAGCAGGAGAAAAGAATGAATCTGATATTTCTTGATATAGATATGACCATCTGGGATGAGATACTGCGCATCCCGGAAAGTACAAAGGATGCGATAAAGCTTGCCAAGGTCATGGGCAACAAGGTGTTCATCAATACGGGACGTTCGAGATCCAACACGAGATATGCGGCTCTCGAAGAGCTCGGAATGGACGGAGTGGTCGCGGCATGCGGATGCCATGTCGAGATAGAGGGCAAGGTGGAATACGAAAGACTCCTCACTCCGGATCAGATAAAGACTTCTCTCAAGGTATTGTCCGAAGAGCATATGCCCGTTGTGCTTGAAGGAAGCGAGTACTGCTTCTTCGATCCCGAGGATTTCCCCGACGATCCCTTTGCCGCAACATTATGGGAATCGCTCGGAGACAGGGCAAAGCATATGGATGCACTCACAGACAGCGACCCGATCAACAAGTTCAGCGCGGACATCACGGCAGAAACGGATTACGATGCAGTATGCTCAAAGCTCGGCGGATTCCTTGATATGATCGATCACGGCAATATTGTGGTAGAATTTATTCCGAAGGGTCATTCGAAGGCAACCGGAATGGAGATCGTCAGAAAGCATTACGGAGTTCCGGCAGAGAATATCTATGCGGTCGGGGACGGAATGAACGATATGGAGATGATCAGGGCCGCGGCTCACGGAATTGCCATGGGACAGGGAAATCCCGAGCTTCTTATGGCATCCGATTATGTCACGGATTCCATTTATGAAGACGGAATTTACAAGGCTTTCAAACATTTTAAACTGATATAGGGAGCTTGGATCGAAACAAGATGCTGTCAGGTTCCGAAACATCCAAGGGAATAGGGATAGGAGTTGCGAGGGTACTCGGACTTACGGAAATCTCCGAGATGGTTTCCGCGGGGTCGGTGGACTCTTTCTTTTCCGCGCTCAAGCCGGGCACTGTTCTTGTCGCGAATCATCTGACTCCTTACATGGTTGCAAAGCTTAAGGACTGCGGCGTTTCGGGATTTGTCTGCGAGACCGGCGGTATGACATCACATTCCGCTCTTGTTGCACGCAGCATCGGTCTTCCCGCGGTGTACGGTGTTCCCGGGGCGACGACGGTTATACGGAACGGAGATACCGTTATCGTTGACGGCATAAACGGTTTTGTTTATGAAAGACCCGATCCCGGACTTGCGCTCGAATTCGCATCAAGAAAAGAAAGATATCTCGAATCGAGAAAAGAACTCGATAAGTTCTGCTCGATGAAGACAAAGATGGCCGACTCGGAAAGTGCGGAAGTATTCTGTAATGTCAACGATATCGTGGATGTTATGCATTCGCTCGACAACGGCGGTGAAAGAATAGGACTGTACAGGACCGAGAATCTTTTCGCGGAAGCGGGACATGCACCGGACGAAGAGGAACAGGTCAGGGCTTATTCGCGTATCGCACAGGCGATGGACGGCCGTGAGGTTGTTATCCGTACCCTCGACATCGGCGGAGACAAGACTCTTCCCTACCTCGATATGGAGCTTGAGAGCAATCCGTTCCTCGGCTACCGTGCGGTAAGATACAGTCTCGGAAACAGAAGATTTTTTGCGACGCAGCTCAGGGCCATACTCAGGGCGAGCGCTGTCGGAAATCTTTCGATCATGATACCCATGATCACATGCGTCGATGAGATGAGGGAAGTCAAAGCCCTTGTTTACGAACTTAAGAGTGATCTAAGGGATGAGGGATATGATTACGATGACAATATCAAGGTCGGCTGCATGATCGAGACACCGTCTGCTGCGATCATATCCGATATGCTCTCTCTCGAGAGTGATTTCTTTTCCATCGGGACCAACGATCTCGTGCAGTATACGATGAGTGCCGACAGGGGAAACAGGAATGTTGCTTATCTTCAGTCCGTGACACAGCCCGCGGTCCTCAGACTCATAAAGACTACGATAGACAACGCAAAGAATGCCGGAGTTCCCATTTCGATATGCGGGGAAGCTGCGGCCGATCCTGCGATCATACCGATACTTGCGGGAATGGGATGCAGGCGCTTCAGCGTCAATCCCGGTGCCGTTCCCGAGGTGAGAAGGACTCTTTCCCTCTGGTCGGTGAGCGATGCGGAAAAGTATGTGTCCGACATGCTTAAGATACCTTCGGATAATGAGATAAAGGAATATATGCGTAAGGCAATGCGCATCTGAACAGATGAAGACAGGCAGACGTACTTTTTTTATTCTGCTCCAGCTTTTTGGGGCGCTTATATGGGGACTGGGATTTGCATTTCAGAGTATCGGAATGGAAAACACAGGCCCTTTTACTTTTAACAGCGTAAGGTTCATGCTGGCGACCGTTGTCGTTTTCTTTTTTTCGGTGTTCACCGATGCGGGGAAAAGAAGGGCACTTAAAAAGTCCGGCAAAACCCCTGACCCGGAATATCTGAAGGATCATTCATGGCGCAGCGCCGGACTCTGGAAGACGGGAATCCTGATAGGCGTTCTGCTCTCGCTTGCGGGAAACCTGCAGCAGGTGGGCATTCTGTATACGGACTCCGTCGGAAAAGCAGGATTCATAACTGCGATGTACATCATTCTCGTGCCGGTTTGCGGGATCTTCATGAAAAAGAGATTAAGGCCCGTCATATGGCTGGGGGTTGTGATATCGGTGGCAGGCCTGTATTTCCTGACGATCAACGAATCGCTGTCCTTCTCAAAGGGAGATGTCTTCCTTATGGCGTGTGCGGTGATGTTCACCGTTCAGATACTTGTTATAGATGCGGGATCGCAAAGGTATGACAATATCAAGCTTGCCTGCATTGAATTCCTGACGGTTTCCCTTACATCCGGAGTGGTTATGTTCGCGGCGGAGGAGCCTGATATCCCCTCGATCCTCGCCGCAACGGTCCCGATAATATATGCGGGTGTTTTCTCCGGCGGAATGGGATATACGATCCAGATCGTATGCCAGTCGAAGCTCGAACCCACCACCGCCTCCATACTCATGAGCTGTGAAGCGCTTTTCTGTGTTCTCGGAGGCTATGTGATCCTTCACCAGAGCCTTACACAGAGGGAGATCATCGGAAGCGCGCTCATGTTTGCGGCCATTATGATCGTTCAGCTGTTCCCCGCAAAAGAAAAAAATAAAAGCGGAAACTAAGGTTTCCGCTTTTTTTGTCCGATATATGAATCAAAGACAGATCCTGCACCGTGCTACGTCCCGGGTCACCGAAGGTTTCAGTGAGGGGGACGGATAGGGAAAGGATTTACTTTGTGGAAGAGCCCCTGAGAATAGAATCATCCGTGTAGGAATCCGCAGAAAAGCTTATTCCTCCGGACATAAGGTTATCTCCCGTCACGGCTGCTTCCTCATCCGCTACACCGTTAAGTATATCCTCAAATTCTTTGGCTGAAAGATTTTCGAAATGTCCGGCATCGCTCTGGTGCCCGGACATTTCTTCTTTTGCGCCGCTGCTTATGGTCATGAGAAGCTTATCGATCTCGGACATCTCACCGTTTTCTTCATTCGTTTCTTCACCCTCAAGGGCACTTATGACCCTGTTTCTTCCGCTCTTTTTTGCATTGTAGAGCTTATCGTCCGCACTCTTGATGAGGGAATCGACACTCTGCTTTTTATCCCATTCGCTGACACCGAAGCTCATGGTGACCTCTATGATGTAATTGTCATATCTGATCTTCAGGGCACGGATCTTCTCGAGCAGGCTCCAGAGGGAATTCTCCGCCATGATGAGGCTTGATCTGTCGAATACCATCAGGAATTCCTCACCGCCCCATCTTGCGACGAAGCCGCAGCTCTTCATATGCTCCCTGATCGTGTCGGCAACCTTTACCAGTACTTCATCACCCGCATCGTGCCCGTAGGTATCGTTGACGGATTTGAAGAAGTCTATGTCTCCGATGCTGATGCAGAAGCTCTCGGAACCATTCTTGGCCTTGGATATGATAGGCCCCATCTTTCTCTGTGCCGATCTTCTGTTGAAAAGACCGGTAAGGGGATCGGATTCCATCATGTTTCTCATGGATCTTTGCATCGAAAGAACGCTTTCGCCGATCTCACCGAGCTCGTCGCGGCGGGCCAGAACATGTTCGTCCAGAACAGCGGTCTCATTGCCGGAGGATGCATCCTTTACGAACTTGAAAATGCTCTCGATCGAGGAGGTCATGGGCTTGGTGATCCTTATGACGATAAATATCATCAGGGCTGTGAGCAGAACTGCAACGCCTATGAGCATGAAAATATAGGTGTGTATCGTCCTGTTCACATCCGCCGAGGGACGTGCTGCGGCAATCATTCCCTGGACATTGCCGTGGCTCGATACAAGGGGCATATAGTAGGTGAAATAGGGTTTTCCGAAGATGAGGGTATTGTGATAGAAGGCTTCTTCGCCATTCTCATATACAAGTGTGTTTATCTGGGAAGCAATGCCCGTTCCGACCATCCTGACGCCGTTTTCATCGGCAAGGGTGGTGAGGATGCGGGTATCCTTGTAGAATATCGTCACATCAAGCCCTGTGGACTGCTTAACGGAATCCACAACGGCGTAATCGCTCGTGATATCGGCGTCGCCTTTGTAGAGATAGAGGGAATCACTGCCTGTGAGCCTGTAATCGCCGGGATAGGTGGCATCCATGAGCATCTGAGTGCTCAGACAGGCATCCCGGAGCTCTTTTTCGGCGGAATCGTAGAGTATGCCGGTAAGGAAAGGAATGCCGGCTATGATGATGATCAGTGCGAAAAGGACGACGGGAAGTATCGCTACTCCGTACATATGCCCGGAAATAGTGCCTTTTCTGGACCTTTTACGCTTGTCAGACTTGGGTTTTGAATCCTTTTTTGCCACTTTTGGTACCCCCTCCAAAAATTACCTGTTTATTATATATTTTTACACTTCAAAAAACAATCCAAAGCCCCATTAATGTTGACATTACAGCCATTTTACACTAAAATCGCATATGTGCATTTATATCTTAATGAAGCGGGACCTCGCTCCTTTTTTCCGGGGGGAGGTTTGTTTTTTTACAGGAGGAATTATGTATAAGCAGGTTAACTCAGACCTTTCCCATGTTCAGAGGGAAGCGGAAGTCGAAAAATTCTGGAATGAGAACGACATATTCAGAAAGAGTATAGATTCCCGTAAGGAAGGACCGGTCTATACATTCTATGACGGACCTCCGACCGCTAACGGAAAGCCCCATATCGGACACGTTGAGACCAGGACCATCAAGGACATGATCCCCAGATACCGCACAATGAAGGGATATCAGGTCCCCAGAAAAGCGGGATGGGACACCCACGGTCTTCCCGTTGAGCTTGAGGTCGAAAAGCTCCTCGGCATCAACGGCAAGGAACAGATCGAAGGCTACGGACTTGAGCCCTTCATCGGAAAGTGCAAGGAGTCCGTATGGAAATATAAGGGAATGTGGGAGGAATTCTCCTCCAAGATCGGTTTCTGGGCCGACATGGACAATCCCTACATCACCTATGACGACAATTATATCGAGTCCGAGTGGTGGGCTCTTAAGACAATCTGGGACAAGGGACTGCTCTACAAGGGCTTCAAGATCGTGCCTTACTGCCCCAGATGCGGAACCCCTCTTTCCTCGCACGAGGTAGCTCAGGGCTACAAGACCGTTAAGGAACGCTCCGCAGTCGTCCGTTTCAAGGCCAAGGACGGAGATTTCTACTTCCTTGCATGGACGACCACTCCCTGGACCCTTCCTTCCAACGTCGCACTCTGCGTCAATCCCACAGAGAGCTATGTAAAGGTCAAGGCGGCTGACGGTTACACCTATATCCTCGCCGAGGCACTTGCGGATACCCTTCTCGGAAAGTTCGCAAAAGAAGACGCACCCGCTTACGAGGTTCTTGAAAAGTACGTCGGAAAAGACCTCGAGAGAATGGAGTACGAGCCCCTTTTCGAAGGAGCCGCAAAGGCTGCCGACAAGCAGCACAAGAAAGCACATTACATCGTAGTCGATGACTATGTAACAATGACCGACGGTACCGGTATCGTACATATCGCTCCCGCATTCGGTGAAGACGACTCACGTGTGGGCCGTGAATATGACCTTCCCTTCGTACAGTTCGTAGACGGCAAGGGTAATATGACCGCCGATACCCCTTACGAAGGAAAATTCGTCAAGGATGCCGATCCACTCGTTCTTAAGGATCTCGATGCAGCCGGACAGCTTTTCGATGCACCCAAGTTCGAGCACGATTATCCTTTCTGCTGGAGATGCGACACTCCCCTTCTTTACTATGCGCGTGAATCCTGGTACATCAAGGTCACTGCCGTAAAAGAAGACCTTGTAAGGAACAACAACACCGTGCATTGGATGCCTGAATCCATAGGAACCGGAAGATTCGGAAACTGGCTTGAGAACATCCAGGACTGGGCTCTTTCCAGAAACCGTTACTGGGGCACCCCTCTCAATATCTGGGAGTGCGAGTGCGGAAAGAGGATCTGCATCGGTTCAAGGGAAGAATTGTTCAACGCGAGCGGCGATGAGAGAGCCAAGACCGTAGAGCTCCACAGACCGTTCATCGATGATATAACCTGCAAGTGCCCCGACTGCGGCGGCTCCATGAAGAGAGTACCCGAAGTCATCGACTGCTGGTTTGATTCCGGTGCAATGCCCTTCGCACAGCACCATTATCCTTTTGAGAACAAAGAGATATTCGAGCAGCAGTTCCCCGCTGCATTCATTTCCGAGGCAGTCGATCAGACGAGAGGCTGGTTCTATTCGCTGATGGCTGAAGGAACACTTCTTTTCAACAAGTCCCCTTATGAGAATGTCATAGTTCTCGGACTTGTACAGGATGAAGAAGGCCGTAAGATGAGTAAGCATCTCGGCAATGTCGTAGATCCCATGGAGGCTCTCGGCAAGTTCGGTGCGGATGCCATCAGATGGTACTTCTACACAAGTGCGGCGCCCTGGCTTCCCAAGAGATTTTCGGAGAACGCCGTTATCGAAGGACAGAGAAAGTTCCTCGGAACACTCTGGAACACCTATGCATTCTTTGTACTTTATGCGAATATCGACAACTTCGATGCATCAAAGTATGCCCTTGAATATGACAAGCTTTCAGTTATGGACAAGTGGCTTCTTTCAAGGCTTAACAGCTGTGTAAAGGAAGTCGACGCAGACCTTGAGGATTACAAGATCCCTGAAGCAGGTGCCGCATTCGAGAAGTTCGTCGATGAGATGAGTAACTGGTATGTGCGCAGAAGCCGTGAGAGATTCTGGGCAAAGGGAATGGAGCAGGACAAGATCAATGCTTACATGACTCTTTACACCGCACTCGTAACAATCTCCAAGGCAGCCGCTCCCATGATCCCCTTTATGACGGAGAGCATCTACCAGAACATCGTAAGGAATTCTTTTGCGGATGCACCCGAAAGTATCCACCTCTGCGATTATCCCAAGGCTGATGAGAAGTTCATCGACAAGGATCTCGAAGAGAAGATGGAGACCGTACTCGATGCGGTAGTTCTCGGAAGAGCCTGCAGAAACGAAGGTTCAGTCAAGAACCGCCAGCCCATCTCCAAGATGTACATCAAGAGCGATGAAAAGCTTGATGAATTCTATATCGATATCATCAGGGAAGAGCTCAACGTCAAGGAAGTCGCATTCGCAGATGACGTAAGAGAGTTCACCACATATATCTTCAAGCCCCAGCTCAAGACTGTAGGACCCAAGTACGGCAAGCAGCTCGGAGGAATCCAGAAGTATCTCAAAGAGGTCGACGGAAATGCCGCTATGGACGAGCTTGAGAGGGACGGTGCGATAAAGTTCGACGTTGACGGAAATGCGATCGAGCTTGCCAAGGAAGATCTCCTCATCGAGATGACCAAGAAGGAAGGCTACGAAGCATCCGAAGATCACGGCATGACCGTAGTTCTCGATCTTAACCTTACCGAAGAACTCATCGAGGAAGGCTTTGCCGCAGAGCTTGTTTCCAAGGTTCAGACAATGCGTAAGGATTCCGGCTTCGAGGTAATGGATCACATCCGTATCTCGCTCAACGGAAATGACAAGCTTCTCGGAATCGTGAGGAAGAACGAGGCACAGATCTCGACCAAGCTTCTTGCCGATGAGATCGGATCCGGCAAGGATTACAAGTTCTCCAAGGAATGGGATATCAACGGAGAGAAAGTAACGATAAGCCTTGAAAAGATCGGATAAAGCTTTTTTCATAAGGAGGGAGACTGAAATTGAAAAATTCTGCAGTCACAAAAAGAGAAAAATTCGATAAAGAGCTTTTCAAAAGAAGCGTTAATTACAATGTAAAGACTCTGTTCAGAAAGACCATGGAGGAGGCATCTCCCCAGCAGATCTTCCAGGCTGTATCCTATGCGATCAAGGATTAG
>JAFZWW010000120.1 GCA_017617005.1 Lachnospiraceae bacterium
AGAGGTGATTTACAAAAATATGTGAGATCACGTCCGTACCTGAATCTTAATAAAATATTAACATTTGTGAACGAATTCTGTCAAACAAAAAACTTAATGTTCTGAAAATTCAGCATTTTGTATGCAATTCGTTTTAAACAGAATCATATTGCACAAATGAAGGTCAATTATTTATGTGATAATTCATTTCATCGAGAGTATTGTCCGCACTTTCTTCGGTAAGATAGAAAGCATTGCTTCCTACCCATCCGTCACCCGGGAGATCATATGCATTGTTTATGTAATAAACGGTGACTGTGGTGGGGAGTGCATCGGGATCCTTTGCGGAGGATCTTTTTTCATTGATGAAATAAATGCCGGGCTTCATGCGAATAGTCTGTGTCCTTAATTCCCTGAGGTATTCGCTGACTTTTTTATCCGCTCTTATCGAGATCGGAGTGCTTCCGAACACCTGCGGAAGCTGGATCTGAAGCCTGATATCGAATCCGCTGAATGCGTTTCCGGGTGAATAAAGATCGCTAAGATTTGTCGCATAGCAATACGAGGTGACATTTTGGAATGTCACTTCAACGCGGTTTGTGGTATGTATGGACTTGGCGCAGATCACGTATGGATATCCGAAATTTTCCCAGATACAGTTTCTGAATGCGAGCTTCATGTCGCTCTTTGCACCGATGAGATCCTCGGGATCGTGAACATAGAGAATACCTGCGGTGCCCGTGGATCTGAGCAGGCAGTTTTCAAAGGAGACCGAGAAGCGATCCCTGAATCCGAGTCCTATGCAGTTATTGTTTTCGGAGATGATGTTGCAGTTGTTGAAGACCAGACTGCGTCCGTATTCATAGTCATCGTCGATATGGATGACATATCCGGAGAAGTTATCATCGACGGTGTCCTCGGTCATTCCGATAACATCCGCAGAAAGCTCCGTATCGGAGTCTTTGTAACCGTAAAGAGTGAGATTGCTGAAGGTTCCCGCGGATACATTGAGAACGGGAGAGGTGTATCTTACGGTTTCGAATTTTATGATGCAGGCATCCCTGTCCTCGCCGAAGAAGATGAGTTCCTTGGTTCTAAGGTCGAGGCTTTCCTCGTATTCGCCGGGATAGATGTAGATGACATCTCCTTCTTTTGCGGCCGCGGCCGCTTCGGTGATCGTGGAATAAGTGCCGGGAAGGGAATCGGCGCTTACGGCAAGGATGTTCTTACCGCCTGCCGAAGCAAATGAGCTGATGATCGTATAAGGATCCGCTTCGGCAGCTGATGCATTCACCGAAGGGAAAAGAATGAAAAGCGATACCGAAAGAGCCGTAAATATCGCAGTTTTTATGATGTTAAGCGGATTAAGTTCTTTCATCGCTTCTATTTTAAGGGAAAAACTCAAATTTGCACAAGTAAAATATTAGTGTATTTGCGAATTCATATACAACATTTTGTATTTTTATGTTATAATTCCATTCGGTGGTTGAACACGCAGTTCTCATCGAATTTACAACTCACGATTTAGGAGGGACTCTTATGAAAACTTGTTCTAAATGCGGAGCTCAGGTAGCAGATGATGCTGTATTCTGCACAGTTTGTGGCTTCAACTTTGGCGCAGCTGCAGGAGCAGCACAGCCTCAGGGCGCACCTCAGCCCCAGCCTCAGCCTCAGTATCAGCAGGCAGCACCCGCAGCACCTTCACATCCTCTGTATGCACCTGTTAATCCCTGCGATAAGATGCTCGGAATCATTGCCATAATGTTCAGCATCTATGGTGTTATCATTGCATACTTCGGCGGAGATGTTAACGGACAGCGTTCCGATTATCTCAGATTCTATGCAAACGAGGGACTTGTAATGTTCCTGTTCTCCCTTATCGGAATCATTCCTTTCATCGGATGGATCTGGGGAATCTTCATGTTCGTATGCTGGATCATCGCTCTCGTTAATGCTTGTAAGGGCGAGACCAAGCCTGTTCTTTTCTTCGGAACCATCAGGATCATCAAATAATCCGATCATTGAAAAGACATTTAAACTTCCGGTCATTTTGGCCGGAAGTTTTTTTATGCTTTGAGCGGGTATTTTGAGGCTGTATTAGTTGGGCACGCGGGCGTGCAAATATGATATTATAAACGGGTATGAAAAAAGGAAACAGATGTACAATCTGCACGGGCTGCGGAAGGTGCTTCGGGGAATTTGAAAATCCCTGCGACATCCTTACATTCGGAAAGGGGAGCTTTATCGAAGGCGCCTCTGTTTCCCGTCCCGTTATCTGTACCGATATCGGAACCACCACGGCCGCGATGGTGTATGTTGACGAAAACGGAAAAGCCCTTAATACGTATGTATGTCTTAACCCCCAGGGAAAGTACGGAAGCGACGTCCTTTCAAGGATCAGGGCGGCAGCCGATGGAAATGCTCTTGATGAAATGAAAAAGAGCATCCTTGAGGTTCTTGAAACGGGAATAAAAAAGTTCATACGTGAAAATGATCTCAGCGGATCCGCGGAAATGTATGTGAGCTGCAACACAACGATGACATATCTGCTCATGGGTTACGATCCGGCTGAGCTTGGGGAGGCTCCTTTTACCGCATCGCATATAAACGGTGAAAGCTTTGAGATGAAGGTTTCGGACTCAGAGATCAGCGTGACTGTTCTTCCCGGCTTCTCCGCATTCGTGGGATCCGACATCTATTCGGGAATACTTGCGACGGATCTGTGCTCATCCGATAAATACAGGCTTCTCTGTGACCTCGGAACAAACGGGGAGATAGCACTCGGAAACAAAGATCATTTATATGTCACGGCAACCGCAGCAGGACCCGCATTCGAAGGCGGACCGTGCAGGGGAATATGGGGAGCGGATATGATCCGCCTCACCTCGATCCTGTTAAAAGAAGGATATGCCGATCCGTCGGGACTTCTTAAGGAGCCCTGGTTTGAGGAAGGCATCGATATCGGAAACGTGCATATCACACAGGAATCAATACGTGCACTGCAGCTTGCCAAGGCCGCAATGAAAGCGGGAATTACGATCATCTGCAGGAAAGCCGGGATAACACCGGACGAAATAGAAAGCTGCATTCTTTCGGGAGGCTTCGGAGTACACCTCGATCCCGCGGATGCTTCCTGCATCGGACTTATTCCGGATGAACTTGCGGGAAAATGCAGGGCGGGAGGTAATTCCGCACTTGCGGGCACGTATCCTTTTGCCGCAGGTAAAAGGATCGCACAGACTCCCGAAGTCATCAACCTCGCATTGGAAGAGGGCTTTAATGAGCTCTATACGGAAGCGATAAACTTTCCCGAAAAAGAATAAACGGGTATTGCAATCGGAAAAATTCGTGTTATACTTCATATAGAACAGATGAAACAAAGTGAACGAGGGGACGGTTCCTTTCGTTCACCCGGATCCTTGTGAACGGAGGAACCGTCCCCTCGTTCACCACGGTAAGATCACAGCTCCTTTAGAAGGGAGGGAGATATATGAACATACAGAAATTCACACAAAAGTCCATGGAGGCGATAAACGGAATCGAACGCCTCGGAACCGAATACGGAAATCAGGAACTGGGACAGGAGCACCTTCTTGTCTCGCTTCTTCACATTGACGACAGCCTCATCTTAAAGCTCATCGAAAAGATGGAGATCAATACAGAACACTTCTGCGCAAAGGCGGATGAGTATCTGAACAAATGCGTCAAGGTATCCGGAAGCGGTGCGGGACAGATGCATATAAGCCAGGATCTGAACAAGGTCCTTACCTTTGCCGAGGACGAAGCAAAGGCGATGGGAGATGAGTACGTATCCGTAGAGCATCTCTTCCTTGCAATGATCAAATATCCTTCGCGTACAATGAAGGAAATGTTCAAGGAGTACGGAATTACCAGGGAGCGCTTCCTGCAGGCTCTTTCGCAGGTAAGGGGCAATCAGAGGGTAACCTCCGACAATCCCGAGGCTACGTACGACACCCTTGAAAAATACGGACAGGATCTTGTCGAGAAAGCGCGTGACCAGAAGCTCGATCCCGTTATCGGAAGGGATTCCGAGATAAGAAATGTTGTGCGTATCCTATCAAGAAAGACCAAGAACAATCCCGTTCTCATCGGTGAACCGGGCGTCGGTAAGACCGCTGTTGTCGAAGGTCTCGCACAGAGAATCGTGCGCGGTGATGTTCCCGATAACCTGAAGGATAAGAAGATCTTCGCACTCGATATGGGTGCACTTATAGCAGGTGCAAAATACAGAGGCGAATTCGAGGAAAGACTTAAGGCCGTTCTCGATGAAGTAAAAGCTTCCGACGGAAATATCATTCTTTTCATAGATGAGCTTCATACGATAGTAGGTGCGGGCAAGACCGACGGTGCGCTCGATGCCGGAAACATGCTCAAGCCCATGCTCGCAAGGGGTGAGCTCCACTGTATCGGTGCGACCACACTTGATGAGTACCGTCAGTACATTGAGACCGATGCCGCACTTGAGAGACGTTTCCAGCCCGTTATGGTCGATGAGCCCACGGTCGAAGATACCATCTCCATACTCAGGGGATTAAAGGAAAGATACGAGGTGTACCACGGTGTCAAGATCATGGATACTGCGCTTGTTTCCGCAGCCGTTCTTTCCAACAGATATATAAGCGACAGATTTCTTCCCGATAAGGCGATAGACCTCGTAGATGAAGCGTGCGCGCTTATCAAGACCGAGATGGATTCGCTTCCCGCAGAGCTTGATGAGATGAACCGTAAGATCCTTCAGCTCCAGATCGAAGAGACCGCACTCAAGAAGGAAGAGGATAATCTTTCCAAGGAGCGTCTGCAGGATCTTCAGAAGGAACTCGCAGAGTTAAAGGAAAACTTCGAAACACAGAAGGCTCAGTGGGATAACGAGAAGAATGCCGCAGGCCGTCTGAGTAAACTTCGTGAAGAGATCGATGCGGTCAATTCACAGATCGCCATAGCACAGACGAAGGGAGATCTTGAGAAGGCTGCAGAGCTTTCATACGGAACTCTTCCCAAGCTGAAGAAGGAACTCGAGGAAGCCGAAAACAGCGGTACCGTAGAGAACAAGCTTGTACGTGAAAAGGTATCCGACGAGGAGATCGCGCGTATTGTTTCCAAGTGGACCGGTATTCCCGTTGCAAAGCTTACCGAAGGCGAGAGGACCAAGACCTTACATCTCGATGACGAACTTCACAAGAGGGTGATGGGACAGGATGAAGCCGTCACAAAAGTTACCGAAGCGATCATCCGTTCAAAGGCAGGCATCAAGGATCCTTCGAAGCCCATCGGATCATTCCTTTTCCTCGGACCTACCGGTGTGGGTAAGACCGAACTTGCAAAGTCACTTGCAGCGGCACTCTTTGACGACGAGACAAATATGGTCCGTATCGATATGAGTGAATATATGGAAAAGCACAGCGTATCGAGACTGATCGGAGCTCCTCCCGGATATGTCGGATACGATGAGGGCGGACAGCTTACCGAAGCGGTGCGCAGAAAGCCTTACTGTGTCGTTCTTTTCGATGAGATTGAAAAGGCCGCACCCGATGTGTTCAATGTTCTTCTCCAGGTTCTGGACGACGGACGTATAACCGATTCACATGGCAAGACAGTTGATTTCAAGAACACGATCATCATCATGACATCCAACATCGGTGCAAGATTCCTTCTCGACGGAATCGATGATGAAGGTAATATCAGGGATGATGCGGAAGAGCTTGCGATGGAAGAACTTAAAGGCCACTTCAGGCCCGAGTTCCTGAACAGACTTGATGAGATCATAATGTTCAAGCCGCTTACCAAGGATAACCTCGGCGGTATCATCAATCTTCTTATTGAGGATATCAATAAGAGACTTGCCGATAAGGATATCAAGGTTGAGCTCACGGATGCCGCGGTGCAGAGCGTTATAGATTCCGCATACGATCCCGTATACGGTGCAAGACCTTTGAAGCGTTATATCCAGAAATACATCGAAACCCTTGCCGGAAGAATGATCCTCGAGGATAAGGTTTCGGAAAACCAGACCATCGTGATCGATACCGGCATTGACGGTTACAGTGCATCGGTAAGGGACGGCAACTGATAGTTGAATAATCGACAAAGATAGCGGGGCAGTTGACCCCGCTGTCTTTTTTTGTTCCTATATCAACTTGCGTGAGATAACGGAAAGACAGTGTTCATGCTATAATCAGAAAGACATTTTTTTACAGGACCTTATCCCGAAAAAAGAAAAACAGGAGACGGATATGTTTCAGGATAACAATAACGAAAACGAACAGATCAAAAAGAAATCCGGAAAAGCAGTTGCGGTCACGGTAATAATACTGCTGATCCTTGCACTGGCAGGATGCGGAATATTTTTTGCACTTAAGTATTATTCACCCGAAGCAAAGACCGGAAGGCTTATAGCTCAGGGTAATGAGTTTATAAGTGAAAAAGAATATGACATGGCTGTGGATACATTCAGGGCTGCACTTGAACTGACTCCGGATTCCGTCGAAGCTTACAAGGGGCTTGTCAAAGTATATGAAAAGACGGATGACGTTGACACACTTATGGATGTTCTTGAGGAAGCATATAAGGCCACAAAAGATAAATGGTTTTCAAAGAAATTAAAATCCATTGAAGATGAATTATCGTCTCAGGAAGATACGTCAGATTTACCGTCCGAAACCTCACCTGACGATGATGAAGAGAATTCGGTGTTGGACAGACCCAGAACGCCCACTCTTACCATGTGGTGTCCGGTAACCGAAAAAGATTCACAGCATCAGGCATTTGAAGAGGCAATAGCGGATATGGCTGAAACGTATCCCTCTTTACTGCTGGAATGGGAGGCATATGACAGGGAGGCTTATAAGACAAGGATCAAAGCAGCGGTTGCCGCGGACGAACTGCCCGATATCTTCGTTACCTGGTCGGGAGCTTTCCTGCAGGATTTTGTGGATGCGGGAAAGGTCTATTGTCTCGACGATTATTATCCCGACTATTGCAGCGAGCTTCCGGAAGGAATGCTCTCGACTTCCACATTTAACGGAAAGCATTACGGGGTTCCGATGTACTATAACGTCGTAATGCTCTACGCAAATATGGATGTGCTTGCCGAAGTGGGTTATGACGAGATTCCTTCCACGTATAACGATCTTATCGAGTGCTGTGAAGCACTCAGGGCGAAAGGAATCTATGCTTTTTCATGTGCGGGCGGAGAAAATTGGTGTGTCAGCGAATATCTTGAAACTATCTTCCTGAAGACCATAGGAGCGGATGCACTTAATGATATTTTTCTCGGAAGGGCAACATGGGATAATGCCGGCATAGCAGGGTCGGTTGATATGCTTCAGGATATGATATCCCATTATTTCGATCCCGACGGAGCGGGTATGTCCAATGTGGAAATAAAGGAAGGATTTTTGAAAGGAGATTTTGCGTTTTATATAAACGGTACATGGAACTGTGCGGAATTCAGTTTTTCGGATAATATCGAGATTGGTGAACTGCCGGTTATAGATTCAAGATATGCCGGAAACGGATCGTTTATCGGAGGACCCACCGAAGTGTTTGCGGTAGCACAGTCATCTGCACGTCGCGAACTGGCGGCGCAGTATTGTTTCGAACTTGCAAAGAGAATAAGCTATTATGATCATTTGACCGGTGTCGGACTTCCTTCCTGGAGAATAGACGAAGATGACGCATCAAGTTTCCGGCTTGTTAACGATGCTATCGATATGTGTACGGACGCCAAAAGTTTTGTGATCTATGGTGACACCGCGATGAGTTTTGAGGATGCCGGCATCTATAGTTCTTATCTTTCTTTGGTGTATGATTCATCAATAGACGGACAAGGATTTGCAGAAGGACTGTCAAATGATATAAGATAGAGGATGAAATCTATCTTATATGAGAGGCATAAAAATGTCACAGAAACAGTTTGACGATCTCAGAAAGCTTTACGATACGTTTGAATACAGAAAATACGAGATGAGAACGGAGGAAGGAAATCTGTTCGTAAGATTCAGATTCTCCATTCCCGGCCTCAGGGACTTTATGCCTGAGTGGAGATTCCCCCTGGGCGAAAGAGAAGTGGATATAAACGATCCGATCCTCAGATCCCTTGTTTTTAATCTCGGACTTGTCGAGACCATAAGCTATTACAAGACCGTATGTCCCGAGAAGGTTGTCATTAAGTGCGGCTCTCTTTCCGCAGCGCAGATGGACTGGTGGAAGAAGCTCTACTATAACGGTCTCGGAGAATTCCTTTACAGGAACGGCATCACCGTATCGAAGGACAGACTTGTAAGATTCGAATGTGCAACGACAACCGATGATGAGCCCGCGGTCCTTCACGATGAGAGGACCTATTCCGGATGCCTGGTTCCCGTGGGCGGCGGCAAGGATTCCGTTGTGAGCCTCGAGCTTTTGAAGGGCGAGGATATCACCACATATGTCGTAAACGAAAACGACACCGCAACCAATGTCATAAATAAGTGTGATCACAAGAAGGGAGTATATACCGCAAAGAGAACCCTCGATCCCGAGATAATCAGGATGAACGAAGAGGGCTATATGAACGGTCATATCCCCATCTCCGCGGTCTTCGCATTCTCCGCCGTTATCACAGCGTATCTGTGCGGCTTTAAGTACATTGCTCTTTCAAATGAGACAAGTGCGAATGAGAGCACAGTACCCGGAACCAAGATCAATCATCAGTATTCCAAGAGCTATGAGTTCGAGGAAGACTTCGATGAATATCTTTCCGGACTTACCGATTCCGACATTCATTACTTCTCACTCTTAAGACCGTTTACCGAAGCACAGATCGCAGCGGTATTTGCGGCAAAGGGTAAAGATTATTACAGAGTCTTCAGGTCCTGTAACAGGGGAAGCAAGAAGGGCATATGGTGCTGTTCATGTCCCAAGTGTCTCTTCGTATATATCATCATGAGTCCCTTCATCGAAGAAGATGAGCTCGTGCAGATATTCGGAGAAAAGCTTCTCGACAAGGAATCACTCGATAAGGATTTCAGGGAGCTTGTAGGTCTCGATGAGAACAAGCCCTTCGAATGCGTCGGAACAAGAAGCGAAGTTGCGGCATGTCTTCAGGCTTATATCGAAAGCGGCAAGAAGAGCCTTCTTACAGGCAGATATGAAAAAGAGATCGCACAGTTCCGCACACAGCCACTTTCCGAACTTATGAAGGAATGGTGCGACGAGAACTGTGTTCCCGAAGTATTCGTATCCCGTCTTAAGGATGCACTCGCAGAGATCTGAGAAGCCGGATGTTCGGCAGCGGATAACCGCAGTGCCGGTGTCGGGAGAAAAATAATACAGAAATAAAAAGTGTCCCGGACAGTCATGATCTGTCCGGGACTATATATTATACGGATAGCCAAATTTGGGCCCTCCGTGTAAAACGGGATTGTCATCCCGCTATGGTTACAAGTGTTCCGTCGGGTACGGCGTTGTAAAGCCACATTGCATCTTCAACGGAAAGCCTTACGCATCCGAGTGAAGCCTTGCTTCCGAGTGCCGCAACTTCCTCGGGGATGGGAAGAAGATCGCCCTTCTTTGCGAAGCATACGGAGTGGAACATATATCCGCCGGTCCTGAATCTCATTCCCCATACAGCCCATGTTCCGTCAGCCATATATACCCAGCCGCCGCCTGCGGTGTGCTCATAGATGGTGAAGGTTCCCCCGGGGGTTCCGTGTCCGGCTCTTCCGGTTGAGCAGAGCATGCTTCTTACGAGCTGTGAATAGGTTCCGTCCTGTCCTACGGTAAGAACGTTACATACGTTGTAGGTGCGGTCAACAATTATATAGTAAGGAGATCCGTTGCAGGGGATTCCGGTAGGGAAATACAGGTTTGCGTTAGCGTTGTTGGTCTGGGTGCCGGTGCTCTGTGCGGGAGTGCCGGTGGGAGCAGCTGCGGCAGGTGCTGCGACAGCCGAAGGAGCAAGTCCGTTAGGTACGCCGTTTCTGTCAATGGTATGAACATATGAAGCATTGGGGCGTCTGAGCTCGCTTCTTCCGAGAGTGATGTAGTGTGCAAAGAGCTTGTCCGCATCGGTGCCGTATACTGCGGCAACATCGGGGTAGGTGGCTGCATAATATGCTGCGTCAAACCAGTTGGGATCTGCTGCGGGCTTTCTTCCTTCATTTACGCCGAGGTTTCTGTAATGGAACCACATTGCGTTGTCGAGTCCGCCGAGAGCCTGGATGCTTGGAGCAAATGCATTATATACATCGGGATAAACCGTTGCGTAATATTCCGCGTCGAACCAGACGGGGGTGGTTGCGGGCAGTGCCGCGTTTGCTGCCTTTGCCTGAGTCTTCGGGATCATTACGGCAAATACGGCGATTGCCAGTGTTACAAGTATCTTTTTGAAATTTCTCATAATCTTTCCTTAAATTCTTTTATCTGTTTTTCTTTTCGGTAGGGTAAATTTACCATTAATCAGCCAAAAACTCAATAAATATGGGCGTTCCAAACTTTAAGATTTACTTAAGATTCACTATATATTGTATGATGACCTTGTAAACACCACATTTGGATACTATAATGTGTAATGTATGTAAGAAGACATACCTATGGAGGAAATTTTGTTATGAAAAAGAATAAACTGATCAGTCTGGCACTCGTAGCCGCTATGGCGGTATCGATCATGTCAGCATGCGGACAGGAAGGCGATACCCAGCCCTCTTCAGGAGGCGGATTTGACTCACAGCCCATTGTTTCCGTAGATGATAATCAGGGACAGACTTCTACCGACCCTGAAACTCAGGTTGGAGAGAGCTTTGAAGTTCCCGCCGACTGCTACCTTTCCGAGCTTACCGGACTTCCCATAAGGAAGGAGCTCAAGGACCAGCGCCCCATCGCGGTCATGGTTGATAATGAGAAGACAGCTCTTCCCCATTATGAGATCGGTGAGTGTGACATCGTTTACGAGCTCATGAACTCAACCGCCAATGACCGTGTCACCAGACTTATGTGCGTACGTAAGGACTGGAGAAACATCAAGCAGATGGGAAGCATCCGTTCCACACGTCCCACCAACATCCCTCTTGCAGGTGAGTACAATGCGATCCTCGTACATGACGGCGGTCCCGTTTACATCACCGACTTCATCGCAAAGCCTTACTGCGATCACCTTTCAAGCGGTTTCTGCCGTTTTGATAACGGAAAGAACTGGGAGTACAAGGAGTACGTTACCGCTGAGGATACCCAGGGTATCAACATGAGCGGCGGAGCTCAGACCTATGACGGACTCATCGACAGGATCGACCAGGCCGGCATTTCTCCCACCTACAATTCCTATGCGCCTGTACGTGACAATCACTTTATCTTCAGGCCTTACGGAACCGATATGACCCTTACCGAGATGGGTTACTCAAACGCTACATCCGCAACCAATATCCAGATGCCCACCTTCAAGCACACCCAGACCCAGCTCAGATACAACGAGTCCACCGGAACATATGATTACTATCTCTACGGTGAGCTTCAGAAGGATGCCGAGGATGATCAGGTTGTAACCTTCGAGAACGTCATTCTCCAGTGCACCGACTTCTATGTGTTTGATGACCACGGATATCTCCTTTACTTCTATTATGACCAGGCTGCAAATAAGCAGGGCTACTACATCACCAACGGCCAGGCTATCAAGATCACATGGGATAAGCCCGTGACCAACGAAAAGCTTGACTATGACATCACCAGATATTATGACGAGAACGGTGATGAGATCGAGATCAATCCCGGTAAGACTTACATCTGCCTTGTTCCCAAGGACGGATGGAGCACCGTGACCCTCAACTAAAAGATCTTAATCAAAAGAGTCAGGAGATAACTTCTCCTGACTCTCTTTTTATATTTGCGGGTGACGCGGATTGTATGAGGATCCGAGCTTCGTCGTCTGCGTTAGAAACGGCCGCCTGGCCTGAACGAAGTGAATGGCCTGCGGCATGAGCTAAACCGTTCGTCGAATCAGTTTCGCGTTAGACGACGAAAAAGCGAGAAGACTCATACATAGCGGCAGGACCC
>JAFZWW010000121.1 GCA_017617005.1 Lachnospiraceae bacterium
GAGAGCAGTCTACAGAGATCCCAACATGGGCGCTGCAGCAATGGCTCTTTCTACCGCAAACGCTATGGAAGCAGCTGCAAGCAACACCTCAACCGGCCCCATGATGGCATTCGCAGGAATGAACATGGCAAGCATGATGGGCGGACAGCAGGCAGCAAATATGTATCAGATGGGCCAGGCTCAGCAGATGTACCAGCAGCCCCAGATGCAGCAGCCTCAGATGATGGCAGGCGGAGTTGCAGGCGCACCCGTTAACGGATGGACCTGCTCATGCGGAACCGCAGGCAACACCGGTAAGTTCTGCTCGAACTGCGGAGCTCAGAAGCCTTCAGACGCAGGCTGGACCTGCTCATGCGGCACCGTAAACCAGGGCAACTTCTGCAATAACTGCGGAGCTAAGAGACCTGCAGGCGCACCTCTTTACAAGTGCGACAAGTGCGGCTTCGAGCCCGAGGATCCCGCAAATCCTCCCAAGTTCTGCCCTCAGTGCGGAGACCCCTTTAACGAGGCAGACATCAAGCAGTAATACACAGTAACCATTTAAGCCCGTCTCCGTTATGGGGACGGGCTTTTTGAAAGGAAAGCCATGAGTCTTATTCCCGTTATCTTTTCAACCGCATTTCTGATCCTTTTTCTTACGGCCGTTGTCGCAGGACTTGTGATCTGGTTCAAGATCAAAAAGAAAGCGCAGGAAGTATCCAGGTCCGTATTCGGAAATGATGACCTGATCTCGAACCTCAAGAAGACCGAGCAGGAATATATGCAGACACCCAAATCCATTTCAGACGGGCACAGTATCTATACACCGAAACTTGCGAAGGATTTCCCGGAGTTTAACGTCGATGAGATGAAGGGAAGGGCGGAGAACTGTCTGAAGGAATATTTAAGAGCCATTGATGAGCGAAATATTTCTCTTTTTTCCGACGGAAATGAAGAGCTCAAGGAGGCACTCTATTTAAGACTCAATGACCTTAACCTTCGTGAGATCAAGGAACACTTCGAAGGCATCAAGGTTCACAATACCGTTCTCAATACTTATAACCGCTACGGCGGAAGATGCGTTGTCAGATTCCAGTGCGCGCTCCAGTACAAATTCTGGGCGGAGCAGGAAGGCAAGGTCATCAGGGGAAGCAAGGATTCCATTACCCAGAGCAGATACAATATCGACTGCTGTTACATCCAGGATGCGGACAAGGTCGATGATATCAGGGCAGCGGGTCATGCACTCAACTGTCCCAACTGCGGAGGCGCGATAACAACACTCGGAAACAAGACCTGCCCTTATTGCGGAGCATCGATCACCGAGTTCAATATAAAAGTCTGGCAGTTCTGTGCCATTAAGGAGATAGGCTGATGGGAATGTTCGATGGCCTCAATCCGATGCAGGAGGCTGCGGTATGTGCGGGAGACGGTCCGCTTCTGATACTGGCGGGCGCGGGATCCGGCAAGACCAGGACACTTACCTACAGGATCGCCTATCTTATAGCCGAAAAGCATATAAGTCCCATGAACATACTCGCAGTGACCTTTACCAACAAGGCTGCGGGTGAGATGAAGGAAAGGGTTGCCACGCTCGTCGGTCCGGATGCGGAGCGTATGTGGGTATCAACCTTTCATTCCGCATGCATGAGAATACTCAGGTCCAATATCTCCCTTCTCGGATATGACGACAGGTTCACCGTATACGATACCGATGATCAGAAGACGGTTATGAAGAATGTCTGCAAGCGTCTGAACATCGATACCAAAAGATACAAGGAAAGGACCATTCTTTCCGAGATCTCATCTGCCAAGAACGAACTAATGGATGAGAGCGGCTATGAAAAATATGTTCTGAATGATTTTTCCAAGACTGTTTTTGCAAGGGCTTACAGGGAGTATCAGGAGACACTGAGGAAGAACAATGCCGTTGATTTTGACGACATCATCATGCTCACCGTAAGACTCTTTGACGAATTCCCGGATGTCCTCGAAAAGTACAGGGAAAGATTTAAATACATCCTTGTCGACGAGTACCAGGATACCAATACTGCACAGTTTGAGCTGATAAGACTCCTTGCCGATAAGTACAAGAACCTCTGCGTGGTCGGTGATGACGATCAGTCAATATACCGCTTCAGGGGTGCAAACATCAGGAATATCCTGGATTTCGAGGAGCACTATCCCGAGGCAACGGTCATAAAGCTTGAGCAGAATTACCGTTCCACCCAGTACATCCTTGATGCCGCAAATGCCGTTATAGCCAATAACAGGGGCAGAAAGGACAAGAAGCTCTGGACCGATGCGGGAGAGGGCAAAAAGCCGGTATTTACACAGTTTGATACCGCGTTTGAGGAAGCCGAATACATCGTGTCTGATATAAGGCACAGAAATAAGATGGGTACATACGGCTACGGAAGCTGTGCGGTGCTGTACAGGACCAATGCCCAGGCCAGAATAATAGAGGAGCGTCTGATAATGGCGGGCATTCCCTACAATGTCGTGGGCGGCGTGAACTTCTATTCAAGGGCCGAGATCAAGGATATCATCGCATACCTTAAGGTCATCGATTCCGGTATTGACGATCTGTCCGTAAGAAGGATAGTAAACGTTCCAAAGAGATCCATCGGAAACGCCACTCTCGAAAAGGTTCAGGACTACGCCGATGCAAGGGATATCTCTCTTTTTACCGCGATGTGCGAAGCGGGGGATGTTCCGGGACTCGGAAAGGCTGCTTCTAAGATAAAGGTCTTCACCGACATGATCGGAGTCTTCAGGGCGTACAGGGACAATGCATCCATCGCCGAACTTATCAATAAGATCATCGAGATGACCGATTATGAGGAATACCTTAAGGACCTCGATGAGGAGAAGGCAGAGGATAAGATAGGCAACGTAAACGAACTTGTAAGTAAGGCGGTGGCTTTCTGTGACAGCAGGCCCGATGCTTCGCTTTCTGATTTTCTCGAAGAAGTTGCGCTCGTAAGTGACCTCGATTCCGCAGACCTGTCCGAGGAGAGGGTTCTTCTGATGACCCTGCATTCGGCAAAGGGGCTTGAATTCCCCGTAGTGTATCTTGCAGGAATGGAGGACGGACTTTTCCCGGGATATATGTCGATATCGTCGGGCGATGAGGAAGACATTGAAGAGGAGAGACGTCTTGCATATGTCGGAATGACCAGGGCCGAAAAGGAACTGATCATGACCTGCGCAAAGGCAAGGATGCTAAGGGGCGAGACACAGTTTAATCCCGTGAGCAGGTTCGTTACGGAGATTCCGTCCGATCTTATAGAGGGCTTTGTTCCCGGCAAAAAGAAAAAGCGCTATGATGACGCATATGACGACTACGGAAATTCCGGAAGCTACGGACGTTCTTCATCATACGGAAGAGTGCCTTTTGAAACGCAGGATGCGCGCGGGCGTTTTTCGTATGCAGCGAAGGAATCGCCTTCGCCCGCCAAGCCGGTAAAAGCACTTTACACGGGAACTGCCGGCCTTGAATCACTTGGAGTGAAGAAGGGATTTCAGAAGGCATCCGAAGCGTCCGAGCCTGATTATGCGGTCGGAGACAGGGTCAGGCATTTCAAGTTCGGCGCCGGTACCGTTACGGCACTTGTCAAGGAACCGAGGGATTACAAGGTGAGCGTTGATTTCGATGCGCACGGGCAGAAAGTGATGTATGCATCCTTTGCAAAATTGGTAAGGGAATGATATAATTAATAAGTTAATTTGGGACTATTTTTGAAGAACTTTTTCAATTTTCTATAAGAAAGGCGGTTCATATGAGTTGTAAGAATTGCAAGAAGGTAGACCTTAAGAACAGGATTCCTTTCGATCTTGAGCAGATCAAGGATTTCGGCGGATCTCAGGCCGCCAGAGTCGCTGAGCTCGCTGCAGCAGCCGGAATCGGCAATCTTATCGCAAAGCCTGCGGATGACAAAGAGGATGAGAAGAAGTCACATGCCGGACTTGTTATCCTTGCCATCATTGGTATCGTTGCCATCGGATGCATTGTGGGATACCTTGTATATCGCCATTTCAGCCCCGATTATCTCGAGGATTTCGACGACGAGTTCGAAGATGACGAATTCGAAGATGAGGATTTCTTCGCTGACGAAGCAGACAGCTGATCATGAAGAGAGGCCAGATTGTCGAAGGATGGGTAGAGGAATGTGATTACCCCTGCAGAGCACGTGTAAGGTGCGATGAGGGTGTTGTTGTAGTTAAAAATGCCCTTCCCGGACAAAAGGTTTCCATCCGTATCGGCAGGAGCCATGCTGACAGAGCCGAAGGTACTCTTATTGAAGTTCTTGAAAAAAGCAATATTGAAACCGGTAAGATATGCGCACACTTCGGAGAATGCGGAGGCTGCGCATATCTTTCTATGTCCGGGGATACGGAAGCGGAGTTTAAATGCGCTCAGGTAAAGAAGCTCTTTAACGCACGTGTTGCGGAAAGCTATGAGAAGTACGGATATTCACCCGTGTTCGACGGAATCAAGGAATCCCCCGTAATATACGGATACCGCAACAAGATGGAATTTTCCTTCGGTAACGAAAAGCTTGGTGGTGAGCTCAACATCGGTCTTCACAAAAGAGGGGCATTCCATGACATCCTTGATGTGTGCGACTGTCTGATAGTCGATGAGGATTACAGGAAGATACTCACATTTACGAGGGACTATTTCAGAAGTAAGGAAACTCCCTTCTACCACAAGAAGGATCATACGGGATATCTCAGGAATCTTGTTGTAAGAAAGGCGGCACATACGGGTGAGATCCTTATCTGTCCCGTCACGGCGTCCGATAATGCCACGGGCGAGGACCACACGGAGCTTCTTAAGGGATACACAGCCGGACTTACCTCGCTTGCACTTGAAGGAAGCATCTGCGGAATCGTTCAGATAGTAAATGACTGCATATCCGATGCGATAATAGCGGACGATGTGAAGATACTGTACGGAAGGGACTATATAAACGAGACCCTTCTGGATCTTAAGTTCAAGATAGGACCGTTCTCTTTTTTCCAGACCAATACACACAGCGCCGAGGTGCTGTATACGCTCGTAAGGGATTATGTTGCGCGATGCGACGGCGGAGCGAAGGGAAGAACGGTCTATGACCTGTACTCGGGAACCGGAACCATTGCACAGATCGCGGCAAGGGATGCGGATAAGGTATACGGCGTCGAGATAATCCCCGAAGCCGTGGAAGCCGCCAAGGCGAGCGTGATCGAAAACGGAATAGACAACTGCGAATTCATCTGCGGGGATGTGCTCAAGGTCCTGGACGATCTTACCGAAAAGCCTGACATCATCATCCTCGATCCGCCCAGGGACGGAATACATCCCAAGGCACTTCCGAAGATAATCTCATACGGTGTTGAAAATATCATCTATATCTCCTGCAAGCCCACCTCACTCGAAAGGGATCTCGGCAGTTTTCTTGAAGCCGGATACAGGATCGAGAGGTACGGCTGCGTGGATCAGTTCCCCTGGACCAAAGAGGTAGAGACTGTAATGCACCTCAGGAGAGTCGGATATTGATATCTGAGTAAAAAAACTCTATAATATTTCGCGGTATTTGGTAAACAGAAAGGAAGATTTATTATGAAAAGAACAGACATCCATCGTATCCTGATCATCGGTTCGGGCCCGATCATCATAGGTCAGGCGTGCGAATTCGACTATTCGGGAACCCAGGCCTGCAAGGCACTCAGAAAGCTCGGATACGAGATAATCCTCGTAAACTCCAATCCCGCTACGATCATGACGGATACGGAAACCGCGGATGTCACATATATAGAGCCTCTTAATGTAAAGAGACTTACCCAGATCATCGAAAAGGAGCGTCCCGACGCACTCCTTCCCAACCTCGGCGGACAGTCCGGTCTCAACCTCTGCTCGGAACTTGCCAAGGAAGGCGTCCTCGATAAGTACGGCGTAAAGGTCATCGGTGTACAGGTGGATGCGATCGAGCGCGGTGAGGACAGGATCGAGTTCAAGAACACCATGGACGAGCTCGGAATAGAGATGGCACGCTCTCAGGTTGCCTACTCCGTAGATGAGGCAGTCGAGATCGCATCAAGACTCGGTTATCCAGTAGTTCTCCGTCCCGCATATACCATGGGCGGTTCAGGCGGCGGACTTGTATATAATGTCGAAGAGCTCAAGACAGTCTGTGCAAGAGGTCTTCAGGCATCAATGGTTCACCAGGTACTTGTTGAGGAGTCGGTCATCGGATGGGAAGAGCTCGAGCTCGAGGTTGTCAGAGATTCGACCGGTAAGATGATCACCGTATGCTTTATCGAGAACATCGATCCCATGGGCGTTCATACCGGAGATTCATTCTGCTCCGCACCCATGCTCACCATTTCACAGGAAGTTCAGGACAGACTTCAGAAGTATGCTTACAGCATCGTTGACAAGGTACAGGTCATCGGCGGATGTAACTGCCAGTTCGCACACGATCCCAAGACCGACCGTATCATCGTTATAGAGATCAACCCCAGAACATCAAGATCTTCCGCACTTGCTTCCAAGGCGACCGGATTCCCCATCGCCCTTGTTTCCGCTATGCTTGCATGCGGACTTGACCTCAAGGATATCGAATGCGGCAAGTACGGCACTCTCGATAAGTATGTTCCCGACGGAGATTACATCGTCATCAAGTTCGCAAGATGGGCATTCGAGAAGTTCAAGGGTGTTGATGATCATCTCGGAACCCAGATGAGAGCCGTAGGTGAGGTCATGAGTATCGGTAAGACCTACAAGGAAGCATTCCAGAAGGCTATCAGATCCCTTGAGAAGGGCAGATACGGACTCGGCTATGTCAAGAATTATCACGAGATGAGCCTTGAAGAGCTTATGAAGGAGCTTGTCAATCCCACTTCCGAAAGACAGTTCATCATGTATGAAGCACTCCGTAAGGGAGCAAGTGTTGATGGGCTTTATGATCTGACCAGGATCAAGAAGTACTTCATCGAGCAGATGAAGGAGCTTGTAGATGAAGAGGAAGCTATCATCGCTTCTTCAAAGGGCAAGGTTCCCGAGACCGGAATGCTCACTCAGGCCAAGAAGGACGGCTTCTCCGATAAGTACCTCGCTCAGATCTGCGAAGTATCCGAAGAGGATATCAGAAACGCACGTGAGGCAGCAGGCGTCGTCGAAGGATGGGAAGGCGTTCACGTAAGCGGAACCAAGGACAGCGCATATTACTACTCAAGCTACAATATCGAAGACAGGAGCGCTGCTTCCGATAATTCCAAGAAGGTCATGATCCTCGGCGGCGGTCCCAACCGTATCGGCCAGGGTATCGAGTTCGACTATTGCTGCGTACATGCGGCATTCGCACTCAAGAAGCTCGGATATGAGACCGTTATCGTTAACTGTAATCCCGAGACCGTTTCAACCGACTATGACACTTCCGATAAGCTTTACTTCGAGCCCCTCACTCTTGAAGATGTTCTCAGCATCTACAGAAAAGAGAAGCCTGTCGGTGTTATTGCACAGTTCGGAGGACAGACTCCTCTCAACCTTGCGGCCGACCTTAAGAAGTACGGCGTGAATATCCTCGGAACAACTCCCGAGACCATTGATATGGCAGAGGACAGAGACTTGTTCCGTGACATGATGGACAGACTCGAGATTCCCATGGCTGAATCCGGAATGGCATCGGATGTAGAGGGAGCAAAGGAAATCGCTCACCGCATCGGATATCCCGTAATGGTCCGTCCTTCCTATGTCCTCGGCGGAAGAGGAATGGAAGTCGTACACGATGATGAGCAGATGGATGTCTATATGGCGGAGGCTGTAGGCGTAACTCCCGACAGACCCATCCTTATCGACAGATTCCTTCACAATGCGACCGAGTGTGAAGCTGATGCGATCAGCGACGGCGAGAATGTATTCGTTCCCGCAGTCATGGAGCATATCGAGCTTGCCGGAATCCACTCCGGAGACTCCGCATGTATCCTTCCTTCCAAGCATCTTACCGAGAAGCAGGTTGCTACCATTAAGGAATACACCAGAAAGATCGCCAAAGAGATGCATGTTGTAGGTCTTATGAACATGCAGTATGCGATCGAAGATGATGTTGTATATGTACTCGAAGCCAATCCCAGGGCATCACGTACCGTACCCCTTGTTTCCAAGGTATGTGACATCAACATGGTAAGGCTCGCTACCCAGATCATGATGAGTGCAATCACAGGAGATCCTTCACCCGTACCCGGGCTCAAGGACAGGACCATTCCTTACTACGGTGTCAAGGAAGCGGTATTCCCCTTCAACATGTTCCCTGAGGTCGATCCCCTTCTCGGACCCGAGATGAGATCAACCGGCGAGGTTCTCGGACTTTCCGAAAGCGTCGGCAAGGCATTCTATAAGGCAGAAGAAGCTACCAAGACTGAGCTTCCTCTTTCCGGAACCGTGCTTATCAGTGTCAATCATGACGACAAGCCTTACCTTCTTCCCATCGCACAGAGCTTTGCGGATGACGGATTTAAGATCCTCGCTACAGGCTCCACTTATGAGAAGATCGTTGAAGCAGGCATTGAGGCTGAACGTATCAACAAGATATTCGAGGGACGTCCCAACATCGTGGATGCGATCAAGAACGGACAGATTGACCTGATCGTTGATACTCCCAGTACCAAGAAGGATGATGTAAGCGACTCCTACATCCGTCAGAACGCCATCAAGCATCACGTTCCTTACATCACCACCATCGCGGGAGCAAAAGCTACCGCGGAAGGAATCAAGGCAGAGCTTTCCGGAGAAGGCGTTCCCGTACGTTCGCTCCAGGAATATCATGCAATGATCAAATAATCATATCGTATGAGATGCGAATGATCGTACCGATTATATATACCGGTGTCTCGTAGAAAGGCACCGGTATTTTTTTAAGGAGGCCGCATATGGATGAAAATGAAATGAATGTAAACGTATCATCCGAAGACAGGGATTACGAACAGGAAATAATCGAACTGTTGCATAGCGGTCTTCCCGATGCGGAACTTGCCGAAAAACTTTCCGATTATCACGATAACGATATCGCGGGTGCGATCGAAGAACTCGAAAGAGAAGAGATCAAGCATGTGTTTGAACTTCTCGGCGAGGAAAGATTCTCCGAGATACTTGCGTATGTTGAGGACTCACACGAATTCCTGGCAGAGCTGCCGGTAGACCGTGCCGCCAAGTTCCTCGAGAACATGGATACGGACGATGCGGTAGACATTCTCGAAAACATGGACGACGATACCGCACAGACGATCGTCGATCACATGGAAAAAGAGACCGGTGAAGAGATCCGAATGATCCAGTCCTATGACGAGGATGAGATCGGTAGCCGTATGACCACCAACTACGTGGTCATCAGAAACAATATCGATATCAAGTCGGCGATGAGGGAACTGGTCAAACAGGCCGGTGAGAACGACAACATCATGACGATCTATGTCACCGATGAGAATGATGCATTCTACGGTGCTATTGATCTGAAGGATCTGATCGTGGCAAGGGATACCGCAGACCTTGCTTCGCTGATAATCACCTCTTATCCTTACCTTACGGATCACGAGATAGTATCCGAATGTATCGAAAGGATCAAGAGTTACGCGGAGGACTCGATCCCCGTATTAAATGAAGAAGGTCACATACTCGGTGTAATCACATCGCAGGATATCGTAGAGGCCGTTGATGACGAGCTGGGCGATGACTATGCAAAGCTGGCAGGTCTTACCGAAGAGGAAGATCTGGATGAGAAAACATCCGCTTCCATCAAAAAACGTATACCCTGGCTCATCGCACTGCTTCTACTCGGAATGCTCACCTCAACACTTGTCGGTGCATTCGAAGGAGTTATTGCGGCAATACCCGTTGTCATTGCATTTCAGTCGCTGATCCTTTCCATGTCGGGAAACGTCGGAACGCAGTCACTCGCTGTGACCATCAGGGTCATTGCGGACGAAGAGCTTTCCGCAGGCGACAAGATAAAGCTTGTACTCAAGGAGATGAAGGTTGGTCTCGGAAACGGACTTATCCTCGGAATAATATCCGTGCTGGTCGTGGGAATATATATCCACTTTGCAAAGGGCGGTGCATGGGGATATTCCGTCACCGTTTCGATGTGCGTTGGTTTTGCAATGCTTATCGCAATGCTCGTCGCATCGATAACCGGAACGATCATCCCTCTGTTCTTCAACAAAATAAAAGTGGACCCTGCCGCAGCATCGGGTCCCTTTATCTCAACACTTAATGATATACTCGGAGTGGCTCTGTATTACGGTCTCTGCTATGTACTGCTTATACAGGTATTCCACATTTAAATACGGCTTAACCTTTTTTCGGTCTCTGCGAAAATGTTCCCGCCTTTTCGGGAGTGCGCTGTTTTTCGAGTGAATCGAAATATCTGTACAGTGTCTGCGTTCCGTTTTCAAGTATGTAGTAATGCCTGATATAGGGAACGAGCAGAACGAGAAGAAGCACCATCAGTGCAGTGAGCGGAAGATACCCCGTTATGCATATCCCGGCAAGGGTGATCATCGTCATCAGTGCAAAAGTCATGGTGACTATCAGATGGATGAGCCTTTCATGCTGGAAGAATGCGATCTGAAGCGAAGCCTGCTGTCTTAAGACTTCAAGCTCTTCGGGAGTAAATTCATTCTTTTCCGCTTTTTCGGAAACGGCTTTAAGATAAGCCATATAATCGAGCAGTCTTTTTTCCATATGTCCCACCCCGTATTGTTATCAGTTTACGGATATTATATCACTTTGAAAAAATGAGTAATAATCTTTATCCGACAACCGAGATAGCCTCCGCGTTTTCGATTCCCTACGAAAGCTATTTTGCGATGGGAAAAAGAGGTATCATATATGACATAGACAACACTCTTGTCATGCATGGTGCACCTGCGGACAAAAGAAGCATCGAGCTTTTTGAAAAGCTCAGGTTCATCGGCTTTAAGACCGTCCTTCTTTCCAATAACAAGGAGCCCAGGGTAAAGCTATTTGCGGACAAGGTCGGATCGCTCTACGTTTACAAAGCGGGCAAGCCCTTCAGGAAAGGCTATGAGAAGGCAATGGAAATGATGGGTACGACACCGGAGACAACGCTTTTTGTCGGGGACCAGATTTTCACGGACGTATGGGGCGCCAACAGGGCGGGGATCGATACGATACTCACAAGGCCCATCGATCCGAGGGAAGAGATCCAGATAGTACTGAAAAGAAAAATAGAGTGGTTCGTCTTACGCTCGTACCATAAGAAACAGAAAAACGCTGCTAAGAAAGACAGTAAGTGATATGAAGGATATTGGCGGAACTACAAAAATATGCGGACTGATCGGTTATCCCGTGGGCCACACCAAATCACCCGCGATCCATAACCTGCTCGCCGAAAGAACGGGTTTTGATCTCGCATACGGCGCATTCCCCGTTCCGGAAGGGAGTCTCGGCGATGCCGTAAAGGGAGCGTTCGCACTCGGGATTTTCGGAATGAATGTTACCGTGCCCTATAAGCAGGATGTCATTCCTTTTCTGTGTGATATCGACCCTCTTGCCAAGAAGATCGGATCGGTGAATACTCTTGTAAGATGTGAGAGCGGATATAAGGGCTACAATACCGATATGCCCGGACTGATGAGGGCGTTCGAAAGCGACGGTGTTGATATTAAAGGAGAGGATATCGTCGTGCTCGGAGCGGGCGGTGTCGCAAGAGCCGTGGTAATGCTCCTCGAAGAGAGCGGTGCCGAAAGCGTGACCATTATCAACCGTAACGGCGACCGTGCGGAGGAACTTGCGGGAAGCGTAAATGAGATATGCGGAAGGAATTTCGCAAGACCTCTTTCGATAGGGGACTACGGAAAACTTCCTGACGATAAGAAATTCATCGTGATCCAGGCAACCAGTGTCGGAATGTATCCCGATGTCGAAAAAGCAGTGATCGAGGATGCGGCGTTTTACGAGCGTGTAAAGGTGGGATACGATCTTATATTCAATCCGAAGACCACGCGCTTTATGGAGCTCAGCATGAAGGCCGGTGCGAGAGCGTATAACGGATCCAAGATGCTTCTGTATCAGGGGATCATCGCATACGAATACTGGACCGGAATAAATATTTCCGAAGATCTTGCAAAAGAAGTATACGAAAAAGTTCTGACCGATGTATAAAAAGCACAAGAAAAACAGCGAATACAGCAAAGGCCCGCACCTCATCCTGATAGGATTCATGGGAAGCGGAAAGACCTCGATAGGAAGAGGGCTTTCGTATAAGCTCAGACGAGCTTTCTACGATACCGACAGACTCATAGAAGAAAAAGAGGGCATGAGCATATCTGAGATTTTCGCTTCCAAAGGCGAGAACGCTTTCAGACAGATGGAGACGGAGGTATTAAGGGAGATAAGGGATGACCGTATCGGAAGGATCTATTCTCTCGGAGGCGGAACACCTGTCCGCATGGAGAACCAGCCCATTATCAAAAAGTGCGGAACCGTATGTTATCTGCGCATCACCCCCGAGGAGGTCTATGAGAGGCTGAAAGGGGATACCACAAGGCCGCTCCTTCAGTGCGACGATCCGCTCGCTAAGATAAAGGATCTTATCGCCAAAAGAGGACCCGCATACGAAAGATGCGCCGATATCATTGTCGATACGGGCAGCATTACAAGGGACCGGGTTATGGAAGTAGTGCTTGATAAGCTGAGGGAGCTGGGATGGGATATCCCGGTCATCGAAAAAACGGAGAATGAAAACAATGAAGATACTGGTGATCAACGGACCGAATCTTAATTTTCTGGGTATAAGGGAAAAAAGTATATACGGCACCCAGGATTATGAATATCTGGTAAAGCTGGTCCGTGAACACGCGGAGAAGATCGGAGCCGAGGTTGAAGTGTTCCAGTCAAATCACGAGGGAGCCATCATCGATAAGCTTCAGGAGGCATATTTTGACGGAACGGACGGCATAGTAATTAATCCCGGGGCGTATACCCATTACAGCTATGCGATCCATGACGCCCTTAAGTCCCTCGAAAAGCCGGTCAAGGTAGAAGTCCACATTTCCGACATACAGTCCAGGGAGGATTTCCGCAAGGTATCCGTTACCGCTCCCGCCTGCGATAAGCAGATATACGGAAAAGGGCTTGCGGGTTACACCGAAGCCATGGACATGATCGTCGAAATGATAAAATAGGTTGAAATCCGAAGGCTTTTAATGTAAGATATCTGAGGATTATTTTGGCTGCATAGATATTTAGGAGGTTTTTTTATGATTTCTGCAGGTGACTTCAGAAACGGTATTACCATTGAACTCGATAATTCGGTATATCAGATCATCGATTTCCAGCATGTTAAGCCCGGCAAGGGAGCGGCTTTCGTCCGCACCAAGCTTAAGGACATCAAGAACGGCGGCGTAGTTGAGAGAACTTTCCGTCCTACCGAGAAATGCCCTCAGGCTCATATAGATAGAAAGGATATGCAGTATCTGTATAAGGATGGCGATCTTTACACCTTTATGGATACCGAGACATACGATCAGGTTCAGCTTTCCGACGATCTCGTAGGAGACGCTCTCAAGTTTGTAAAAGAGAATGACATCTGCAAGGTCTGCTCACACAACGGAAATGCATTTTCCATCGAGCCTCCTCTTTTTGTAGAACTTGAAGTTACCGAGACCGAGCCCGGATTCAAGGGAGACACCGCTACCGGTGCCAACAAGCCCGCTTTTGTAGAGACCGGCGCACAGGTTGCCGTTCCTCTCTTTGTAGAGACCGGAGACAAGATTAAGATCGATACCAGAACCGGCGAGTATCTCTCAAGAGTCTGATCACCTTACATAGCAATGTGATAAACAGCCATGCGTGAACACGCATGGCTGTTCTGCTGTGCAAAAACACTAAACACATTGCTATGAAAGGAAAGATATGACTATAAAAGAATTTTCGGGAAATATGAAGCAGGCAGTTTCACTTGAGCTCGGGAGCGGTTACAAAGTAGAAGAGGTGTCTGTGGACAAGAACAACGGTGTGTGTCTGGAGGCGCTCCTCATCAAAAAGAACGGACTTAACCTTTCTCCCACGATCTATCTGAACTCGTATTACGAAGACCATCTTGACGGGGAGAATATCCGCGAAGGGGCGGGCAGGCTCGTCAGGGATTATAAGGCGGCGCTGCCATCCGAGGGGATCGATATCAGCTTCTTTATGGATTACGGGAGAGTAAAGGAAAGACTGGCGTTTAAGCTCATTTCGTCCGAACTCAATACGGAACTCCTTGAAAACATCCCCCATATCCCGTTCCTGGACCTTGAGATCGTATTCTATTATTCGGTGGAGATGAACGGTATGGAGGGCGGTTCGATCCTGATCCGTAATTCCCATATGGAGCATTGGGGAGTGGGCGCCGAGGATCTTATGAGGGATTCACTTGAAAATGCTCCGAGGATACTTCCCGGAACCTGCAGGGATATATTCAGTATGATGAAGAAGATGTGTCCGGACAAGACTTCCGATGTAACGGATGACCTGAAGGAGCTTGGACTCTATGTGATCTCAAATGAGCGTCTTACCCTCGGTGCCGCCGTGATGCTTTATCCCGGAATGCTGGAGGAGGTATCCGAAATGCTCGGAAGCAGTCTTTATATCATCCCCAGTTCGATACATGAGCTTATTGTCTTATCCGATAATAACGGATCGGATATCAAATATCTCAAGGATATGATCAGGGCCATAAACAGGACCCAGGTGGCTCCGCAGGACGTTCTTTCGGATACGCTTTACCGTTTTGACAGGGATACCGGGAAGATAACCGCAGCTTCCTGACGATGGGGCGGCGGAGGGCCCAAAACTTTACACAAAACGCCATTTATGGTACAATCCCAAAGATTGTAATAAATTTGTAACAAATAAAAAACCGTTACAGATTCCATTAAACTTGCAGCCGTAGTCTAATGGATAGAACGAAGGCCTCCGACGCCTTTAATGCAGGTTCGATTCCTGTCGGCTGCATATGGAGAACCAATGAACAAGGATTTATATAACAGAATAGTCCCGTTCGTTAAAAATC
>JAFZWW010000122.1 GCA_017617005.1 Lachnospiraceae bacterium
CCTGAGTATTCTGCGGGAAAGACAGAGAGCAGGGATACCGGTAAGAGGATACAGGATGCCCATGAAGCCATCAGACCTACGCTTCTTACAAGAAATCCCGAATCCATCAAGGGACAGCTTTCAAGAGACCAGTACAGGCTTTATAAGCTCATCTGGCAGAGATTTCTTGCAAGCCGCATGACTCCCGCAGTCTATGAGACACTTTCGATCAGGATCAATGCAGGCAAGCATGTTTTTACCGTATCATCAAGCAGACTTACCTTCGAAGGATACAGAAAGGTTTATATCCAGGCTGACGACACCGAGGATGAAAAGAGCCTTGATTCGGCCGTAAGTGAAAAGTCCGTTCTTTCACTCAAGGATCTCGATCCCAAGCAGCACTTCACCCAGCCTCCCGCTCATTACACCGAAAGTTCTCTCGTAAGGGCTCTCGAGGAGCAGGGCATCGGACGTCCCAGCACCTATGCTCCCACCATCACAACCCTCATCAAGAGACGTTATGTGACCAAGGAACAGAAGAACCTTTACGTTACCGACATCGGACATGCCGTAGACGATCTTATGAGCCAGGCATTCCCTTCAATCGTCGATGCGAAGTTTACCGCAAATGTCGAGGGACTTCTCGACGGTGTCGAAGAAGGCGAAGTAAAGTGGAAGACCGTCATCAGGAATTTCTATCCCGACCTTAAGGAATCGGTCGATAAGGCGAATGAAGAACTCGACAAGATCGAGATCAAGGAAGAGGAGTCCGACGAAACTTGCGAAAAGTGCGGAAGAAAGCTCGTCATCAAGTACGGTCCTTCCGGAAAGTTCCTTGCATGCCCCGGATATCCCGAGTGCAAGAATACCAAGCCTTACTACGAGAAGACCGGAATCGCCTGTCCTTCATGCGGTAACGAGATCGTTATCAAGATCACCAGAAAGGGCAGAAAATATTACGGTTGCCTCGGATATCCCGATTGTGAATTCATGAGCTGGGACAGACCCGCGAAAAAGCCCTGCCCCAAGTGCGGAAAGTTCATGGTCATCAAGGGAAAGAAGGCCGTATGCTCCGACAAGGAATGCGGTTATTCCGAGAACCTCGAAAACGAAGAGTGAAATATAATTCGCTAAATATTTAAAAAGTTTGTAAAATTGTTCAAAAGTTTCTGAAAATTTGCATTGAAAAGAGCATATTTATTTGATACAATCACTCCGTAGCGTATTTGTGCGTTTATTTGACGGAGGCAGGTATGAGTAGTGTACAGCTTCTTGATAAGACAAGAAAAATAGGAAGTCTGCTCCACAACAACAATTCCAGCAAGGTTGTATTTAATGATATCTGCTCCGTAATGCGTGATATCCTTTCTTCAAGTGTCATCGTTATCAGCAGGAAGGGCAAGCTTCTCGGCCAGGGACTTCTTCCCGGTGAAGAGCCCATCGCCGAACTCATTGGCGGTAATGTCGGTGAGTTCATCGACAAGATGCTGAACGAAAGACTTCTTTCCGTTCTTTCCACCAAGGAAAATGTAAATCTGGATACGCTCGGTTTTGAAAAGACCGATACCAAGATGTACAAGGCCATCATCACCCCGATAGAGATCGCGGGTGAGAGGCTCGGTACTCTTTTTGTGTATCGTACGGATAAAGAATACGATATCGACGATATAATCCTTCTCGAATACGGAACCACGGTCGTGGGTCTCGAGATGCTTCGCTCCGTGAGCGAGGAAAGTGCGGAGGAGAGCAGGAAGATCGCGGTAGTAAAATCCGCCATCAGCACTCTTTCTTTTTCCGAGATGGAAGCGATCGTTCACATATTTGATGAACTTGAAGGCGATGAGGGTATATTGGTTGCGAGCAAAATAGCCGATAGAGTAGGTATAACGAGAAGTGTCATCGTTAACGCGCTGAGAAAGTTCGAAAGTGCCGGCATCATCGAATCGAGATCCTCCGGCATGAAGGGCACATATATCAAGATCCTTAACGAGTATGTGTTCGACGAGATCGGATCCATGAAGGTATCCCAGGGTATCAAGTGACTTGAAAAACCGCATATACGCGCGGTATAATGAAGACACAATATAAAACGGATTGACGTACGTTAAAAGGATTTACTTTCGGGTAGGTCCTTTTTTTGTATATAGAAACCGCATTTTAAGAATCGGTTTCGGTTTACACAAGATTTTGTGGTAAGGGCCCGTAATCCTAAAAAGATATTGTGTTTTTTGGTATTTTCAGTATAATTAATATTTGGTAAGGTATAAAAGAGTGCTTTTATGCCTAAAAAGGAGTGTTTATGGTCAATACAAGTGCATTTGATTATATTAACGTGCTTGAAAAAGCCGCTGATGCATCCTGGCTCAGGGATCAGTGCATTTCCAACAACATCGCCAATGTCGATACTCCGGGCTATAAGAGACAGGACGTTGATTTTGAGTCCGTCCTTGAAAAGGAGCTTGGTTACCGCAGATCCGAATCAATGGATGAAAAGGTCGCAAACGTTAATCTCTCCAATCTGAAAGTGGGAGCTTATACCGATGCGGCAAGCTATTCGTACCGTACCGACAGGAACAATGTCGACATAGAAAATGAAAACGTACTGCTTGCGAGAAACCAGCTTCAGTACCAGGGACTTATGAGAAGCATTACCGCTGAATTTGAAAACCTTCAGCGTGTCATGAAGTAATGAAAGGAGTATCCTATGGGAATGTTTACGGCATTTGACATCAGCGCATCAGGCCTTACAGCCCAGCGTTACAGGATGGATATCATATCCGAGAACGTTGCGAATGCGAACACAACCCGTACCAAGGATGGGTCTCCTTATGTGAGAAAGGTTGTCTACTTTGAGGAAAAGGGTGTCAGGGGAAGCGATACCTTCAGTCATGTCCTCAATTCGGTTTCAAAGAATTACGCAGGCAAGGGAGTTAAGGTTGCCAGGGTTCTTGAGGATCAAAAGACTCCCCAGAACATGGTCTACGATCCTTCGCATCCCGATGCGGACGAGAACGGATATGTAATGTATCCCAATGTAAATATCATTACCGAGATGACGAACCTGATAGATGCGAGCCGTTCCTACGAAGCAAACGTAACGGCATTTGAAGCCACCAAGGCTATGACGCAGCAGGGACTTCAGATGGGACAGGGTTGATCGTAAGAGGGGAATAAATGAACGCATCACTTGTACATGAACTTACCGGTGCAGCCGATTTTTACAAAACATCATCCGCTGCAAAGGGTGTTAATTCACTTCAGGGGGAAAGTTCCGACGGGACTCTTTTTTCGTCGGTATTCAATTCGGCTGTAGACAGTATCAAGACTACGAATGCATATCTTTCGGAGGCGGAGAACCAGGAGATACTCTTTGCTCTCGGTCAGTCGGATTCCGCACATGATCTTACCGTGGCACTTGAGAAAGCACAGACCGCTCTCCAGTATACCGTCGCCGTAAGGGACAGACTTCTTGAAGCTTATAAAGAAATAATGCAGATGCAGGTGTAAAATAGTCTGCCGTTCAGGAGGCTTGAAATGCCCGAGAGAATCAAGGAGACAATTGAAAAGATCAAAGAGTGGTGGAACAAATTCACTGCGAGACAAAAAGGCATCATCATAGGTCTTGCCCTTTTTGCAATCGCGGTCTTTGCTCTCATCATCTTTTTTGTTTCCAGGCCCAAGTACAAGGTCCTGATCACCGCACCCAACACCAAGGATGCATCCCAGATAATCGCCATTCTTGACGAGAATTCCATTCAGCATATCGAATCCCAGGATGCCCTTACCATAAGTGTTCAGACCACGCAGTATACACAGGCCGAACTTGCTCTCGGTTCATCCGGTTATGTTCCCGAGGAATATTCTCTCGAGGATGCCCTCAGCAGCAGCCTTTCCACAACTACCTCCGACCGTGCCAAGATGTATCAGCTCTATTACGAGAACAAGCTCAAGGCAGTGATTCTTGAGATTGACGGAGTCAAGAGCTGTAAGGTCAATCTCAATATTCCCGAAGATACCGGAACGCTCATCTCCAATGAAGAAGAGTCCTCCGCATATATCCAGATAGAACATGACGGAAGCTTTACCGCAGCCAAGGCGGCAAATCTTGCAAAGTGTATCCAGACATTCTTAAGAAACAGCAATACCGCAAATATCACCATACTTGATTCCGACGGTACGCTTCTTTTTGCGGGCGGTGACGATTATTCATCATCGGGCATCGCAAATTCCATGCAGGAACTCAGAAACCAGGCCGAGGCGATGATTGCCAACCAGGTAAAGCGTGTTCTTCTCGGAACTCCCAATTACAACAATGTCGAAGTTACAAGTCATCTCGATATGGATTATTCCAATTACGAGAAGACCGTAAAGGAATATTATGCAAATTCGGACCGTACCGAAGGTATGCTCTCACATGAAGAGCAGTATGAGTCCACCGCGGAAAACGGTGTGGGAGGTATTCCCGGAACCGATTCGAACGGCGAGGGCACCACATACGTGACCAGCGATTACGGCACCAGTTCACAGTCGACGACAGAACTTGAGAAGGATTATCTTCCCAATGAATCCTCCGAGTATAAGGTGACTCCCGCGGGTGCCATCAAATATTCGACTTCTTCGATGTCCATAGCTGCGATCTCTTATAAGGAGATCCACGAAGAGGATGTCAAGGCACAGGGACTTCTTGACGGAACGACCTGGGAAGAATATAAGCTCGCCAATTCCGCAGATAAGAAGCTTGAAGTCGATCCGGAGCTTTATCAGATCGCATCAAACGCTACCGGTATCCCGGTTGAGAATATCACCATCGTTGCTTACGAGTCACCGATCTTCTATGACAAGGAAAGCCTTGCGATAAGCTGGACGACCGTACTGTCCGCATTCCTCATCATTCTTATTCTCGGACTTCTTGCATTTGTCATTCTCAGGAGCATGGGCGGCAGGAAGAACGAAGAGGAAACCGAGACGGAACTTTCCGTCGAACAGCTTCTTCAGTCCAATCCCGAGCCTCAGATTGAGAACATTGATGTCGAGAATAAATCTGAGACAAGAAGGATGATAGAAAAATTTGTTGATGAAAATCCCGAAGCTGCTGCAGCACTTCTCCGTAACTGGCTGACAGACGACTGGGGCTGATCTAAGGAGTAACTCTAAATGGCTTTATCTTCATCAAATGATCTGAGCGGAGTTCAGAAAGCTGCGATCCTCCTCATCACACTTGGACCTGAGAGGAGCGCAGGTATATTCAAGCACCTCAAGGAAGAAGAGATAGAAGAGCTTACCCTTGAGATAGCCAATACAAGGACCGTCGGTCCCGATGTCAAGGAAGCGATACTCGAAGAATTCTACGGAGTATGTCTTGCACAGCAGTACATTGCCGAAGGCGGTATCAATTACGCCAGAGAGCTTCTCGAGAAATCACTCGGAAGCGAAAAGGCAATGGATGTCATCGGAAGACTTACCGCATCTCTTCAGGTCAAGCCTTTCGAATTTGTCCGAAAAACAGACGCTTCTCAGCTCATTAACTTCATTCAGGATGAGCATCCCCAGACCATAGCACTCATCCTTTCATACCTTGCTCCCGGACAGGCCGCACAGATCATATCCGGACTCGCACCCGACCGTCAGGCTGATGTTGCGAGAAGAATAGCGGTAATGGACAGGACCAGTCCCGATGTCATCAAGGAAGTCGAGAATGTTCTCGAACAGAAGCTCGCATCCCTTGTCAATCAGGACTACACGATCATCGGCGGTGTCGATTCGGTTGTCGAGATCCTCAACTCCGTCGACCGCGGTACCGAGAAGCACATCATGGAATCCCTCGAGATCGAAGAACCCGAGCTTGCCGACGAGATCAGAAAGAAGATGTTCGTATTCGAAGATATCCTTCTTCTCGACGACAGATCCATTCAAAGAGTGCTGCGTGATGTCGACAACAACGATCTCGGCATTGCTCTCAAGGCTGCGAATGAGCAGGTACAGAATGCTATATTCAATAACCTTTCAAAGCGTCTTGCAACCATGATAAAAGAAGACATGGAATTCATGGGTCCCGTGCGTATGAAGGATGTTGAAGAAGCCCAGCAGAAGATTGTTAATATTATCCGTAAACTGGAGGATTCCGGCGAGATCGTTATCTCCAGAGGCGGCGGAGATGAGATAGTTGTCTAACCTGTATAAAACCTCGTATATGAATATGGGAAATGACAAGCGTGTCATTGATATGAACGAGCTTGTCAAGAAACGTATTGATGCACTCGGCATGAA
>JAFZWW010000123.1 GCA_017617005.1 Lachnospiraceae bacterium
TGATGTGCCAGAGATGTCCTGCCTGCTCCTCGTACTCAACCTCCGCATCGGAAATGGATGTATTACAAACGGGGCACCAGTTGATGATCCTCTTGCCCTTGTAGATATATCCTTTTTCATGCATCTTGCAGAAAACTTCGGTTACGGCCTTGTTGCAGCCTTCGTCCATGGTGAAACGCTCCCTGTCCCAGTCACAGGAAGAGCCCATTTTCTTAAGCTGGCTGATGATGCGTCCGCCGTATTCTTTTTTCCACTCCCACGCCTTCTCGAGGAAGCCTTCACGGCCGAGGTCGTGCTTGTCGATCCCCTGCTTCTTGAGTTCCTCGATGATCCTGACTTCGGTTGCGATCGAAGCATGGTCGGTTCCGGGCTGCCAGAGTGCATTAAAGCCCTGCATTCTCTTCCAGCGGATAAGGATATCCTGCATGGTGTTATCAAGGGCGTGGCCCATATGGAGCTGTCCGGTGATATTTGGGGGCGGAATGACTATGGTAAAGGGAGTCTTGGAATGATCCACTTCAGCGTGGAAATATTTCTTATCCAGCCATTTTTGGTATAAACGGTCCTCAATTCCTTTGGGATCGTAGGTTTTTGCAAGTTCCCTGCTCATTTTCGTAAAGCTCCTTAGTACTAAAATTTTTTTCGCATTTATTATGAATAAAAAACTCTTTTCATAGTAGTGGAAAGAGTGCGTGATGTCAAGAAATATGGTATATTTGAGAAAACCTGAAAAGGAGAATTCTTATGTGGGCTTACGAAAGTGTTTTTTACCAGATCTATCCCTTGGGATTCTGCGGAGCACCCTTCGAAAATGACGGGGTTTCGGAGCACCGGATCCTCAAGGTAAAGGAGTGGATACCCCACCTCAAAAAACTCGGCATTACGGCCGTCTACTTCTCTCCCGTCTTCGAATCCGACACTCACGGATACAACACCAGGGATTACAACAAAATAGACACAAGACTCGGCACGAACGAGGATTTCGCGGAAGTCTGCAAATCTCTTCATGCGGAGGGCATCAGGATCGTGCTCGACGGCGTCTTCAACCACGTGGGAAGGGGCTTCTGGGCATTCAAGGATGTCCTTGAAAAAAGAGAAAGCTCCCCTTACGTTTCCTGGTTTGCAAGGATCGCATTCGACGGAAATTCGAATTATAACGACGGGCTCTGGTACGAAGGCTGGGAAGGCAATTACGACCTCGTAAAGCTCAACCTTTGGAATCCTGATGTCGTTAACCACCTCATGGATGCGGTTTCGGGATGGATCAGGGACTATGATATCGACGGATTAAGGCTCGATGTGGCCTATTGCCTGCCCGAGGACTTCATAAGGCGCTTAAGAAGCCATGTGGACGGAATCAAGCAGGACTTCTTCCTGGGCGGTGAGCTTCTTCACGGTGATTACAATAAGTGGCTGAACGCAGGACTCGACAGTGCTACGAATTATGAGTGCTACAAAGGCATCTTCTCGAGCATGAACAGCTACAACTGCTTCGAGATAGTGCATTCGCTCTTAAGGCAGTTCGGACCCGAGAACTGGACGCTCTACAAGGGACGCCACCTCTGGTCATTCGTCGACAATCACGATGTAACGAGAGCGGCAAGCGTGGTAAATAACGAAAACCACCTGCCCCTCATGTACGGATTCATCTTCGGAATGCCCGGAATACCAATGATCTACTACGGCAGCGAATGGGGCGAGAAGGCGAATAAGTCCGAAGGCGATCCCGCTCTGCGCAAGTGCTTCGATACGCCTCAGTGGAACGCTCTTACCGATACGATTCAGGCCATGGCTGCCGCAAAGAAGGACTCCGAGGCACTCAATTACGGCGATTTCAGATCGCTGGTGCTCACGAACAAGCAGTGCATCTTCCAGAGACAGTCCGAGCATGAAAGGGTCCTGGTCGCGATCAACATCGAAGAGAACGAATATACGGCTCATTTTGATGCAGGATGCGGAAAAGCGGTCGACCTGATCACCGGAAAGGACTTCGATTTCGGAGGAGGCGCAAGGCTGGAGCCGTACAGTGTGAAGTTTTTGAAGTGCGAGCACTGAGCTACGAAGAAAAGGCCGGATGAAAATGTGAAAGCCGGATCGATAGATCGGGCTAACGGAAGTTAGAATGTGATACCCCTCGAATGGTGATTTCGAGGGGTATTTTTTTATGTTAACCCGATAAATACTGAAAAGTATGGTTACCATAAATCACGAAACTATTTTCGAGTTGTTACGATTGATTTCATCCGTCACGAAATTCGGCTTGCAAAATATCATCCGGTATATGACGACACATCTTTTTACAGCTGTGTCATAATCCGGTGAATTTCGCAGGGATTTTGATTGCTTCTCCACACAATCCACTGAGTTATCCACATAGAATAATGACGTCAGTTCCTCACGAAATTGCGTGTCATTTTGAAAGATTATGAATGATATAAAATCATTCCGAGGATACATAATCGAAAATGCAACCGATCAGAAAAGTGCCCTGATAACATAAGGCATTAAAATTTATGTCAACTGAAACGCCTTCTAAATCACAACTGTTTTCACTTAACTCACTTAAAAACGACACCAACGTCAAGTAACGTCAGTGTCGTCATATTAGGTGTCTTGTATAGCAGGGAGGAGGGACCACTATATATAGGGATAGGGAAATACGGAAAAACCCTCACTCCCGCCTTGTGCGAAAATGAGGGTTAAATGATGGATAAATGCCGGTTATGACCGGGAAAAAAGGGGAATTTATTCGATATTTTCCCAGAATGACGCCACATGCTCTCTGATGTGGTCCAGATCGGTAACTTTTATGTCGGTCCACTCTCTCGGGAAGAGTCTTCTGTAGCCGTCGCTCAGGAATCTTTTGTCGAGCAGGGCCACGATACCCGTATCTTCCTCGGTCCTGATGACCCTTCCGGCCGCCTGGAGGACCTTGTTCATTCCGGGGTACATATAGGCATATTCATAGCCCATCCTGTCGTAGCCGTCGAAGTAGGACCTGAGGATATCCCGCTCCAGGTCGACGCCGGGAATTCCGGGGCCGACGCAGATGGCGCCGATAAGAGACTCACCCTTAAGGTCGATACCCTCGGAGAAGATGCCGCCCATGACGCAGAATCCTATAAGAGAACCGCCCGCAATGCCCTGTGCTCCGCTTCCGGCTGAATTCTGAGCTTCAGAACCGTCCTCCGAAGAAGTTTCACCGCATCCGGCCGCTGCGGCAGGCCCTGAGCGGTTAAATTCCTCGAGGAATTCCTCTTTTTCGCTCTCAGTCATGCCCTCCGTCTGTACACGAAGTGTATCTCCGGGAGTAAGGAACGCGTCCTCGAAGATCTCCGCAACCTTGTACATATACGAATATGACGGGAAGAAGACCATATAATTGCCGCTCTTTGGCCTGATAATCCTCGAAATATGGTCCGCGGTCCTGAAAAATTCGTCCTCGGAACGGTCCTTAAACCTCGTGGTAACATCCGATGCGATGAATATTCCTCTTTTAGACGGGTCAAATACGGACTCCGCATAGACCTCGTAGTCCTCGTCGGTTCCGCCGAGAAGCCCCTTATAGTAACGTATCGGCAGCATTGTCGCGGAAAACAGAACCGAAGCCCTTCCGTTTGCAAGGCACTCGGCCACTTTTCGGCCCGGATCCGTGCAGAAAAGCACCACCTTAAAGCCTTCCTCGTAGGAATCCTTGTCATATATCACGTAATCGTCCCCGAGATCCTCGAAAACGTCCAGGAAATCCGATATCCCGAAGTACATATCAAGGAGCTTGTCACGAAGGTCCTGCTGTATCTTGCCGGGCTTTTCCCTCTCCTCGATATAGTCCGAAAGCACGGAATGAAGCCTCTCCAAGCTCTTTACGAGCTCCTCGAGCCCCGTATCGAATTTGTACCAGTCCTCTTCAAAGCCCGCGATCACCGTATCATCGCCGTATGAAGCCCTTATGGACTTAAGCTCCTTCAGGACCTTGGAGATCCTCGAGGATATCTTGGAAGGGTACTCTTTTCGCAAAAATTCGCTCTTCGTATCCCCGCCGAGCGACTGTTTTATCGTATTTTTCAGGGTCTTTAGCTCTTTTTCGCCTATGGCGGCACTGTACATCTCCCTTGCACGGGCGGGCAGATTGTGTGCCTCATCCACCAGGAATATGTACTTTTCCGCGGATGCGCTCTCGAAGAACCTCTTGAGCCTTGCATGGGGATCGAAGAGATAGTTGTAATCGCAGATTATCCCGTCCGAAAAGAGCGCCGCATCAAGGCTTAGTTCAAAGGGACAGACACGGTATTTTTCGGCATATTTGAGGATGACCTCCCTTGTAAACGAGGTCTGCTCGCTGACCAGTGCATATAGTGCGTCGTTAATCCTGTCAAAATGGCCCTTTGCGTACTTGCAGGCTATGGGATTACAGTCGGGCTTTTCAAGGAAACAGATCTTTTCCTTGGCGGTCAGGGTCACGGTCTTGGCCTTAAGTCCCTCATTTCTCAGGATCTCGAAGGCTTCCTCGGGTGCGGTTCTTGTAATAGTCTTGGCCGTAAGGTAGAAAACCCTGTCGCAGAGCCCCTCTCCCATTGCCTTTACCGAAGGGAAAAGGACGGACATCGTCTTTCCGCAGCCCGTGGGGGCCTCGAGGTAGAGCTTTTTTTCCTCCAGGATCGTCTGATATACGCTTACAGCGAGCTTTTTCTGTCCCTTCCTGTATTCAAAGGGGAACTGTATCTCCTTGATCGAAGCCTGCCTTACCTGCTTCCACTTTCTCTCAAGATCCGCCCATTTGCTGTAGCTGTCGACGAGGTCACGGAACCATACGTCCAGCTGGGGCCTTGTAAAATCCATGTCAAAATACTTAACCGTCTCGTCGTCGAGGTTCGCATAGGTTATGCGGACACCGATTGAAGGCAGGTCCATGCCCTCCGGGACGGTATTTAAGTACATATGGGCATAGCATTTTGCCTGGGCGGTATGCACCGGCACAGGCTCCTTCATTTTCTCTGTTTTCTTGTAGGTTCCTTTGATCTCTTCGATACAGATCCCGGGCTTTTCCTCCGGGTCTGTGTAGATGCCGTCAGCACGGCCTTCGACATTTATATCATATTCATCATAAGGGACGCTTATCTTAAGGGGCATCTCGGCTATATAACCGGGCCCTCTCATCCCCTGGAGCTTACGGTGAAGCCTGCTGCCTTTCAGCATAACTTCGGTGCCTACGGGACCTGCTCCGGAGTTGTCTATATCACCGCTCCTTAAGATAAATTCAACGAGACCTCTGACAGATATGGTTATCTGATCTCTTGCAACTTCATCAGCCATATCAAGCCTCGTTTTTGGTACTGCCTTCGGTTGAAGAAAATACGAAATCTGCCTTCTTCATAAGTCCGGTAAATGACTTTCCGACTTTCGTTTTTTTCAGGGCACTGAGAATGCAGAAAGCCGCGAAACTTCCGCAAAAATCAACAATAACACCTATTATGAAAACCACGATTGCAGCCATTAATGTCATTAAAATAACGCTTGCTACACCATTAACTTTTTCACATCCCAGAAGCTTCTCCCAGGCATATCTGATCGACAGATTTTCATGAAGCAGATAAACACCGAGTGAATATTTTCCGACTATTCCGAAGTACTGTCCGACCTTAACCGGTATCCGTAACGAAAGGAATCCGGTGAACAGTGCTATGGATGTTATAAGTACCAGAATGTGGTTGTAATCGTAGCTGATCCTGAGGATATAAGAAAGGCTTCCTGTCTTAACATATATGCTCCTGATGACAAGTGCTTCTCCCATAACGAGGAATGCTCCGGCAACATAAAGAACGAATGAGATCCAGGCCGCGGGTCTTTTTGCGCTGTCAGCGCCCTCTTCGTCTCCCCAGGCGGTAAACCTGCGGATATAAACAGCCACAAAGTAAAGGACGATGTACCACATGGCATTCATTCCGAATGCATCTCCGTCCAGTTTTGCGGGGATTACCGACTTGATGATCACATGGAAGACCATCAGAGCAACGAGCAGGAACTTCAGCTGAACCTTGCTCATGGCCCTTGCAGCGATACCGAGTACAGGTGTGAGCAGATAGAAGAAAACATATGCGCTCATGAACCAGTATGTGTTCATCGAGATCGGAAGAAGGAGCCTGAGGATGAAATATGTATCCACGGGTTCAACGGGTCCGCCGAGGACTATTCCGAGGAGTCCCACGATGACCGAATACAGCCATACCTTAATGACCAGGTTGATCAGTCTCGAAAGCTTGAAGCTGCTCTTGTAAAGAAGGTAACCGCTCATGAGCATGTAGAGGTTTACGGCAACTATCGCAAGCGCTTCCATGAACCAGGCAGTCACATCGGCCGCCTTAAAAGGCTCTCCGGAAGAAAGCGGTGTAAGCACCTTTCCCTTGTCGAGATAGTGTAAAATAACAATCATTATCATTGCTACACATCTCAAAAGGTCGAGTCCGTAATTGCGTGTGTTATTTTTCGTAGAAACCGCATTATCACTCATACTAACGCACCTTCTCAAAATTAGATATCATTAGTTATTAGCCTATTCGTACACCGCAAAGAGCGAGTCGGTATAGGTCAGCTTATAGTCTTCTTTTTCGATGAAATCGTAGATCATCTTCCACTTTTCTTCGTTCTTGCTCGTGGATGCATTGTCGGAAATACAGATGATGATGACCGGCTTTTCATAGTACTCGCCGACTTCGTTTTCCTCCAGAGAACCATCCACCCTTGCGGCAATCTCATTAAGCTCCGTTTCCATCTTTTCGATGCCGTAACTGTCGAGATCCGGCCAGGGATTGAACGCGGGGGTCATTTCGAGATAGAAGGACATGCCGGGGATGTAACCGTAGCTTATAAGCTCCCTGTCGCCAAGCCCCCTGCTCCGGATGTAAGCGCTGAGTCCTGTGATGCAGGCAGACTTTTCATACCCCATCCTGATTCCCTTTAGGGTGGGGTTATCCTCTGCGCCATAGCCCCTTTGCACACCGGCTCCTTCGGAAGCCTCGCAGAATGCGAAATTCGCACCGAAGAACGATGTCTGGATGAAGAAAAAGACCGTCACCGCAAGGAGTACGCATTTCAGTCCGTACAGCCATGATATCTTATAACCCTTAATGAGCTCATACAGCGACCAGAGCATGACCGGAAGCCAGAAGAATGCGTTGTTGTAGACCGACATGTCGGCGTTATTTCCGCCGATTCCGGTGATCAGGAGCACGTAGGCCGCAAGCACTGCAAGGAGTCTCTTTGAAGCCGGCAGATTCCTTCTGAAGACCCCGATAAGGCAGCAGCAAAGGGTCACAAATGCGATCTTGCCCGCAAGAAGCCTCCAACTGTAGTAATTCGTATAGTCATAAACGATGGTATCCCTTAAAACAAGGAACATCACAGCACAGATGCCTATTATTACGCCCGAGAAATTGGCAAGGGCATCTATAAGTCTCTGGGAGGTTCCGCGGCCCTTTTCGTCTTCTTTTCCGAGGGAATACCTGTCATTGACGAATGTGGCAAGGAAGCGGATGACGCCTGCTGCCACCGCAAAAACGAGGAGCCTCAGGATCCAGTAGATCTGGTCCGTGTACATCTTAAGGAGCGCCATGATCATCGCCACGGGTCCGTATCCGGCTGCACTGTCGGGGATAGTGAAAAGTTCCCTGATGCCGCCTAAATATGCCGCAAAGCTGTATCTGATGCCCATGTAAAGGAAAAAGACGGAAAATGCCAGGACGTAGCCCAGACAGAACCAAAAGCCCCGGATAAAGGTCTTTTTGAAGGCCTCGACCCTCGAAGGCATCTTAACGCCGTCGCCGGAGCGGTATGCCTCACTGAATTCAAAAATGCCGTACATCCATATCGCGACAAGGAGCGATGCCTGGGGAAGATTTGAGAACCTTACGAAGATACCGAGTCCGCAGAGTCCGCCCGAGATCGCTATGGTGAGCGCTTCATCCTCAGTGATGCCCCTGTAGAGCATGAGCGCGGAGAAGGTGATTATCAGGTAGGTCAGATAGTGGTAAAGGACGGTCGTTGGCGCCCAGCACATGGAAAGAGCCGTGAACTCGGCGACAAACGCGATCCAGCCCGGCATCTTAAGTTCCCTGGTAAGGAACAGGTACATAAGGACAGCCATCAGCGCGGGAACGAAAGCCGTGTAGAAATTCATTCCCAGAAGCGTGTGGCCATATGGGAGCAGGGTGAAAATATGCCCGACCGAATTAGCCAGGTACGTGGAAAACAGCCACATGGGATCCATATGATCCATGCCCATGTAGCGGAAATTGGCGAGATTGTAGCCCGTATCCCAGAGGTCGAGGCCTTTATGAATATTTCTGAAGGGGTAGAGCGAAAGCACCAAAAGTGCAAGTGAATCCAACAGATCACGGATGAGAGGTTCATGATCTTCGATATATTTTCTGAATCCCACTGAGGGTGTTTTTTCTTCAGGTTTTGTCATCGGCAGAAACTTTTTTGTCTTCTTTTTTATGATAAAGCAGATAGGCTCCCGCTGCACCGATTGCAAGGAACACTCCGAAAACAACCCAGAGTCCCGTGTTTCCGAGAGCTTTTGCGGCATAGGTCAGCACATAGGAAGATATATTAAATAACATGTGTATCATTATACAGATCCTGATATCACCGCACTTTTCGTAGGAAAAGATGATGAATGCGGAAGCCAGGAATCCGTATATGCCCTGGATGCCGTTTCCGTGATAGATCGCAAAAAGGGCGCTGCACATTATCAGCGGGGCATATCCGACATAGAGCCTCTTGAGTCCGTTGTAAAGGATCCCCCTGAACATGAATTCCTCGGAAAAGGGGCTCATAAAACCGTATACGATGAGCCCGACGATAAACGAGCATGAATACTGGTTCTCGGCGACCTGCTCATAGGCAGGGGAAAGCGCTGCGATCCCGAGCTTGTAGATCAGGATGTTCAGGACTATTGCCAGCGATATCGTGATAAGTCCGGTCAGGACAGTAAATTTCTTATCGTATTCTTTTTTCGGAGAGTACTTGGTGTCGTACTCCATGGCCTTGGAACGGATCATCAGTCCCGCCGCCACGAAGGATATACCCGTGATGATCACGGACCAGTCCGGAGTAAGGTCAAGTCCTTCCGTCTGATACACCACGAAAAACGATGCCAAATTCCCGCCGATCGACGGAGCAAGGACAGCCGTCGCAAGCCTTAGGATCGTCTCGGTCAGGAACTTATAGACTATGTACATCAGGAAAAAGACGACCAGCCTGAAGACCAGCTTGCCGGGTTTTATGGGTTCGTTAGAACGATCTGATCTCGTCTCCTTCGTCATCCGTGTTCTCCAGTGCGATTATCTTTACGTCGTATTCGACCGCATCGTTAACCCTGATATGGCATACATCGCCCACATGCTTATGCAGGAGGGCTTTTCCGAGCGGTGATTCGTTGGTTATGAGGCCGTTTAAGGAATCGCCCCTTATCGTGGTAACGATCTTAAACTGCTGCGTGCTTCCGTCCGCGAGAAATTCTACGGTTACGGTGTTGTTGAGTCCGACCTCGTCTTCTTTTGACTCATCATCGATGATCGTGGCCGTGCGGATCATGCGCTCGAGATAGCTGATCCTCGAATTGTTCTGCCTGTTGAATTTCTTCGCGGCATAATACTCGAAATTCTCGGACCTGTCGCCTTGCGCGGCGGCTTCACGAACGTCCTCGACCGCCTTGGGACGGACCACGAGCTTTCTGTATTCTATTTCTTCCTCCATCTTTTTGATGTCGGATCTAGTCAGCTTGTCATACATGTCATTTCACCATTCCGAGGGCTATCAGGGAGATCAGCGCCTGCAGGATCATAAACCTGTTCACGACCTGGGTGTTGGACCATCCGCCCTTCTTGCGGAAGTGGTCGTGGAGCGGCGTGCGGATGTTCTTCATGGGATTTACCTTGAACACCCTGATAAAGGTGACCTTGAAAAGCCCGAGGCCTCCGTCGAGGATTATGATCAGGCACAGGATCAGGAACATGAAAGGAGCTCCCGTCAGAAGAACCGTGATCGCAAGGAATACTCCTATCGCCCTCGAGCCCGCATCGCCCATGAGGAGCCTTGAAGGTGTCGAGTTGTACCAGAGGTACGCAAGGAGCGCCATTATCATGAAAAGAATACCGGAGCCGACCTTTTCCAGGCTTCCGAGGATAAATGCAAGAGCGAATATCGATACGCCGCTTGTGATGGAAAGCGTGCCGCAGAGTCCGTCAACGCCGTCGCAGCAGTTGGTAACGTTTATGCTGGCCCACACGAGCATCACGGCAAGGATAATGAACAATACGGGATGGAAATGGATCGTGGCGCCCGCAAGTGCAAAGTGAACATCCGAGCCGTTGTGATAATAAAAGACAAGCGCCGTCATCACCGAAACGACAAGGTCCAGGATTCCTTTTTTCATCTCGCCCCAGGGATTCGCCGCTGCATCATCCAGAAATCCCGTGAGCATGCAGAATATGATGAGCAGGTAATAAAGCAGGTTCTCGAGGCTGAGCTTTGCAAAAAAGAGGGATATCAGGGTAAAGACCAGTATAAAGACTATACCCGCGCCCCTGGGCTTACCGATCGACTTGGTGCCGTCTACGGCAAATTCTCTTCCGCCGTCTGTGGGAAGTTTCTTTTCAAAGAGCTTAAGTGCTATGAATGTGAGTACAAATGAAAGCAGTGCCCCGATGAGCATCACCGCATTCTTCGTATCCGCATCCGTAATGAATTGATAAAGCATTCTCTCACCTCGGAAAAATAAAAATCCTCTGCATTTTCAGCTTGCAGAGGATGAAGAATTTATTTCTGAAACCTCATTTTATTATTCTGCAGCACATATTAATACATGTTTAATTATATCATCTTTTTTCTGCAAATTTATGATAAATGCAATTAGGTGTTGCTTTATTCAAGTCCATTTTGTAATTCAGACTTTCTCTGGATTGCCTTGGGATAATCTTTACACATTTCATAATAATTCAATGCATCTTCCGTTCTCCCCAAAACCTGATAAATTACACCGATATTATAGTAAGCCAAAAATGATCCCGTACCGGAAACATATGTTTTATTCGCCTTTGTTGCATCCAAAAAACTGTTTACCGCTTTATCAAACAGTGCATTATTCATGTATATAAGCCCCATAAGAAAACAATAATCAGAAACAGAGCTCATTATATTTGAGATATTCTCAAGGCATAGTGCTCGCTCATATTTTTTCAGATTATAAAGGCAATACCCGTATGATATATACATATCTTCCACATAATCAGGACGTGAATCAGGCATTTTTTCGATGCACTTTTCAAATGTAACAGCGGCCTTGTCAAAGTCACCATTCATATATAAGCTTTTTCCGAGTTGATACAGATAATAGCAATTATCGGGATCATTTTTAAGTTCTCTTTCCAGTATAGCTATATTTCTGAGCGATTTCTTATGTCTTTCTTCGACGGTTCCGTTGTACCCATCGTGAATTACTTTCATCTTTGAATCATAATATGACACTTTTGTTTGAGGCATGATCGGAACCAGTTGTTCATGTATCGCACCGGAAAAGCGATATACAGTTTTGTCATAGATACGTGAAATGGGAGAATCAAGAACCAGTTCTTCTCCGAATCTGGTTATATTATTAGATACTATGATGCGTCCGATACTATGTGGATTGCTTTCCAATTCATCTATAACAGAAGCCTTATCAACTGATATCAGATATTCATCACTGTCTATACATATGACCCTGTCATTTTGGGCGTAAGAAGCACAGAGATTTCTCGCAGCGGAGAAATCGTCACTCCATTCACAAGAATGAACATTAGATGTGTATTTCAAAGCAGTCTCAATGCTATTATCAGTTGAGCCGGTATCAAGAACAGCAATGTCCTCGCCAAATACCGACAGGCATGAAAGACATTTATCAAGCTTGGCCGATTCGTTTTTGGTGATTATACAAAATGAAAAATTCATAGATATACCTGTGATATAAAACGAAAACCCGCTCACAAAGCGGGTTTTTAAAATGGGACCAACAGGGTTCGAACCTGTGACCTCCCGCACGTCAAGCGGACGCTCATCCCAGCTGAGCTATGATCCCATCTGACCGGGAATAAAATTCCTATTAAGGAGCTCTTTCCAGCCACTCGGATATTATACAAAA
>JAFZWW010000124.1 GCA_017617005.1 Lachnospiraceae bacterium
ACAGCCTTAGCCATCTTAGAAGTCTTGTTAGCTACGTTGTTCTTGTGATATACGCCCTTGGTAGCAGCCATCTCAAGAGTCTTGGTAGCTTCCCTGAGCTCAGCTTCAGCTGCGCTCTTGTCTCCGCCTTCTACTGCAGAATAAACCTTCTTGATCGCGGTCTTTGCAGATGAACGGATAGCCTTATTTCTCTCCTCGTTCCTGCGATCAACAAGTACTCTCTTCTTTGCAGATTTAATGTTAGCCAAAGTAACACCTCCAAAAAATATTCAAAACAAGTTATTACAAGTGCCGGTGACTTTAGCCTAATGCATTGACGGGATGCATTCAAAGCGAGACACGCACGCTAAAACATCACACACTTTGCTAATATACCCACTTTACGGGCATTTGTCAACGATTTTTATCAATTATTGTTAAGTTGACGGGTTTTGGTCTCCCTGCCCTTATAGATATCGGTCGAAACCTTGACCTTCTTGTCACCCGGAGCCACATAGGTCGCGGAATTTACGGTAACCTTACCCGCTGCGGGATTCATATTTACAAATCCGACGATAAGGCCGATGACAAGGCCGACAACCACGGGAAGGAAGAAATTGAAATCAAGCACAAAGGAAAGACCGACGCCGACGAGAATGACAACAAGCGCTACGATCGCAGCAAATGACCATACCCGCTTGGGATCTACGGGTGCGGTTCCGACTATCTTTCCGGTCTGGCCGTTTATATAGAAGGGATAAGGCTGATCCTTATAGGAATAATCATACTTCCAAACGGGCATGAGTCCGTAATGAGGAAGAACCGAATTGTACGCAACCTTGAGGTTTTCGTTCTGAAGCCTGGTGTACTTTCCGTGTGAACCGGTCTGTGCTTCGTCATAGCACATGCTTCTTCCGAAATGCTCAACCTGCTTCTCCGCTCTGGGACGAAGTTCATCGGATGACTGGTTATACTGCTCGGAATAGAATCCGGACATATATCTGGAATCATAAGGAACCGACTCCTTGGTGTCGAAAGGAGCAAGGAGATCCATCATATCATCGGGAAGATCATCGGCAGCATCGACGGGAAGCTTCTGGAAATTAGCATCGAGTACACGGTTGACATCATAGGAATCTATGTGGGTGTATTCGGTATTTCCCTTGGTTTCCTTCTTTTCCTGGATGCCGGTTGCATAATAATCGAGAGTCGTATCCATATCATAGAACCAGGTGGGCATATACCAGCCCTGGATCTTCTTAAGTCTTGCTTCGCTGACAAGATCCCTGGGAGCAAATTTCATGGAAGCAAATTTCTGCTTTATCATGTCCTTTGCTTTCTTCTCATCAATCTTGAAAGGAGTCATGAATTCAGGCCTGTATGCACCCTGCATTCTGGAATCAACGATGATGTTGGAATCGCATGCAGGACATCTGAGTGCCGATGTAAACTTTCCGAGTTCGATCTCACATCCGCAATTGGGGCAGAGCAGATTTCCGGCTGCCGAATATCCGAGCTCCTGTACGGTCTCTTCGGTAGCAACGTCGCCGTCCTTGATCTCCGAGCCGGTGCTTACTTCTTCACACTCGGTCGAATCGCAGAACGGGCACTTCATCTTTCCGATAGAGGGTTCAAACACCATATCTCCGCCACAATTTTTACATTTGTAAATCATATAGTTACGCTCCTTTAATAAAATTATTTAAAGTGCATTAATAACAGATCAGTAGAGATCGTGATATGTCTGGGGAATATGATCCGAATTCATTCTTGCTTCAGGGATCAGGTAATAATCATATCTGAGCTTGTCCCTGCGTACTCCGTTGTATGTATAAATGGGATCGTCCCAGGTGACATCGATATAGAGCCAAACTCCGTTTACCGCAACCCTGTTCCAGGCGTGGTCTCCGCCGTTTCCGTATCCGGTTATTGTCTCACAGGGGATTCCGAGAACGGTCATGAAGTACTCGAAGGTCTTGGCATATCCGGAGCATACCGCAACGCGGTTATACATAAAACCTTCGATCGTCTGGGATACATCCGCATAGGTGGTGTCGTAATTGGCGTAGTTGACCATCCAGTCATGTACGGCACGGATCTTCTGCTCTGTCGTCATGGCAGGAGTGGTGATGGACTGTGCAACCTGGATGATGAGAAGCTTGGCATTTGCATTGAGTGTGGTACCCATTGCCTGTCTTCCCTGATAAACACCCTGAGTCTTGTACTGGTTCCAGAGTGCTGCCTTATCTGTTCCGTAAACAGCCGCAAGATCGGGATTGAGCGTTGCATATGCATTCGCATCGAAAAGAACGGATTCGTCCTTCCATACATTGATGCCGTTGCCGCTTACGGTGTATATAAACTCGGGAGTCTCGATCTGCATATATCCGGGAGCCTGAGCTATGATATGTCCGTTCTCAAATACTCTTCCGTGTCCGACAAGTGCCGAAAAGACATCGAGCTGAAGCTGAGCCGTTCCGACAGGAGCCGTGGGAACAGCTGCCGCACCGTTAGGAGCATAGGGAAGTCTTCCCTCAGCCTGTCCGCATACCACATAGTGAAGATAGAGGTAATTGGGATCAGTTCCGAAGATACTGACCACATCGGGATATGATGCTGCATAGAATTCGGGATCAAAGAGATTTCCGTCCGCCATTTGAACCGGTGCCGCATGGGATGTGCCTGCATAGGCAAATACCGCAACCGCAAGGGCAGCCATGGAAAGTAAAATCTTTCTTATCTTCATAAATATCCTCCTGATATATAATGGGTTATTCTACTATGATCACATCCTGAAGGATGTACTTAAATGTAGGTGCGGAGCTTTCGCTGTTTTCGTGATACTCGGTCCTGAGATCCCATGAGTCGGAAGGATCGGTAGGATTATAACCGATGTAGTCTCCGCGGAAAACATGGATGCGTCCGTTCTTCATATCTTCTATCGATCTGTTGATGAGTTCCTGCCCGCCTTCGGGTGCTATGGCGGGATTGAGCTCGAGCATTTCAACCCATCCTTTGTCGAATCCCGCACCGATATCGTTTCCGTGAACGTTTCCGCGTATCACTTCTTCTATCTTGCGTCCGTTCATCGTGGCCCTTATCGCATCGCGTATATAGGGAGTCCAGTTGACCCTTGTTCCTATGAGCGAAGTGGTGGGCGCAACATCTATCATGTCCTGGTTATATCCGACATGGAAAACGGGATGGTCGGTTACGGCATTTTCACACATTACAGCGGGACCGATCGTATCCGAATGCTGTGATATTATGATACACCCTTCGTCTATCAGTTCACCCGCGATCTCTTTTTCCAGCATATAGCTTGTCCAGGTGTTAGTGTATTTGACTCTCATCCTGACACTCGGACAGGTCTGTCTTGCTCCGAGGAAAAATGCGGTATAACCGGAGATAACTTCGGGATAGGGATACGCGCCGACATAACCGATCCACGCTTCCTCGGGAATGATCTCACCGCTGTCTATCAGCTCCGTAAGTTTGAGTCCCGCAACCATTCCGGCGATATAGCGTCCTTCATATATCTCACCCATAAAGGTATGATAATTGGAGACTATATTCTTATCGGCATTATCGCATGTGGCCTGACAGAACTGTATGCCGGGGTATTCCTTGGCGATCTCTTTTACGGTCTCACCGTAGCCGTAACTGTTGGTGAATATGATATCGCATTTCTTGTCCGCAAGTTCCCTGAGAACCTCTTCAACATCCTCATACGGTACATTGCACCTTATCAGGATATCGATGTCGTCTCCGAATTCGGACTTCATCGTATTCATCGCGCGTATGAAATTTTCACTGTAGGGAGTGCTCTCGTCTCCGTCAACGATCAGTCCGACGGTTATATCCTTGTGACCGAAATCGACTTTTTCTTCCAGATGCCTGTAAGCGAAAAATTCCAGGATGCATATGAAAGATGCGATCACTACCCATATGATCTTTTTCTTTTCAGCGCCCGGCATTTTTCTCCTCCACATCGGCATAAAGTGTTTCCACGTCTATGTCTCCGTCCTTAAGCAGTTCGAGGAAAAGATCGAGAAGTTCGGGATCGAACTGTGTTCCTCTTCCGTTCTCAAGCTCGCTCATGACCTGATCAAAAGAAAGCCTCTTTCTGTAGACACGGTTTGCCGTCATTGCATCAAATGCATCGGCGATTGCGATGATCCTTCCGTAAAGAGGAATATCATCACCCTTAAGGCCTTCGGGATAACCTGTTCCGTCAAAGCGCTCATGATGGTACTTGGCTCCCTCGACGGCATGCTCGACAAGGGTGAAGTCCTTAAGAATATCGGCTCCGAGTGTCGCATGCATCTTCATTCTCGCATACTCTTCGTCCGTCAGTCTGTCGGGCTTATTGAGTATCGCATCGGGAATGCCGATCTTACCGATATCATGAAGCAGTGCGGCGTTTCTGAGATTGTCTACTTCCTCTTCGCTGAATCCGTACTTCCTTGCGATAAGGACGGAATATTCGGAAACTCTCTGCGAATGCTGGCTCGTCATGATATCCTTGGCATCGACGGTCCTTGCGATAGCCATGATGGTCTCGTTGCCCATCTCAACCTGCTTGAGAGCAAGTGCAAGTCTTTCCTGCTGGAAGCTCATCTTCTTCTGTGCCCAGTATCTGGTATAGAACCAGGTAGCCCAGCCTACAAACAATCCGCCGACAAAGAGCATGTAGAACATGAACCAGTTATTGTCATAGATCGAGTTTTCTTTTACGAAGCCGTAAGAGCTTTCCTCGAGGATCTTGCCGGTCTCTTCATCGAGTATCGCGATATGGAAGGTATATTCTCCCGCAGGCAGGTTGGTATAGATCACGCTTGTAAGTTCACTCTGGGGCACGGTCTTATATCCGCTGTCAACACCTTCGAGATAATATGAGATCTTCGGATCTTCGAGCGAGAAGTTGACGATCTCGGGAATAAATTCGATCGTGCTTACATCCTTGTCAACGGTAAGGCGGTTGCCTCTTTCGATATCGGCGGGGACTCCGTCCAGAATCACCTGAGATACCATGAGTCTGTATGCCTGTCTGTGCGATCTGTAATCATCGAGATTCATCCTGATGACACCGCGGTCGGTTGAAAGATACAGATCTCCGTATTCGGTCACCTCATTCCAGGAGTTGGCAGTGAGCGCACCCCTTAGTCCAAGTCTGGAATTGAGCAGCATATATTCGATATTGCCGTCCTCAAGCAGTGCCTCTTTTCTGACAACATATACTCCCGCGCTTCCGAGAACAAACGCTTCACCGTCATCATCAAGAACTATGTCATAGTTATTGGAATAAGGAAATCCCGTAACCTTTTTGAAGACGGATCTCTTCATATAGCACAGGCTGTTACTTGTGACAATGAACATCACATCGTATTCGCTGTCATATACCATCTTGAGGATGACACCGGAGCCGAGTCCGTCATCCTTGGTTATATGTCCGGTTATCTCACCGTTCTCATATACCATTATTCCGTTGCCGTCAGTGCCCAGATAAAGCTTTCCGTCCGAATATTCGCACATGGAAAGTATCTGCGACGAACCAAGTTCTTCGCCGTAGGGAATCGTGGTCTTAACCTGACAGTTACGTATTATGGATAATCCCGAATCGGCACTGACCGCTATGCTTCCGTCCGAAAGCTCTATGCAGCCTCTTACCCTGTTTCCGAGTTTGGCCTCACCGGTACTGTAGTTGATGATATCGCCGTCAGGCTTTTCACAGATAAGTCCCTTACCGTAGGTGCAGTACCAGACATTTCCGGCGGAATCGGGAAGCACGCATCTGATACGTGTCTCTTTAAGAAACTCGGTCATTGTTGTCCTGCGGAGCGAACCCGAAGACATATGAACTTCCGTGAGTCCGTTATCGGCACCAATATAAAGAATACCGTCCTTGATGGCAGTGGTATTTACCACTGCACTGTCGAGTCCGTAAAGGGTATACAGATCTGAAAAGCATGACTCGGAAAGCTGGAGCAGTCCGTGCCTTGTCGATGCAAACCAGAGGTTGCCCTGGTAGTCGACGCACATTTTCTCAACGGATGAATTGAAATCTCCGGTGGGAACTTTCGTATATGCATTTCCGTGAAGCTTTCCTATACCGTTATCTGCAAGTACCCAGACATTGTTATCATTGAAATAGATCTCATTGATCTCGGATACGCCCGAGCAGACCTGTGTGTGCTGGATGGCTACGGCATTCACGATCACCTTGAAGACCATGACTCTTCCGTCCGTGGTTCCGGCATAAAGAAGACCGTCGGGACTGAAGGTACAGCATGAATACTTGGTCCTCTCATCGAACTTAGGAACCTCGCAGCATATCTTTCCTTCTTTTAAAACATAAAGACATCCGTCTGCCGTGACAGTCGCAACGTAGCCCATACGGTCCGCGGTAATGCTCTGTGCATATCTGATCTCCGGAAGCTCACCGGATATCGTGATACCGTTCTTAAGACGCACCACGACCATCTGATCGGAGGTGCCGATATAATAATCTCCGTCGGAGCTCTGGACTATGCTTCTTACGGAATCCGAAGGGAGACCTTTTGTTGTATTAAGGATATTGACCTGCTGCGAACCTATCGCGATGACAACACCGCTGTCGTTGGTTCCGATCCAGAGTCTGCCCTCTTCATCCACATAAAGGCAGTTGACGTTCTTGACATTGTCGAACTCTTCCATGAATCTGAAAGAGCTTCCGTTGTATCTGTAAAGACCCGAATAGCTTCCCACCCAGAGGATTCCGTCGTTGGTCTGCACAATATCGTTGGCGTGCCCGCAGAGAAGTCCGTTGTCGGCATTGAATACTCTCTGAATATATGTGACATCATTTCTTCCGATCGCGTTTACTTTAGTCGCAGGCAGCACGGAAGCCGCGATCAGAGTGATGATCAGAAGTCCTGTGATAAGAGGAGGCTTCTTGACCTCATTTTTCCTGAAGAACCTTACGGCCTTGATCAGATAGAACATGAAAAGAACGGTGATGATCTTGTCGAGAAAGTCAAGATACAGTTCGCCGACAGTGGAAGCAATGAACTTAGGGATATTTCTGTCCTTCAGGAAATTGACGACGCCGTCGCCCCAGATATTTCCCGTATATCCGCCGTAAAAAGAAAGATTGAGTATCGTTGAGATAAATACTGAACCGATGGTAACTCCGCCGGCAACCGTCGTTGCACCGAAGAAGCTTTCGAAATACTTCTTCCTGGCAGCAACGCCCATGCTGGCGCCTATGAAAATACTCGTAAGAGAATATGCGAGTGAAGTGGCATCCCAGAATGAATAGATGATATTGCCGGTGCCACCGATTATGGCACCGCTGACGGGACCGAGAACATATGCTGCTATAACGGTTCCGATAGAATCAAGCCAGAGGGGAAGTTCATATTTTACGGCAGTGTGTTTGCCCACAAAATTAATGACAATACAAAAGAAAACAATGAGTATTGTCCCCAGAGGAGAGTTCTTGAATTTTCTACTCTCTTTTTTCCCCATACAGATAATATTTTAGTCGAAAATGCTGATTTTTTCAATAAAAACGGCCCGGGCTTTAAGGCCCGGGCCGCTGTCATACAAGTTACTCTTCCGCATCTCCTTTAACGGCTTTTACAGCAGACTTTACAGTCTCTGCTTCAAGTCCGGTAACGTTGATGTTCTTGTTGACCTTAGCATCATAGGTCTGTGCCTTCATGACATCCATGAGATCGAATCCCGTGGTCTCCCTGACTGCTTCGATGACCTTGGCCATAACTGCGGGAGTATAGCCGCCGACACTTGCAACACCCGAATCACCGGTGCCGGAATCGATAACGGTAACCTTCTCGATAGCTGCGATGGGAGCTGCGACTTCTTTTGCGATAGCAGGGAGCTGCTTGATGATCATCTCGGTGATAGCGGCATTGTTATACTTAGCGTATGCCTCTGCCTTCTTCTCCATTGCCTCTGCTTCTGCAAGACCCTTTGCTGCGATAGCTTCTGCCTCTGCACGTCCTACGGCTGCGATACCGGCAGCTTCCTTCTCCTTGGCATAGACACTTGCGTCTGCCTGAGCCTTAACAGCTTCTGCTGCCTTCTCCTGCTCGTACTTCTTAGCGTCTGCTTCACGCTGTCTTTCGATCAGTGCTGCATCTGCTTCCTGCTGACGACGATACTTCTCAGCATCTGCTTTCTTTCTGACTTCAGCGTTGAGGACCTGCTCTTTAACATCAGCTTCACGCTGCTTGAGCTCTGTCTCTCTCTCCTGGCGTGCGATGTCCGCATTTGCTCTGGTGACCTCAATGGTCTTTCTCTGTTCCTGCTGCTGGATCTCGTAAGCAGCATCTGCGGCAGCCTGCTTGGTGTCAGCTTCCTGCTTCAGTTCGGACTGCTTGATAGCCAGCTCGTTCTGCTTGGTAGCGATCTCGGTCTGAGCCTTTACCTGCTCATCGTTTGCAGCCTTGTCAGCCTGCGCCTGAGCGATCTTGATGTCTCTTTCGGACTCAGCTCTTGAAATAGCTGCAGCCTTCTGGATACGTACAACGTTGTCCACACCGAGGTTCTCAATGACATGATTGTCATCTACGAAATTCTGAA
>JAFZWW010000125.1 GCA_017617005.1 Lachnospiraceae bacterium
CAGAAGAAGCTCCAATGGCTGAGCCAGTATCCCGGCATCACCACGAGGATGAAGAACATCCAGCTTACGAGCGTGAAGACCTTGATAAAGTCTTTTCCCTTTCCGGGATATGACCTGACATAGATGCGGTAATTGATGACGGAAGCAAGAGAGCCGATGAGAGATACGAGTCCCGCGGTGTCTGCTCCGTATATGAGTCCCGCGAAATTGTCCGAGAAGGGATACAATACTATCGATGCGGGAACATTGGATATTACCTGGCTCAAAAGTATGACCGAAATGTATTCTCTTCCGGTTACCGTTTTTGCAAGGAAGCTTTCTATTGTGGGATTTGCCGTGACGGAAGACGAGAATACGAAGAAGCAGAAGAAGGTGACAAGGAGCACATAGTCGACGCTCTTCAAAAGCTTTCTGTTTACGATCAGTACCGAGATAAGAACTATGCCGACGGCGATGGGCCAGAGGTTTGTTCTCGATACGATGACGAGAAGTATCATAACAAAGAGGAGCATATAGGTGATGCGTCTTGCCCTGTATTCTTTTTTCCAGGGAACGAGATCCAATCTGAATTCTATCTTTCTTCCTTTTTCCTTCCTGAAGCATACGAGCACGAATACGATCAGGAGTATTCCGCTTCCCACACAGAGCGGCGACATATGGAATATGAATCTTCCCGCGCTGACACCGGACTTGTTGAAAAGAAAAAGATTCTGCGGACTTCCGAACGGCATCAGGAGCGATCCGCGGATGGCTGCGATGTTTTCCATCGAGATGATCGGAAGGATGCATTCTTCCCTTTTAACACTTCTGAAAAGAAGGATCGTGAGCGGGACGAAGATGATGAGTGATACATCATTGGTCACGAACATCGAAGTGAAGAACACTCCGAATATGAGAAAGAGCGAGAGACTCGCCATTGTCGAAAACCCTGAACTGAGTTTAAGAAGGGGACGGAACAGATCTTCCTGCTTGAAGCCTTCGAGGACCGTGAGCATCATGAAGAGTATTCCGAGGGTGTGCCAGTCTATGGCAAAGATCAGATTTTTGGATGGCGGTGTGATGAAGAGTGATATGACCGCCGCAAGAAGCGATACCGGGAGCATCGGATCTTTTTTGATAAGCAACAGTAATTTTTTCATAGGTGAAATTGTATCACAGATTTATGTATTATCAATCGGAAAATCGGTCCGATTTAGCCATATAAAACCTTGCCATATAGTTTTCAAAACTATATAATGTTATGCATGAGCGAAGAAAAATTTACCGAAACAGTAGAAAGAGCGATAGATCATCTGAGGACCATCAATACGATATCCCCCGATGAACTTCCCGCCATGGAATTATACATGGATCAGCTGACGACCTTCATGGATCGCAAGCTTTCAAATCTTGTAAGGAAGCCCTCAAGGGATAAGGTCCTTACCAAGACCATGATCAATAATTATGCGAAGAACCATCTGATCCATCCGCCTCTTAAAAAGAAGTATTCGAGAGAGCACATGCTTGAGCTCCTCTTTATCTTCTACTTCAAATCTTTCCTTTCGATAAGCGATATCCAGACGCTTTTATCACCGCTTTCCGATGATACGATGGGAGATGATTACACGGTTGCCAAGCTCTATGCCGAAATGATCCAGGCAGGAAAGGGTGCGAGAGGCAAGCTCAAGAAGGATCTTGACGAGAAGGTCGAGAAGATTGAAAGATCATTCGATGATGCTCCCGATGATAAGAGAGAGTACCTGAAGAAGTTTGCTTTCATCTGCCAGCTCGGTTATGACATTTATCTGAAGAAGACGATCATTGAGCACATGATCGACGACATGGCCGAGGAGCAGTTCCTTTTCGAAGATCCCGACGCAAAATAAATATTCACATAAAAAATGAAACAGGTGGATGATCCACCTGTTTTATTTATTGAATTTCTGGTTTACGAAGAACTGCTTGAGCGTCTTGATAAGATCCTGTTTTCCTATGGTCTTGAGAAGGTAACCCGCGGGTTTTAGCGACATGACCTTGAGAATGCTTTCCTTGTCATTCTTTCCTGTAAGGAACATAACGGGAATGCCGGATATCTCGGGATCGGATTTCATCATCTCGTAGATCTTGGGGCCGTTTGTGACCGGCATGTCGTAATCGAGCAGGACAAGATCCGTTTCGTTATTGGAAAGGAACATGACTGCCTGCATGGCCGAGGTCACTATCGAGACATTGTAATCGTTCTTGAGCCATTCCCTGATTATCTTAAGATAGGTGGCATCATCGTCGACGACGAGGATGTTCTTTTTCTGGCTGAAATCGGCGGATGTGTATTTCCTCATATCCTCGACCAGTCTGTTCATATCAAGCGGTCTTGCCATGGTATCGCAGAGGGACGCCTGGGGAATGGTCTTGTAGATCGCGGCGAACTCATTGGGATCGCCTATCAGATAGAGGAGCTTGTTTTCTTCCACTATGAGGTCCTTGAGATATACGAGGACCGAGGAGATATACTCCAGAGTTTCCATGCTGTCAGTGTAAAAGAGTATCAGAGCACAGTCATCCTTGTGCTTCTGAATGGAATTGACGTTGATGGGTTCTTCGAACACACGAAAACCAGCCTTCTCCAATCCCTTGGTGATGGCCCCCGTCATAAAATTCTTCTCTTTTCTGATCAAAAGTAATGAATTTGAATTAAGCATTTAGGTAATTTTATCATAGATTTTAGTCACTTACCAAACCTTTTGGATATGGGTGTGTATTCCTTGCAAGAAGGCGGCTCAAAGTGTATAATTTCTTTTAGTCGGGGCTTGCCGCAAGAGCAGATTTTTTCGACCGGAAAGCCCGAGAAAAAACACTTTATCAGGAGGGTTAAAGAATGGGACTTATTAGCGCTGCAATGGCTGCCGCAGGCGGAACTCTTGCCGATCAGTGGCTCGAGTTTTTCTACTGTGATTCAATGCCTAACGATGTGCTTCTTACCAAGGGCCAGGTAAGGACCAACGGTGCGAGAAACAATAATACAAAGGGAAATGACAACATCATTTCCAACGGCTCCAAGATCGCCGTTAACGAAGGCCAGTGCATGCTGATCGTTGATCAGGGTGCCGTAGTTGATTTCTGTGCTGAGCCCGGAGAGTTCATTTATGATACTTCAACCGAGCCTTCACTTTTCTACGGAAAACTCGGTCAGAATCTTCTCAATACTTTCAAGACCGTAGGCCGCAGGATCGCAATGGGCGGTAATACCGGACACGATCAGAGAGTTTACTTCGTTAACACCAAGGAGATCCTTCAGAACAAGTGGGGAACTCCCCAGACTGTTCCTTTCAAGATCGTTGATCCCGATCTCAACATGAAGCTTACCGTTAACATCAAGGCTAACGGCGAGTACTCCTTCAAGATCGTAGATCCCCTTCTTTTCTATAAGCATGTATCCGGCAACGTAACCGGCGACTATAGCAAAGAGAATCTTTCTTCCATCATGAAGAGTGAGCTCGTAAGTGCTCTCCAGCCCGCATTCGCCAAGATCAGTGCACAGCGCATCGAGTATGATCAGCTTGTTGGTCATACCACCGAGCTCTGCAACATCCTTAACGAAGAGCTTTCAAGCCAGTGGGGCGACCTTCGTGGTATCAACATCGCTTCCATCTCCATCAATTCCGTTAAGGCTAATGAGGAAGATGAGAAGAGACTTAAGGATGCTCAGGAGAGAGCAGTCTACAGAGATCCCAACATGGGCGCTGCAGCAATGGCTCTTTCTACCGCAAACGCTATGGAAGCAGCTGCAAGCAACACCTCAACCGGCCCCATGATGGCATTCGCAGGAATGAACATGGCAAGCATGATGGG
>JAFZWW010000126.1 GCA_017617005.1 Lachnospiraceae bacterium
ATAAAGGCAACGGGAAATATGACTTTATGGTAAATGAGTATGTATTTCAGAGTGTAACCTTCAGCGGGGATGTCTTCTCCTATGTTACCGGTGAAGGCAAGGATGCGGTAGCTTTTGTATTTGAAAGGGTAAAGGAATGACCTTCACATCACTTGAAGAAGTAAGAGAGTATTTTAAGAACGATAAATTTGCGACAAACGCAGGCATGCAGGTCGATTCATTTTCGGATGATGAGGTCATCTGCAGCGTTGAACTTACTGACGATCACAAGAATGCAAACGGCGGAATAATGGGAGGTGCGATATTTACTCTCGCAGACCTTGCCTTTGCAATTCTGGTCAATAACATCCACAAACCCTCCGTAGCCGCACAGGTCAGCATCAATTATCTGTCGGGTGCCAAAGGAAAGAAACTCTTCGCCAGGTCGAAATGCATCAAGACCGGCAGGAGTACGACCGTTGCAAGTGTTGATGTTTATGACGAACTGGGAACAAGCGTGGCACTGTTCACGGGTACGGCATTCAAACTGTAGATGGGAAACGTAACGATTTTTAAACCGCAGAGATAAATGTATGGAGAATAAAAGAAGGCTCTCGTATCCGGAAAAGAACAGGGAGCAGGAAAAAAGAGAGGAAAGACTCGGCGGTGCCTTAATGTGGATCCTATGGATATTCACCGCTCTTTACAGGATCGCCATCGTAACCGTGATCGCGCTTCCGATACTCTGGCTTATTCACAAGCCGCTCTGGATCGCACCGGTCATCGGTTGCATCGTTTATATTCTCTGGAGGATCGCCTGGAGACTTTTCTGGAAATTTATACACTGGTCCCAGAAATAAGGAGGCTTTATGAGCAGAATAGAACTTGTAAATGCATCATGTGCCGATCTCGAAGTTGACGCGGTCGTGAACGCGGCCAATAAATATTTACGCGCCGGCGGAGGCATCTGCGGCGTCATATTTCAGGCTGCGGGACCTCTCGAACTGATAGATGCGTGCAGAAAGCAAAGCACTCCTCTTAATGACGGTGATGCCGTCATAACTCCCTCATTTAACATGACAAACTGCAAAGCCATCATACATGCGGTGGGTCCCGATTTCAGGGTAACGCCGGATGCCTTTGATGCACTCTGCGATGCTTACTATAATTCACTTGTGGTGCTCAAAGATAACGGTTACCACAGTATTGCTTTTCCGCTGATAAGCGCGGGGATCTTCTCGGGAGATCTTGATGAGCCCGCTGCGGAATCGGCAAGACAGTGCTTGAGGGCATATGACAGATTTAATGCGGACTTTCCCGATGCGGATGTTGATGTGAAGCTCTGTGCATTCACCACACGTGAGATGGCGGAGGCACTCAGGATAATTAATTAGTTTGGCTTGGTTGTGAACAGATGAAAATATTTCTTCTTGAAGATGATGATGCGATAGGAATGGGACTTGCATACTCCCTTGAAAAGGAAGGCTATAAGACCGTTCTTTCGACTACGGTAAAAGATGCTCTTTCCAAGGTTAAGAAGGATGCCTTTGACCTGTACATACTCGATATAAATCTTCCCGACGGAAACGGATACGATGTCTGCAAGGCAGTAAAGGAAAAAGGAGACCTTCCTGTGATCTTCCTTACCGCAAGCGATGCCGAGGTAAGCGTCGTGATGGGACTCGAGATGGGTGCGGACGATTATATCTGTAAGCCCTTCAGGGTCAACGAGCTTATGGCGAGGATAAAGACGGTCTTAAGAAGAAGTGCAAGGACCTCCGCATCCGGAACACACGATACCGAAGGCATCATAGAGATCCGCAACATCAGGATCCACACCGCAGGTGCCAGGGTCACCCTCGTAAAAGAAAACGGGGAAGAAGAGCCGGTGGAACTTACCGCTCTCGAATACAGACTGTTCCTTGCTTTCTGTTCAAACCGCGGAGTGGTCATGTCGAGAACAAAACTTCTTGAAGATATGTGGGATGTGAGCGGGGATTTTGTAAATGACAACACACTTACCGTTTACATCAAAAGACTCAGGGACAAGATCGAACTTGATCCCGCGGATCCGAAGATCATTAAGACGGTAAGAGGACTCGGATATATAGTCGAATAGCGGAGACTTATTTAATGCTTAAGAACAGGGAATTTAAACGTATGATGATCGCAGCAGCCTGCTTTACGGTTGCTGCGTCTGTATGTGCGTGCGTTTTTCTGGGGTGGATCGTATGTCTGATCACCTTCCTTACCGGAGCGGTTTTGATCGTGATGTATTATCTGTTCACTAAGAAGAGATATGCGGACATCGCAGAGCTTGATTCGTATCTTGTGAAGGTTCTTGCGGGAGCGGAGGTTCCGGACATCACCGATCAGCAGGAGGGCGAACTATCGATCCTCAAGAACAATATCTACAAAGCGACCACCACACTCAAATTCCAGAAGGAGCTTCTTGCAAACGATAAGAAGGCTCTTTCGGATGCTATCGCCGATATATCACACCAGCTTAAAACACCCCTTACTTCCATGATGGTGATGAATGATCTTCTCGGTTCCGAAGAGGATCCGGAAAAGCGTGCGGAATTCTTAAAGACCCAGTCCGACCAGCTTGACCGAATGAACTGGCTTGTGCAGACACTTCTGAAATTGTCGAAGATAGATGCCGGTACGATCGTAATGAAACCGGAAGAGGTACTCGCTAAACCGCTTATCTCGGAGATCATAAAACCCTTCGAAGTGCAGATGGATATAAAGAACATCGAGTGCGGTATTTCGGCGGGTGATACCGTCATTAAATGTGACAGGAACTGGACCATCGAGGCTGTGCAGAACATCGTAAAGAATTGCATCGAACATATGGATGAAGGCGGAAGACTGGATATTTCATGTGATGAAACCAATCTATTCGCTCAGATCGTAATAAAGGATACCGGCTGCGGCATCGCGGAAGAAGATATACCTCACATATTCGAAAGATTCTATAAGGGAAAGAATGCGGGCAAGGACAGTGTGGGAATTGGCCTTGCACTCGCAAAGTCCATCATGGAAGGCCAGCACGGTGACATCCTCGTATCCAGCAAAGAGGGCGAGGGAACTGAGTTCAAGGTCAGATTCTATAAGACGATCGTCTAATGTGACAAAATTGTAATAAAATAGTCACCCTACAGTAAGATGCGTATATTACTCTTTTCTCAGAAACGAAAAAGAGTTTGCAACGAAAAGCAACTCCGTGAGAAAGGAGAAATTTTTTAATGAATATTCTTGAGATCAAAAATCTTTGTAAAGTATACGGTAGCGGAGAGACAAGAGTCGATGCTCTTAAGGACGTTACCTTCGATGTAGAGCAGGGAGAGTTTGTTGCGATCGTAGGTCCTTCGGGATCCGGCAAGTCAACTCTCATGCATATCCTCGGCGGAGTCGATGTTCCCACTTCGGGTATCGTTAACATCGCGGGAACGGATATCGGAAAGCTTGATGAGACCAAGCTCGCGATCTTCCGCAGAAGAAACATCGGACTTATCTATCAGTTCTATAATCTCATTCCCATCCTTAACGTAGAAGAGAATATGACACTTCCGATTCTGCTCGACGGGAAAAAGCCGGACAAAAAGCTATTGGATGATATCGTAGAAAAGCTCGGAATGAAGGACAGGCTCGCTCATCTTCCCAACCAGCTTTCGGGAGGCCAGCAGCAGAGAGTATCCATCGGACGTGCTCTTATGAACCATCCCGCACTGCTTCTTGCCGATGAACCCACAGGAAACCTCGATTCCGAAAACAGCAAGGAGATAATCTCTCTTTTACGTAAGTTCAACAAGGAAAACAATCAGACCGTCATCATCATCACACATGATGAGAGGATTGCTCTTTCCGCAGACAGGGTCATCACGATCGAAGACGGATGCATCACCAGAGATTCCAAGAAAGCGGGGGTGAAGGCTGAATGAATATCGTAAATAAGCTTACCGTAAGGCATCTTCTCGGAAACAAGAAGAGGTCCGTCGTTACCATACTGGGCATTGCGGTTTCGACTTCACTTATCAGTGCGATACTGCTCGGTATCTTTTCTTTCTTCAACTATTTCGGAACGATCGAAAAGTACAGAAGCGGAGATATCGTTGCAACATTTTGCGACCTCACCCCGGAACAGGTAAATGCTCTTGTAAATGATGATAATATTTCCATGGTCGGCGTGATCAATACCGACGCTACCATAAGCGGCGTAAGGCTTGATAACGGACTAGAAGACAGATTCAGGATAGGAAATGTCGCACATGTAGGCATTGACTATTTTTCCCAAAGAGTAGTATGCGATTATGAGGGAACGTTCCCCACATCCGCAGGAGAGGCAGCCGTAGAGGCCGCGTTCCTTGAAGACAATCATCTGGATCTCAAGCCCGGTGACACACTTACCTATGAACAGGGCTACAGATATTTTACGGACGCAGATTCACTCACCTATATGGCGGGGGCGTATCAGTCAATAGAACAATTTGAATACGCTTCTACGGAAACCGTTACGGTGACGGCAATCCTTCACGGGAATACCCCCACAAACGGATATGATATCTTACGCGGAATGGATCAGGGATATTTCCCCGCGGTGGAAGATACCGATGTATATATCACACTTAAGCATCCCGGCCCCAACTCCCTTAAGGTTCTTAAAGGAATCGTATCCGAATACGGAATAGATGATTATTATTTTGATTCGGAACTTCTCATAAGCTATTTTGCATTTGAAGGAAGCGTCGGAGTCTACAGAAGATTCTTCATTCTTATGGCAATGGGACTTGCGATAGTCGTTGCAACGAGCGTTATTCTCATCTATAACTCGATCGGAATGTCGCTTACGGAAAGAATGCGCTATCTGGGAATGCTCGCAAGCGTCGGAGCCACTGCAAGACAGAAGAGGGCATCCATCTATTTTGAAGGACTTATCCTGGGAATCGTCGGTATTCCTCTCGGACTTATACTCGGATATATCGGCACCAAGGTTACACTGTATGTTCTCGGAAGCAGGATGATAAGCAACGGAATGATCATGGGTGTGGAAGGACTTTCCGGCGGCGTCCCGATTATTATAAAGCCGGAGATCATTATTCTGATAGTCCTGCTTGCAACGATCACGATCATGATCTCTTCGTTCACACCGGCGATCAAGGCAGCAAGGGTAATGCCCATAGATGCACTCAGGGAAAGCAATGTCATCAAAGTCAAAGCAAAGAAGCTTCGTGTAAATCCCCTGATACGCAAGATCTTCGGTTATGAAGGCGAGCTGGCTTACAAGAATATTAAGCGAAACGGTATCAAGGGCAAGGTAATAACCTTCACGATCTCCGCATCGGTCATTCTTTTCCTTACGGTCAGTTACTTCAGCGACTCGATAAACAGGGTCAACCGCTATGACTTCAGTCTTCCCTGCCAGCTCATGGTAACGAGCTCGTATGATGAAAGAGACGAAGTCCGCGCCATACTTGAAAACAATGAAAAGATCGATAAGGTCTATTATGCGGATATCCTCAATTACGCTTTTAACCCTAATCCCGAAAGAGGCATCATAGTTGCCGATACCGCGATCGCAGATCCTGCTTTTCGTAACGGTAAATTCAAGGATCTGTCACTTGATGACTTTACTCTTATCATTATTGACGATGCTGCTTTTGACAAGCTGCTTACAGACAACGGACTCGATGTTTCAAAGTATCATGACGGCACCTTACGTGCGGTGGTATTAAATGACCTGTTCCGTGAAAAGCACCCGAGCGAGCTTTTTAATGAAGGTATTATCGGACAGTACCTGCGTTACGATAGAACAGAAGGGTATCCTCCCGTCATTGAGATCGCAGATCTGGTGAAATATGACAGTGGAAATTATATCTTCGATCTTTCTCCCAAGGGAAATGCCACAGCTTATGTTCCGGCATCCGAATATTATCCCAGAGCTTATGAGACGATAGGTCCCGATTATCTTTCATGTGAGTTCGGTGTTGAGACTAAGTATCACGAAGAACTTTCCGATGAGCTCTACGAGATGTTTGAAGACGGAGGTTTCTCACATTACAGCGTCTATGATATGGTCAAAGCGTTTGAGGCAATGAATACCGTTACGCTCATGCTCAATACCGCAATGTATGGCTTTACCGCACTGCTTACGCTGATTGCCATAGCCAATATCATCAACACCATCTCCACCGGTATCATCCTCAGGAGAAAAGAATTCGCGATGTACAGATCGGTCGGCCTTACAAGCGGAGGCTTCAAAAAGATGCTCAGACTCGAGACCTTCCTCTACGGCATCAAGGCCCTCCTTTACGGCATCCCCGTCTCCCTCGCCCTCTGCTACATGATGTACAGCTCCTTTAACGAAAAGCTCTTCACCTTCAATCCCGACTGGCTCATGTACCTCATCGTCACCGCCGTCGTCTTCGCTGTCATCGCCCTCAGCATGGCCCTCAGCATCAACAAGATCAAAGACGACACCATCATTGAAGCTTTGAAGGAAGATGCAGTATAATACCTTTTAATAATATTGGTCCACGGGTGGCGCGAATGTATGATAATTAGAACTTCGGCGTCTGCGTTAGAAACGGACGCCTGGCCCGAACGCAGTGAGTGGCCTGCGGCTTGAGCTGAAACATTCTTCAAATTAGTTTCGCGCTTGACGCCGAAAAGCGAGAATTGTCATACTTCGCGGCAGGACCCGTGTAAAAATTTATAGGAGGTATATTATGGTACGTCATGTAATAATCTGGACTTTAAAGGAAGAATATGTCGGCGATGAGAAAGCCAAGATAATCGCAGAAATAAAAGAAGGCCTCGAAGGCCTCAAAGGTGTCGTCCCCGGACTCGTAGAGATCAAGGTGCTCACTGAGGGCCTCCCCAGTTCCAACACCGACCTCATGCTCGACTCCCTATTCGAAAACGAGGATGCACTGAAAGGATATTCAGTGCACCCTGCGCATGTTGCCGTAGCTGACGGAAAGGTAAGACCCTTTGCCAAGATAAGAAGCTGCTTCGATTACGAAGTCTGATACGGGTCAGAATACATATGTCCTCAGTGCCCAGAGTATCAGAAGATGCAGAGGGTAGAAGATATAGAAGAACCATTTGTGGAATGCGTTTTTGCTGCCCGGTTCTCCGTTGTAGAAATACATGAGGATCGGCGGCACCATGAATGCACCGAACTGGAAAAGCGACCGGTAGGGACTTCCTCCGGTTATTGCCATGACATTTGCGAGTGTTGCTTCCACCGCGATGATGATATAGAACGATATCCACTGCTTTTTGTAATTGTCCCTGTAGATGAAAAGGAATAAAGGCCAGAGGATATCAAATATCGGCCAATCGCCCATAAGCGACAGGATACATGCGACGATCACGAGTATGACTTTGACCGCTTTGGGAAGATTTGTCTTATCCCACATGCACAGGACGAGCAGTGCAAGGAAGAGTGTGAAGATAACACCGAACTGCGGATAATACCAGGCGCCGGTTTCAAACAAAGAATACGGGATCCAGGAAAGGAGTGAAAATACTCCGAGACGGATCGCGTATTTTTTTACGTTCTTAGTGTGGATATATCCTTCGTAGAGCATGTAAGCCATTGTGGGTCCGGTAAGTCTTCCGAAGAAGTGCATCACCTGGCCGGGGACACTGAGTGTGGGGACGAATGCCCAGGCGATGTGGTCGATCAGCATTGCGACGATTGCAATGTACTTGAGTGCGTTTCTGTTTATTACTTTCATTTCTAAATATTTCCTTATCCGTTAATTACTTTTCTGAGGAGCTTTCCGATCTCTTCATAGTCCGCAATGAATTCCTCATGCTTGGACCTGATGAAATCGATATCGTCCTCCTTTGCGGCCTGTTCGAGACGTGCCGCCTTGTCTCCGAGTGCCAGGGCACCGATGGTCTTGGACGAACTCTTGACGGAGTGGATCCTTATCATATAGTTCTTGAGGTCTTCTTTTTCGAGGAACTCCGACAGCTTCTTCTTGGACTCTTTGATCGATTCGAAGTATGAACCGAGAACATCCAGATAGAGGTCGTCATATCCGCAGTGCTGGATTCCGACAGCCACATCGATAAGGCTCTGTCCTTCGAGAAGGGTGAGATTTCCGGGAGCCTTGAAATCGGGAAGATCGTCCGCATACTTTCCGGAAAACTCCATGACCATGGATTCCGACGGATCGGAAGTGTCATCCGGCTTATCGATCTTTTCCGCAGGAAGATATTCGGTCATCTTTTCTTCGAGCTTGATCGGATCGATGGGCTTGGTCATGTAATCGTTGAAGCCCTCACGGATGTATTTCTCACGTGCTCCGGAGATTGCATTTGCTGTAAGGCATATGAACGGCGTGTCATGGTTGAGTGAGCCCTGCATATTCTGAAGGTCGTGCAGCGTTTCGATACCGTCCTTTCCGGGCATCATATGATCGAGGAAGATGATATCGTATTTGGTCTCACAGCACATGTTGATACATTCGTCGCCGCTTATCGCAGTATCGATCTTAACAAGCGTCTGCTTGAGGAGATTCTTGAATACCATAAGGTTCGTGGTATTGTCGTCGACCATGAGGATGTGTGCGTTCCTTGCCTTGAAGGTACATCTGTAACGGTCTCTCGTGCCGATGTTGGCGCTGTAGGTGTCCTTGTAGTTGCCGAGCGGCTCCCACTTTACGACCTTCTGTTTAAGTCTGAATGAGAACGTCGATCCTTCTCCGTAAACACTTTCGACCTCGAGCTTTGAATCCATCATATCGAGGAGACTCTGCGTGATGTTCATTCCGAGGCCCGTACCCTCGATATTGCGGTTTCTCTTTTCCTCGATGCGTTCGAACTTGGAGAAGAGCTTCTCCATGTCTTCTTTTTTGATTCCGATTCCGGTATCTTTTACGGAGACTTTGAGGAAGATTGAATCGCTGTCTTCGGGATCCTTCTCAAATCCCATCGTGAACGTGACCGAACCTTCTTCCGTGTACTTGACGGCATTGGTGAGGATGTTGGTGATGATCTGCTTTATGCGGACTTCATCGCCGTTCAGTATTTTCGGAAGGTCCTTGTCAAAATCGAACTTAAGGTCGAGGTTTTTGCCTTCCGCTCTTACCCTGAGCATGTTCACAAGATTGTTCAGAACGGATGACAGGTCATAATCTACGGGAATGATCTCAACCTTGCCTGCTTCTATCTTGGAAAAATCAAGAATGTCGTTTATCAGACCGAGAAGAGTATTGCCTGCGGTCTTGATGTTTTCGGCATAGAGAAGGATCTCCCTGTCATCGGATTCCCTGAGGATCATCTCGTTGAACCCGAGAACCGCCGTGATGGGAGTCCTGATCTCGTGGGACATGTTGGAAAGGAAATTGGATTTGGCCTTATTAGCTTCGTCTGCTATGCGGATCTGCTTTGTGAGCTCATTGGACATGGTCTGGAGGCTCTTGGAAAGCCTTCCGACTTCGTCATTGGACTCGACCTCCATCATCTGCGAATAGTCTCCGTTCGCATATCTGAAGGCGGTTTCCGTCATCCTGGTAAGAGGTTTGATCGTCGACTTGACCCAGATGATACCGATGATGAGTGCGATTGCAACGATGATGACGGATGTGATGAAGAGCTGGAAGACCAGTCTGACCTGCGGAACGGCTATCTCATTTCTGGGGATGGACATATAGAAGATCAGACCGTTCGAAAGCTCCTCGGCAACTATCTTGGAACGGCGTCCGTCATAGCCCCAGTGCCAGCCGGGATCATCCTTGGGCAGTCCGAGTATGAAGCTGAAATGCTTTTTGACAGCATCCGGCATATCCGCGAATCCGATTCCCTCGGGATGCCTGTAATGATAAATGACATCTCCGTCACGGTTCAGTATTCCCGCGGTGCCGCTTCCGTATACGGAAAACTCCGCGGCTTTTTCCCTCAGTGCCGCATACATTGCTTCGGTATCGTTTGAATTGTCATCTATGACATCATTCAATACCTCGGTATAGTATTCGGTCGTGGAAAGAATGACTCTGTCGGAATACGAATCGAGAAGAGTGCGGTTTCTGAGCATAGCAATTATCATCAGGGTTCCCGTAGCGAGAACCATCATGACCGTGATAGCTACACTGATTTTAGTCTGGATGGACTTCATAGACCGCGTTTCCTCATAAGAAGTGAAAACAATATCACACAGACGATTATAACACAAAAAAACGTTTTTCCTGTATAATAAGAATTACCGGAAAGGTTGATTTTTCTTTTTCCGGAAATCACATCGGAGAGTCCACGGATGAAGGATAAGGATTTTGTCAGATTTGATATGCAGGCGCCGCCCGTGAGGACGAAGTGGTATTTAAGACCGCTCACATACATCCTCAGTGCACCGGATGTCAAAAAGCACGGATGCATCATCAGAAAGAATATTCCCGAAGGGCTCAGGCCTCCTTTTGTGATGCTCTGTAATCACAATGCATTCATGGATTTCAAGGTGGCGACCAAGACCATCTTCCCCTGGAGGGCCAATTACGTTGTTGCGATAGACGGCTTCATCGGAAGGGAAAAGCTTCTCCGCGATGTGGGCTGTATCTGCAAAAGAAAATTCACGAACGACATCTCACTCGTCAAGCAGCTTACCCGTACGATCAAAAACGGGGATGTTGCCATCATCTATCCCGAAGCAAGGTATTCACTCTGCGGTACCACCGCTGTTCTTCCCGAATCCCTCGGAAAACTCTGCAAGCTCCTCGGAGTGCCCGTTGTGACTCTCATCTGTCACGGGCACCATGTCAATTCGCCCTTCTGGAATCTTCATGACAGGGGAGTGAAGCCGACCGAAGCGGAGTTCACGCAGATTTTTTCCGCAGATGAACTTAAGGCAGCCACACCGGCTGAGATCAATGAGAAGATCCGTGAAAGCTTTGTCTATGATGATTTCGCATGGCAGAAGGAACGCGGGATCCGTACAACCTATGAGGGCCGCGCCGAGGGACTTCACAAGGTCCTCTATCAGTGCCCCGCATGCGGAAAAGAATACAAAATGTCTTCTGAGGGCACGGTTCTTAAATGCGATACCTGCGGAAAACAGTGGAACATGACTGAGCTCGGTGAGCTTGAAGCGATAAACGGCGATACGGAATTTTCCCATATCCCCGACTGGTATGAGTGGGAGAGAAGCAATGTCCGCCGTGAGGTCGAAGAGGGAACTTATTCGACGGGTGAACTTCCGGTAAGGGTGGATTCGCTTCCCAATGCCAAAAAGTACATACCCCTGGGAACCGGAACCATGGTCCATGATATGGATGGTTTTAAGGTGAGGGTTACGGATAAGGACGGAGACGTGCATGAGATGGTGAAGACCGTGCCATCACTCTATTCCTGCCATATTGAATATGAGTATCTCGGAAAGTACGGTGACTGCGTGGATCTCAATACCCTGACCGACACCTGGTACACCTATCCGGACCCCGAAAAATGCGAATTTTCCGTCACTAAGATGGCTCTTGCCACCGAAGAACTCTTTTTTGCCGCTAAAAAGAAGAAAGAAACGCAAAAACACTGATTTTTTCCTATATTTAGCCCGTTTTTAATGATATAATGTTTTTTCAAGCATACATGATAGCTCGAGGGGAGAGACATCGTATGGGCGATATTCATAAAAAAAGCGATAGGAAGTCCATCCAGGGAACCCTGGACAGATTGTATTTCCTGAAAAAATCCGCACCTGCATTTCTGTTCTGGATACTTTTGGTGCTGTATTTTATCTGTAATCTCATCATCAGTGTTTCGGCAAGCTCCGGAGCATCGATCATGATAGGGGGCAAATCGCTTCCTTTTTACACCTTTGCCGGAGTCTTTTCCTCAATCTCGAACGTATGCATACTCGTTGTTGCCGTTTACTATGGAAAACAGGGATTTGTTGCGGCACTTACAGTTCTGCTGATCCAGCTCCCCATAGTCACAATGAGTGTCGTCATGGGTCATAATCTGACCAGTCTTCCCGGAGTATGTCTGAACATTATGACTGTAGGTATAGTTATCCTTATCTACAGAAACAACAAGAAAATAGATGATTATCAGGAAAGCCTGCGAGCACAGGCGGTGACGGATATGCTGACCGGTCTTCCCAACTGGTTTGCAACGACCGAGCTTATCGAGGAACTCATCAAAAAGAAGATCCCCTTTGCGGCTGTCACCATCGATATGAACGGCTTCAAGGTTATCAATGACACCATGGGATTTGATGTCGGTAACGAAGTCCTGATCGAAGCCGCAAGAAGATGGAAAGCGGTTGCGGAAGGAGGAGCATCCGGAACACTTGATTTCGTTTCGAGACTTTCCGGAGACGAATTCACACTGATCATCAGGGAATTCGAATCCGATGAAGATATCCTGAACAGTATCAGGATGTATGAAGCGGCACTCAAGGATCAGATGGACAATATCGGCTATGATTTCTTCCTTTCCGCCAGTTTCGGTTATGCCGTTTTCCCCTATGACTGCGGCACAATGGATGAGCTGATCTCTTATTCGGGCCTTGCAATGCAGGAGGTCAAGAAAGAGGCGAGCAGCGAGCATATCAGAAAGTTTACCAAGGATCTTTTGAAGAAGGAGAATACCCTTGAGATGGAGAGCAGGATCAAGAATGCTCTCGAACATGATTCCGTATTCTATATGCTCCAGCCCCAGTATGATATGGACCACAAGCTCCGCGGTTTTGAAGCTCTTGCAAGAATGAAGGGTGAGGACGGCAAGTTCATTTCTCCCGCGGATTTCATTCCCGTTGCCGAGAAGGCGGGACTTATCGACAAGGTCGATTCCGCAGTGTTCAGAAAAGCGGCTTCCTTTGTGGGTGACCTTATAAGAGAGACCGGATCCGATGTCATGCTCAGTCTCAACGTTTCGGTCAAGCACCTTATGAAGAAGGATTTCCTTGTAGAGATAAGCAACCTTATCGCTTCGAGCGGAATACCCGCAAACCAGCTTGAACTTGAGATAACGGAATCGATAATGATCGAATCTGTTGAGAAGGCGATGAACTGTATCAACGAGATCCGCAAGATGGGAGTGAAGATTGCCATAGATGATTTCGGAACCGGATATTCATCGCTCAGCTATCTGAACAATTTCCCCGCGCATCTTCTCAAGATAGACAAATCCTTCATCGACAAGATGAATTCAAGCGACAGCTCCAAGCAGTATGTTGCGGCTATCATCTCCCTCGGACACGTAATGGGATTCAATGTAATCTCCGAAGGTGTTGAGGAGGATTCACAGATAGAGACACTCAAGAACATCGGATGTGATTTTATCCAGGGTTATATCTGGGGACGTCCGCTTTCTCCCGAGGATGCGGGAAAGCTGGTCAAAGCCGGCTGATAAAAGGAACGGACGAAAATGCTTTATTGTATAATTGCGTGGTATGTGATAATAAGCGTCATCTCTTTTGCGATGTACGGCATCGATAAAAAGAAAGCGGTAAAAGGGCAGTGGCGTATCCCCGAAGCAACGCTTCTTTTAACGGGACTCATAGGGGGCGCCGTGGGCAGCCTTATCGGGATGAAGTTTTTTCACCACAAGACGAAAAAGCCTTTATTCTTTATCCTGGTTCCCGTCTTTGTATTATTACATGTTCTGATCATCGCCTTTTTGGTCAACGTAATTGTATAGTATATATTTAATGGTCCTTTCCGTTCGGGTGAGGACTATTTTATTGTTTTAGGCAAGTTTTTGACTTTTGTAGTATAATTCCGAGGTAATGTTTTTTTGAAAGCGGTTTTTGATGACTTCGGTAGTAAATAACGAAAAAAATGATAATCTCGTTGTGCAGGCATCGTTTCTTGCGGCTGCAGGCATAGTGAGCAGGGTGATAGGACTTTTATACAGAGGTCCTCTTTCTTCCATCATAGGCGATCTCGGACTCGGATATTATCAGTCCGCATACGCTTTCTATACGATTATCCTTCTGGTTTCTTCTTACAGCATTCCTTCAGCGGTTTCCAAGATAATCGCACAAAAGCTTGCATTAAAAGAATACAGAAATGCGCATCGTCTTTTCCTCGGTGCTTTCATCTATGTGCTGATCGTCGGACTAGCGGCTTCGATGATCCTTTATTTCGGAGCTTCTTTGTTCGTCGAAGAGGCAGCGGTGCCGGTCCTTCGCGTGTTTGCTCCGACGATCTTCCTTTACGGTATCCTCGGAGTATTAAGAGGTTATTTCCAGGCACACAGATCCATGTCCCAGACCTCACTTTCCCAGATACTCGAGCAGATAATAAATGCGATCGTCAGTGTCGGTGCCGCAGCACTTTTTATCAAAATATCTCTCGGCACCATGGAAGAACCTGCGGATACCCCCGGACAGATCTTAAGAGGTGTAAGAGGTGCCCAGGGAAGTGCGCTCGGAACCGGACTCGGTGTAGTTACCGCACTCATATTTATGCTGATCATGTATATGGTCAACCGTAATGCGATCCTCAAAAGGGCTGCGGAGGATCCCACCGAGAAGTTTGATTCTTTTTCCGAAATATTCAGGTCGATCATAAAGGTGGTCACTCCTTTTATACTTAATACCGCCGTTTACAATGTGTTCGCACCCATCAACAACAAGATCTTTGTTGAGCTTTATCCCGCGTGGAGAGAGGTGGATCAGGTCATAACAACATCTCACTGGGGTATCTTTTCAGGAAAGGCACAGGTTCTTTCCAATATTCCCATTGCGTTTTCTTCCGCGATGGCTGCTGCGATAATCCCCCAGGTTTCCGCATTTATTGTAAAGAGGGATAAGGAGTCTGCCCGTACGAAGATCGGACTCGGAGTTAAGACCACAATGCTCATTTCCATTCCCTGCGCTGCGGGATTGTTTACTTTTGCGGCACCGGTTATGCTCCTTCTTTTCCCTAATACGAGACCCAACATCGCACTCGGATCACACTGCCTTATGGCACTGTCGGTATCCGTTGTTCTGATAGCACTTTCGACGCTCAATTCTTCGATCCTTCAGTCGATCGGAAGACTTAATGCGCCGATCATCAATTCCGTGATCGCTCTTGCCATTCAGACGCTGCTTCTGGTGGTTCTTCTGACGTTTACCGATCTTGACGTTTTCGCCGTAGCGATCTCTTACACGGTATATGCGGGGATCATGGCGGTTCTTAACCAGCTTTCCGTAAGAAAGGCTATAGGATACAGGCAGGAGATCGAAAAGACCTTTGTTAAGCCTTTTGCCGCATCGGCAGCAATGAGCCTCATATCGTACGGTCTTTACAGACTCATTCTTTTGAGCGGATGCGATGAAAGACTTGCGGTCATTCCCGCTATGGCGGTTGCTGTTCCGGTTTATTTCGTATTCCTGATCCTTCTGGATTCCGTATCCGAAGCCGAACTGAAGGCACTTCCCGCAGGAGGCAGGATAGTCAGGATATTAAAGACGGTTCATCTTATAAAATAATGGCATTTGACGGTATCACAACGGCTGCTCTTTGCAGCGAACTGAATAAAAGACTGTCCGGTGGACGAATCTCGAAGGTAGCCCAGCCGGAAAGCGACGAGCTTCAGATCACGGTAAATACTCCGGAGGGAAATCTGAAGCTTCTTCTGAGTGCGGATGCTTCGCTGCCTCTTGTCTATATCACGGAAAATTCCAAGAAGTCCCCTTTAAACGCTCCGAATTTCTGCATGGTTTTGCGCAAACGCCTCCAGGGCGGAAGAGTCATCTCCGTATCCCAGCCGGGTCTTGAAAGGGCGATAAGGATCGATGCGGAGCACCTCGATGAAATGGGAGATGTAAAGCGTGTGAGTCTCGTAACGGAGATCATGGGCAAGCACAGCAATATCATACTCACCGAGGACGACAACGGGACGGAGAGGATAATCGATTCGATAAAGCATGTATCCCTCGCGGTAAGCTCCGTACGTGAGGTCCTTCCGGGAAGGGAATATTTCATCCCGAACACGATGGAAAAAGAGGACCTTCTTTCATCATCCGAGGATGATATAAAAAGAATTCTCTCAGCTTATCCCGGACCTGTTTTCAAGGGTATCTATACTTCTTTTACGGGACTTTCGCCCCTTGCGGCACACGAGATCGCATTCGATGCGGGGGTGGACGGGGATGCCCCGACAGCATCTCTTTCGGATGAGGAGACGGGCAGGCTTGTCTCTGCCCTGATTTCGATGAAGGAGAGGATCAGGGACGGAAGGTTTGCTCCCTGTATTGCCTATACGGGCGGAAAACCCCAGGAATATGCGGCATTCGAGCTTCATATGTACAGCGGCCCGGAGGACAGTGTCACGCCTATTGACTCGATGTCAACAGTTCTGGAGAGGTATTATTCCGAGAAGCAGTCCCTTGTCAGGATGAACCAGAAGTCCTCGGATCTTAAGCGTGTGGTCAGGACACTGATCGAAAGGGATTCGCACACCCTGGATGAACAGACCAGGCAGCTTCAGAAAACTGAGGACCGCGACAAGTACCGTATCTGGGGCGAACTCTTAAATGCATTCGGTTATTCCGCAGAACCCGGTGCGAAGGAGATAACCGTAGACAATTACTACACGAACGAAAAAGAGACCATTCCCCTTGATCCGACGCTTTCCGCACAGGAGACGGCGGTAAAGTATTTCGACAGATATACCAAGCTCAAAAGAACTGCCGAAGCCCTTGCGGTCCAGACAGAGAATGTAAAGGAAAGGATCGGTCATCTCGAATCCATCCTCGCGAGCATCGGTATCGCGGAGAGCGAAGAGGACCTTGCCTGGATAAGGCGTGAGCTTTCCGACGCGGGATATGTAAGGGAGCATGTTCAGAAGGGTAAGCCGGTCAAGCTAAAGGGTGAGCCTTATCACTACATTTCCTCGGACGGCTATGATATCTATGTCGGCAGGAACAATATCCAGAACGATCAGCTGACATTTAAATTTGCGGTCGGTGCGGACTGGTGGTTTCATGCCAAGAAGATTCCCGGCTCGCATGTGGTTCTGAAGGTAAAAGAACCCGGAGAGGAGCTTCCCGACAGGGCGTTTGAAGAGGCTGCGGCACTTGCGGCATACTACTCCGCGGGGCGTGAGCAGTCCAAGGTCGATATCGACTATGTCCTGAAAAAGGAAGTCAAGAAGCCCTCGGGAGCAAAGCCCGGATTCGTCGTCTACTACACCAATTACTCGATGACGATCAGCCCCGACATCTCGTCACTCAAAGAGGTCTGAAATCGGGAGCGGAGATATATATTTCTTGAAGAAATGCGCCGTTTTTGATATTTTATATGGTGTATGCGTATCTAAAGGATCGGAGATAAATATGGTTAGATCAATGACCGGCTTCGGCAGGGCCGAGGTCGTAGAAAATAACAAGAGATACACTGTAGAACTTAAGTCGGTAAACCACAGATACTTAGACCTCTCGGTTAAGACACCGAGGGCTTTGTCATGTCTTGACGGAAACGTAAGAGCCGAGATCAAGAAGTACTTAAGCCGCGGTAAGGTTGATGTCTATATTTCCTTTGAGAATCTTTCGGAATCCGAGGCTGAGCTTAAGTATAACCATGAGCTCGCTTCCAAGTATGCCGCATTCGTAAAAGAGATATCCGAGGAATTCGGACTTGAGAATGACCTGCGTGCGACAAGACTCGCAAGCTTCCCCGATGTGTTCGAAGTCATTGAGGAAACCGATGATGAGGATGAGCTCTGGGCCGGACTTAAGAAGGCCGTTGACGGAGCATGCGAGAAGATGGTCGAGGCAAGGACCACTGAGGGTGAGAATCTTGTAAAGGACCTCATCCCCAAGCTGGACAACCTCCTTTCCATCGTTGATTTCATCCAGGAAAGATCTCCCGGGATCGTTGATGAGTACAGGGAGAAGATCTATACAAGGGTAAAGGAGATACTCGGAGACAACACTCCCGATGAGGGAAGACTTCTTACCGAGGTCACCGTATTTGCCGACAAGGTCTGCGTCGATGAGGAGATCGTAAGACTCCGTTCGCATATCGAGACAATGAAGAAGGAACTCTCCGGAAATGCCGATGTCGGAAGAAAGCTCGACTTCATCGCACAGGAGATGAACAGAGAGGCCAACACCACTCTTTCCAAGACCACCGATCTCGAGATCTCCAACAAGGGCATCGAGCTCAAGACCGAGATTGAGAAGATCAGAGAGCAGATTCAAAATATAGAGTGATAAAGGCGAGCGGATCATAGAGCGAATAACGCTTGCGTTAATGAGCGAATATGATTATGCGAGCCTAACAGGTATGAGCAAGCAGCGATTTTATGCAGTGCATAAAATCAGCGGATTGCGAATAGCTGTAGGATTGCGAGAGTTGCGTAGCAACGAAGCAATCCGCATCAGGAGGAAATAATGGATAAAGGAATTCTGGTCGTAATATCCGGTTTTTCCGGTGCCGGCAAAGGAACCGTCATCAAGAAGCTCCTTTCCGAAAGAGATGATTACTGGCTTTCCGTTTCGATGACAACAAGAGCACCGAGACCCGGTGAAGAGGACGGAAAGGATTATTTCTTCGTAACACATGAGAAGTTCGAGCAGACCATCGCGGAGAACGGGCTCATAGAATATGCGCAGTTTGCGGGCAACTACTACGGAACCCCAAAGGCTGCGGTCGAGCAGAAGATAAACGAAGGCAAGAATGTCATCCTTGAGATCGAGATCCAGGGTGCGAGAAATATCAGAAAACTTTATCCCGAAAGCGTACTCGTATTCATCACTCCTCCCACGGCCGATGAGCTTGAAAGAAGACTCAAAGGGCGCGGAACCGAGACTGAGGAGAAGATCGCAGCCAGACTTTCCAGGGCATTCGAGGAATCCGAGGGCATCGATGAATATGATTTCATCGTTGTGAACGACGATCTCGATACCTGCGTAAGGGACGTGCTCGATACGATCGATACCGCGAAGAGACAGCCTTTCAGAAACGAAGGCTTTATCGATACCCTTATAAAGGGACTTGAGAAATACCATAAATAAGTAAGTTTTATGCCGTAAGGCGAAAAGGAGATAAATATTATGATGCTTCATCCCTCTTATGTTGACATGATGGAGGCCGTTAACTCGGATGCTCCCGAAGGCGAAGAGATCGTACAGAGCCGTTACTCTATCGTAATGGCATCCGCAAAGCGTGCACGCCAGATCGTTGCAGGCGATGATCCCCTTGCCGGAACTCCCGATGAGAAGCCTCTTTCCATCGCTGTTGACGAGCTTTACGAAGGACAGGTACACATCCTTCCCAATGTTCCCGAGCAGCAGTAATGAAGATCCTTTTTGTATCTCTCGGCTGCGATAAGAATCTTGTGGATTCCGAGAAAATGCTCGGTATCCTTTCAAAATGCGGGTATGAGTTCACTGATGACGAAGCCGAAGCCGAAGTCATAGTGGTCAATACCTGCTGTTTTATCGGAGACGCCAAGGAAGAGAGCATCGGCGAACTTATCCGTCTCGGCCGTTTAAAAGAAGACGGAAAGCTCAAAGTGCTCATTGCGACCGGCTGTCTTGCGCAGAGATACAGCAGCGAGATCTTTGACGATCTTCCCGAAGTGGATGCGGTGATCGGAACCATGTCCATTGATTCGATCGGTGACGTAGTCGAAGAAGCTCTCGGAAAAAAGGAAGAATCGAAGGAAGACAAGATCTCTAAGATCGATCCGCTCGATGCAAAGCCTTACTCGGATTCCCACAGGAGCCTGACGACGGGTGGCCACTACGCTTATCTCAAGATAGCGGAGGGCTGTAACAAAAGATGCACATACTGCATCATCCCTTATGTCAGGGGTTCGTACCGTTCCATACCTGTGGAGGATATCGTAAAGGAAGCGGAAGAGCTTTCGGCAGCGGGCGTAAAGGAACTGATACTCGTCGCACAGGAAACGACCCTCTACGGAACCGACCTGTACGGCAAAAAGTCACTTCCCGATCTTTTGAAGAAGCTGTGTGCCATAGAAGGTATCAGATGGATCAGGCTTCTGTATGCATATCCCGAAGAGATCACCGATGAGTTGATCGATGTGATCGCATCAGAGGACAAGATATGCAAGTATCTGGATCTTCCGATACAGCACAGCGAGAATACGATCCTTCGGAGAATGGGCAGAAAGACTTCGAAGGAAAGCATCGAAGCACTTATAGAAAAACTTAGGCAGCGCATACCCGGTATGTGCCTGCGCACCACCCTTATCTCCGGATTTCCCGGGGAGACCGAAGAAGAATTCAAAGAGCTCTACAGATTCGTCAATGAGACCGAATTTGACAGACTCGGAGTTTTTACATATTCGGCGGAAGAAGGAACACCGGCTGCCGAAATGCCGGATCAGATCCCGTCGGAAGTCGCGGCACGCAGACGTGATGAGATCATGGAGCTGCAGCAGGCGGTTTCTTTTGATCTGAATGAATCACATGTCGGAGAAGTTCTCGAGGTCCTCATCGAAGGATACCTTCCCGAGGACAGGATCTTTGTGGGACGTACCTACAGGGATGCACCCGGCGTGGACGGTCTTTTTTTCCTTGAAGCAGATAAAGAGCTGATGACCGGCGATATCGTAAAGGCCAAGGTCACTCAGGCTCTGGGATATGATCTTTCCGGAGTGATGATAAATGAGTGAACAGACTAAGAAAACAAAAGACAGCATCTGGAATCTTCCCAATGCTCTTACATTATTCAGGATAGTTCTCATAATCCCGTTCGTTATCCTTCTTCTCGGAGGACAGCGCGGATGGTTCGGCCAGAATCTTCTTGTTCCCGATATCCTTGCCGACCTTATCTTTATCATCGCATCGCTTACCGATATGCTCGACGGTAAGATCGCCCGCAGGTTCGGGCTCGTTTCCAATTTCGGAAAATTCATGGATCCTCTTGCGGACAAGCTTCTCGTATGTACCGCAATGATCGCACTCATCGAAATGAAAAGAATTCCCGCATGGGTCGTCATCGTGATCATCGCGAGGGAATTCATCATCAGCGGTTTCAGGCTCATCGCCGTTGAAAACGGCAAGGTCATCGCTGCCAGCTGGTGGGGCAAGTTCAAGACGACTTTCCAGATGATAATGGTAATACTCATGATCGTCGAGCCAAGCCTCGCACTCATGGGAATGCCCGTCATCATCGTGGACATCATCATGTATATAGCACTTGCACTTACGATCATTTCCCTGATCGATTATCTTGTAAAGAACCGGAGCGTACTTAAGCAATGAATGCTGAGATCATCTGTGTGGGAACCGAGCTTCTTCTCGGTAATATAGTAAATACCAACGCCGCATACATTTCCGAGCGTATATCAAGGCTCGGCATTGCGTGCTACAACCAGTGCGTTGTCGGCGACAATATGGAAAGATGTCTCGCCCAGCTTAAAGAGAGCTCTTCAAGAAGCGATATCATCATTCTTTCCGGCGGCCTCGGACCCACTGAGGATGACATGACCAAGGAAGCGGTCGCACAGTTCAACAAGCTTCCCTTAGTCGAGGACAAGGACAGCCGTAAGTCCATCGAAGAATATTTTGCAAAAAGAAATATCGAGCCTACCGAGAACAACTGGAAGCAGGCTCTTTTACCCAAGGGTGCAAAGGCGATTCCCAATGCCAACGGCACCGCTCCCGGAATGATCCTGGAGACGAAGAATTGCACATACATCCTGCTCCCGGGACCTCCCGGCGAACTTGAGCCCATGTTCGAAACACAGGTCATGCCTTATCTTGCATCGCTTCAGAGCGGCGTTCTCTTTTCCAAAACGGTCAAGATCGTCGGTGTCGGAGAGAGCAAGGCGGAGACCATGATCAAGGATATGATCGACGCACAGACCAATCCAACCATCGCAACCTATGCGAAAACGGGCGAGGTCCACATCAGGGTAACTTCCTACGCTTCCGATGAAAAAGAAGCCAAGAAGCTTGTTAAGCCCGTCGTAAAAGAATTAAAGCTGCGTTTCGGAAACAGCATCTATTCGACAGATGAAGACGTTACTCTCGAAAGAGCCGTTATGGAGCTGCTCGTTTCGAATTCAATGTCCCTGTGCACGGTGGAAAGCTGTACGGGAGGACTGATCAGCTCTCGCATTGTCGGAGAGAGCGGCGCTTCCGAGATTCTCAAATGCGGTTTTGTCACATACTCCAACAAGTCCAAGAGAAAGCTTGTCGGTGTCAAAAAGAGCACGCTCGATAAGTATGGTGCGGTCTCGAAGCAGGTCGCTTCCGAGATGGCCAAGGGTGGTGCGAATGTATCAAAGAGCGATGTGTGCATTTCCGTGACCGGAATCGCGGGACCCGACGGAGGAACCGAGGAAAAGCCCGTGGGACTTGTTTACATCGGATGCTATGTAAAAGGAAAGACAACGGTAAAGGAATTCCGTTTCTCCGGAAACAGGAACAAGATCCGAAATCTTTCCGCTACCAATGCGCTCATCCTCGCAAGAGAGTGCATACTCGAATATATAAGCAAGGTCAACTTCGGCTGATCTTCATATAGATGTTCTGAATGCCTTTAAAGGCATCTTCAAAACGGGAAGTTCTTTTCTCACTGCGGTTTTTGGCTGACCTGCCGCAAAACCAGGGTCTCCGCCGCATCCACAGGTGTCCGGAATTCTGGACACGTATCATGCTATTATTTTTTTGGTTGACAAGACAGAACGGATGTTCTATTATTTATACGAACATTTGTTCCAGGTACGTTTTTTAACGTGGAAAGGAATTTCATGGAAAACACAAGCGTAAACACTGAAAAGAAAAAGGCCCTTGAAGCGGCTCTCGGACAGATCGAAAAGCAGTACGGAAAGGGAGCGGTCATGAGACTGGGAGATCCCGGTGCACAGATGAAGGTTGAGACCATCCCCACCGGTTCCATCAGCCTTGACCTCGCACTCGGACAGGGCGGAATCCCCAAGGGCAGGATCGTTGAGATATACGGACCCGAATCCAGCGGTAAGACAACCGTTACCCTGCATATGATCGCAGAGGTCCAGAAGCGCGGCGGTATTGCAGGCTTCATTGATGCGGAGCATGCACTCGATCCCGTATATGCGAAGAACATCGGTGTTGATATAGATAACCTTTACATTTCACAGCCCGACAGCGGTGAACAGGCTCTCGAGATTGCAGAGACCATGGTTCGCTCCGGTGCCATCGATATCGTAGTTGTCGACTCGGTTGCCGCTCTTGTTCCCAAGGCAGAGATCGAAGGAGATATGGGTGATGCTCATATGGGACTTCAGGCAAGACTCATGAGCCAGGCACTCAGAAAGCTTACCGCAGTCATCAGCAAGTCCAACTGCGTGGTCATCTTCATCAACCAGCTCCGTGAGAAGCTCGGCGTAATGTTCGGAAATCCCGAGACTACCACCGGCGGACGTGCACTTAAGTTCTACTCATCCGTAAGACTCGACGTACGCCGTATCGAATCCATCAAGCAGGGCGGCGAGGTCATCGGTAACAGGACCAGGGTCAAGGTCGTTAAGAACAAGGTCGCTCCTCCTTTCAAAGAGGCGGAGTTCGACATCATGTTCGGCAAGGGAATCTCCATGATCGGCGATATCCTCGACGTTGCCACAAATGCGGATATCATCGTCAAATCCGGCGCATGGTTCGCATATAAGGGTGAGAAGATCGGGCAGGGAAGAGAGAATGCAAAGCAGTATCTCGAGGACAACCCGGCCGTTCTTGCCGAGATAGACAAGGCCGTAAGAGAGCATTACGCACTCGATACTGAGGGCAAGGCTCCCGCCAAGGCTGAAGACGACGCATCCGCAAAGCCCGCAAAAGCTCCCAAGGCATAAAGAGGTGCTTCGCCGATGATCGTAACCAAGGTCACAAAGCTCGGTAAAGCAAGATATCTCGTAAAGCTTGATTCGGGAATATCCTTCCCTCTTTATCAGGCGGAGATGAACAGATTTGATACTAAGGAGGGGAGTGATCTCTCCGATGGGACATTTGAAGAGATAATGACCCGGATCCTGCCCTCCAGATGTATAAAAAGAGCCATGAACCTCCTTCAGAAGAAATCCTATGCGGAGGGAGAGCTCAGGGCCAAGCTCCTTGACGGCGGATATCCCGAAGAGGTGACGGATAAGGCAGTCGAATACGTCAGGTCCTTCGGATATATCGATGATGTCAGATACGCAGCCGACTATATCAGATACCATTCCTCACAGGGACGCGGTAAGAACAGGATCAGGCTGGAGCTGCGCGGCAAAGGCATATCGGACGAATCCTTCGATAAGGCCTGGAACGAGATGGAGGAAGTGGGGCTGATTGCTGACAGCAGCGCCCAGATATGCAGGCTCCTTGAGAAGAAGCATTTTTCTCCCGATATGGAGCGCAGTGATAAGGAGAAGATCGCCGCATTCATCTTAAGACGCGGCTTTTCATCCGAGGATATCTTCAGATGCATGAAGAGCTACCCGGAAAGTAATGCGATATAACTCACAATATGCCACAGCCTTTTGGCTGCGGCATATTTTTATGCTATAATTTTATAGTTGAACATTTATTTGAAGGAGAAGAATTTTTGAGCAGTTCATCCATAAAAAATCCGGATAAGAGGATCTATGTCTGCCACACCTATTACCATGTTTTCGTGACGATCCTCAAGGAACTGAATCTTCCCGAAGAAAAGCAGGGGAATGCCACTCTTGTCCTTAGTAAGATGTCGAATGATTTCGAGGATCTTAAGACCAGGGTCGAAAAGAGCGGCATATTCGAAAGTGTCATCGAATTCGATGAAAAGAGGGATACTTTCTTTCCCGAACTCATGGAACTGAAAAAGGATCGCGGAAATGTTGTGAAGAATATGTACTACCGCATCCTTTATACGAAGGCCTACGCAAAGCTCGAAGCTCCTTACGTTCCCGTGGACTTCAGACAGTACGGCGATATATATGTCTTCTGTGACGGCGATCCGATAGGAAGATACCTGAATCAGAACCGTATAAGATACCATGCTGTCGAGGACGGACTCGATACTTTAAAGCCCTGCGTACAGGCTCACTACGATAACCGCGGATTCTTCAAGCTCAAGAAGTTCATGAGCATGCATCTCAATCTCATCTTCATGTGTGACGGATACAGCAAGTACTGTATCGACATGGAGGTAAACGATAAGAGCGTCATAGATGATGATTTCTACAAGTATAAGGAAGTCAGAAGACAGGCTCTTATGGATGCCTTAAGTGACAGCGACAGGGAAAAGCTGATAAGCATCTTTATCAGGGATATGGACAGCTTCAGGGCATTTCTTTCCAAGGGAGTCGGTGACGGGATCCTTCTTTTGACGGAGCCGCTGTGCACGCTCGATATCAGGGAGAAGATATTTAACGACATAATCGATACTTACAAGGGCGACGGTACGATCTTCATCAAGCCCCATCCCAGGGATGAACTTGATTACAGTGAAAAGTTCCCGGGTTACTGGGTCTTCGACAGAACACTTCCGATGGAGATGTTCAAGCTCTTCAAGGAAGTGCATTTTAAGAAGGTCGTAGGCGTTTATACGCAGCTCGGAATGATCGACTTTGCGGATGAAAAGATCATGCTCGGTCATGATTTCATGGATAATTATGAAGATCCCGATGTGCACCGCAAGGGTGAAAAGGTAAAAGCCGAATTTAAGAAATAATTCGTTTTGAAAACAGATGCATAACCGGAGGATATGATGAGAGTCGGTGAAGAGATATATAAGCTTGCGGGAGATATATTCCCCATCGCTAGGAGCATAACGGGAAAGGGAGTTCTGGAAACCTTCAATGTGCTGAATGCTTTTTTGAAGGATAATAACTGCCCCGAATTCAATATCCATAACATCGCTTCCGGAACGCAGGTATTTGACTGGAACGTTCCGAAGGAATGGGAGATAAACGAAGCTTATATAGAAAACGAAAAGGGTGAGAAGATCATCAGCTATGCCAATCATCCTCTTCATGTTGTCGGTTATTCCACACCGGTTGACAGATGGGTCGACCTTGAGGAACTCAAGCAGTACATCTATGTACAGGAGGACGTTCCCTACGCGATCCCCTATGTCACTTCATATTACAAGGAAAGATACGGCTTCTGTATGTCGATGCAGCAGAGGGATTCCCTTCCCGAGGGAAAGTACCATATGTACATCGACAGCAGGCTCTTTGACGGAAACCTCACTTACGGCGATATCGTGATACCCGGAAACTCCGGAAGGGAAGTTCTCTTTTCATCCTATGTGTGCCATCCCCATATGGCCAATAACGAAGCTTCGGGTCCCGCACTCATCTGCGAGATCATCAAGTATGTCTGTGCGATGAAGAACAGAAAATATACCTACCGATTTGTTCTTGTTCCCGAGACCATCGGATCGATCGTTTACCTGTCACAGAATCTTGATCATCTCAAAGAGAATGTGAAAGCGGGATTTGTTATCTCCTGTGTCGGTGACAATGATGATTATTCGATAGTCGAATCGAAGTATGCGGACACTTATGCGGACAAGGTTCTTTCCAATGTTCTCGACTACCTGCCGCACTATACGAGATACAGCTTCCTGAAGAGAGGCTCCGACGAAAGACAGTACAACGCACCGGGTATCGATATGCCCGTTGTCGGATTCTCACGCACGAAGTATGTTACCTACAAGTACTATCACACCTCCAAGGATGATATGTCCTACATTTCTCCCGAAGGCTTTGACGGTTCCTACGATGTTGTGACCAAGGTGATAGAGCTTATCGAAAACAACGGACATTACCGCCTTACCTGTCTGTGCGAACCACAGCTCGGAAAAAGGGGTCTCTATCCTACGATCAGTAAGAGAGGCAGTTATGATGCGGTACAGAGCCTCAGGGACTTCATAGCATATGCCGACGGAAAGCACGACCTTATCGAGATGAGCAACATCATTAAGATACCCGCTTACGAACTGATATCTATCAAGAACAAACTGATGGAAAACGATCTTCTGGTGAACTTAGATGAATGCAACAATCCTGAAAGCATACACTGATGAACTTCTCGAAACTCTTGAACGTATGGGCATCCGCAAGGGAAGCTCTGTTTACGTAGGCTCCGATGCGACCAGGATCCTTCTGACCGCAACGAAAGAGCTTGAGCTTAAGGGAAAAGAAGAACAGTATGCTTTTCTTGATGAACTTATAAATACGCTTCAGAAAGCTGTGGGAGAAGAGGGCACGCTTCTTTTCCCCGTCTATTCCTGGACCTTCTGTAAGGGCGAGCTCTTTGACTACAAGAACACCCAGGGCCGGGTCGGCTTTTTGAATAACTTCGTTCTTAATAACAGAAAAGATTTCATCCGGACAAAACACCCTCTTTATTCGCTTATGGTATGGGGAAAGGATGCGGATTTTCTTGCGGGTCTCGACAACCAGAATGCATGGACGGGAAATACTCCGTTTACATACCTTCACAAAAACGGAGGCATCGAGCTCGACCTGAGCACGACAACTCTGAGGAGCATGACCTTCAAGCACTATGTCGAAGAAACATTGCAGGTTCCTTACAGACATCCCAAATTCTTTATGGGCGAATACATAGATGCTGAAGGAAATAAAGAGACAAGGACTTATTCCATGTATGTCAGGGCTCTTGAAGTTAAGATGGAATCCTGTCAGAACGATGATTTTTATCTTGCCGGAAACTGCGCGGTGAAGGAGTCCTTCCGCGGATGGGATATGATCGCCGTCGATCTTCCGAAAGCATTCGAACTGATGAAGGATGATTTCCTGAATAACGGCGGAAAGAATATATATACCTTCGAAGATTACGAAATAGACTGGACCGATAAGGACAAGCGCTATGAGATAGGTTATCTGAAGGACAGAAAGCTTATCGGGGTGAACGAATAATGATAAGAAACGTTCTTGATTATCTTGATATCGATGCCGCAAAAGCACCGGACAGGATAGCTCTCGAAGATGAATACGGATGCATGACCTATTCCGAGGTAAGGAACAGCGCACGCATCATAGGAACCTTCGTTGCACGAAAAGTAAGTGTGACGGATAGGCCCGTTGCGGTCATCATAGACAGGAATGCAAGATCGATCGTTTCATTTTTCGGTATAGTTTATTCGGGTAATTTCTATGTGCCCATCGATGCATCGATGCCTGCGGAAAGAGTGGCACTTATTCTTGAGACACTTTCTCCGGTGATGATCATTGATGCGAGGAAGACCGATAATGTTTTTGAAGGAGCCGTATCTTTCGACGAACTGATCACAGAAGATGTGCTGAAGAGCTCCGGCGATGAGCTTGCACAGGCAAGCCTGATAGATGAAAAGCTCTTATCCTGTATAAACAGCCGCATGATCGACCAGGCACCTTTATATTCGATCTTTACTTCAGGCTCCACCGGAGTTCCGAAGGGAGTACTCATTTCACACCGCGGTGTGCTCGATCTTGTGCAGGCATTCGAAGAAGCTTTTTCTTTTGACGAAGAGACCGTGTTCTGTAACCAGGCACCTTTTGATTTCGATGTATCGGTCAAGGATATCTATAACTCACTTTACTGCTGTGGCAGGATAGTGATCGCACCGAGGAAGCTCTTCATGAGTCCGAAGCTCCTTGTATCCTTCCTTGCGGAAAAGAAGATCGATACTCTCATCTGGGCGGTCTCGGCGCTCAGGATAATCTCGGATTTCAAGGCACTCGATAATGCGGAGAATATTCCCGCTCTTAAGAGAGTGATGTTTTCCGGTGAGGTTATGCCGGCGAAGTCACTAAATTATTGGAAGAAGATGATCCCTTCCGCTAAATATGTCAATCTCTACGGCCCCACCGAGATAACCTGCAACTGCACATACTATGTCATCGACAGGGATTTTGCGGATGATGAGAAGATCCCCGTCGGAAAGCCTTTCGTAAACAGCAGGGTAGAGCTCCGTGACGAAAGCCTTAAGGTGATCACCGATAAGAATGTTACCGGAGAGATCTGCGTATCGGGCAAATGCCTTGCTCTCGGTTACTGGAACAATAAGGAAAAGACGGATGAAGCGTTCGTCACTGATCCCTGCAATCCCGAGTATCCCGTAAAGATGTACAGGACCGGTGATCTGGGATTCTATGACGAAGACGGCAACATTGTCTTTGCATCACGCAGGGACCATCAGATAAAGCACATGGGTCACAGGATCGAGCTTGGTGAGATCGAGACCGCACTCAACAGTATTTCTTTTCTGACAATATCTGTCTGCGTTTACGAAGAGAGCAAGGAGAAGATCATCTGCTTTTACCAGGCTGATACCGAATGCAAAAAAGAGATCGTTGCGGAGCTTTCAAAGAAGCTTCCCAAATACATGTGGCCGAACGAATATGTAAGATACGATGTACTTCCGCTCAACAAGAACGGCAAGATAGACAGAAAACTTTTGAGATCCGAATGGGAGCAGAATAATGGATGAACTGAAGAAGATACTTGAAGACTTAAGGCCCGATATCGATTTTGATACCGCGGAAAATCTTGTCGACGGCAACGTGTTCGATTCATTCGACATCATCACGCTTGTTGCGAAGATCTCCGAGGAGATGGGTGTCGAGATAAATGTTGACGATATCCTTCCCGAGAATTTCAATTCCCTCAAAGCGATCGCACAGCTTGTAGACAAATACAGAAAATAATAACCGGACCGAGCGATGGAACTTTCGATCATAGTGCCTGTTTACAACATGGCAGCAGACGGAAAACTTAATTTTTGTCTCGATTCCCTTTTGAACCAGACATTTAAGAGAGAGTACGAAATCATAGCCGTGGATGATGCATCGACGGATGATTCGCTTTCCGTTTTACGTGAGTATGAAAGTAAGTATCCGGATAAGGTCAAAGTGATCGCTTCCGAAATCAACCGCCACCAAGGCGGTGCAAGAAACCTCGGAGTTAAGGAAGCAAAGGGTGAGTGGATCAGCTTCATCGATTCCGATGACTGGGTCTCTCCCGATTATTATGAGAAGCTCTTTAAGAGAGCGGAGGAGACCGGCGCGGATGTAGTGGGGTGCTGCTACAATCTCGTGAGCAGCCACACCTTTGAGGTCGGCAAGGTATGCGGTCTCGGATTAAAATACGGAAGCGGAGAATTTAACGACGAAAGACGCCGTGACTTTCTCAACAATATGTCCAGCATGGTAACGAAGATCTACAAGGCTTCGCTCATTAAGGACAACGATCTTTCTTTTCCCGAAGGGATATTCTACGAGGACAATGCCGCAGGTCCGATCTGGGCAATGTACTACACAAGGTTCGAATATGTCGACGAGCCTCTGTATTACTATTACCAGCATGATACCTCGACCGTGCACACGATCACGGAGAGGAGATGCTTTGACAGGATGGAGGCTGCGGAGTTCATGCTCTCCGAGATAAAGAAGAGGGGTTTCCTCGATAAGTATTATTCCGAGATAGAAAATATCTTCACGACTGTTTATTTTGTTAATACTCTTTTTTCCTATATGAGAATGCCCCGCGGCAAAAAACTCAGCGTGGTCCGAACGCTCAGAAGGCGTATGCTCGAGGAGTTTCCAGATTTCAGAAAAAATGAATTCTACGGTCGCTTCATGGATGACGAACAGAAAAAGTATGTCGAGATCCTGATGGCGAATCCTCTTTCATTCTATGTCCGCTACACCCTGCTCTGGATGTACCGTGACCTTAAAAATGCTTAAAAAGACTTAAGATTTTCTTAATATTTACCTTGACATCTTTGTCAGAAATATCTAAACTAAATCTGTTGTACTATGAAAATTTCATAAGGAGGTGCTCCTGCATTATGCCTACAGGTGTATGGATCGGGATCATCGCGGTAGCTGTTATAATAACCGCTCTTATCACTGCGGCCATCACA
>JAFZWW010000127.1 GCA_017617005.1 Lachnospiraceae bacterium
AACATCATGGGAAGTCTCTGGTAATACACCTCGGGGAACTGATAACCCATCTCCCTGAACGGGGATACGATATATATGACCATGATCAGAAGGAAGACCAGGTTGAAATATAATCCGTAAAACAGATTAAAGAAAAAGAAAACTATCGGGACTCCGACAAAGAAAAGGAATATACTGGAGCCTTCCGTTCCGCCGGTGTAAAGGAAAAACGTAAAGGTGATCCAATATACGACGCACTGGATGTTGATCGCAAGATGCATGAGCCAGGAGCGTTTCTTTTTGCCGAATTTGCAGATGCAGAAATTTACGACGGCTATCGCTGTCATGACCGCACAGAAAAGAGCATATTTTGCGACAAGATAATCTCCGCGGAAGAAATTATCCAGGCTCAGATATATGCAGAAGGCAACAAGTATCGACAGTATGATGATACAGAGGGTGAGATTTACCGTGATGTATCGCTGGTCTATAGAAAATCTTTTCTTTTTTTCCATATGATCTTCTCCCGACGATCCGTTTCGGATCCCTGCACTTGACGTGTTAATCATCTGTACATCTGTGAATAATCGTAGTTCATATAGAATTCTTCGATCATATCATAATAATCTTCATACATATCAAGAGTAAGCTCATGCTCGCCCGAAGCCATGCACTCCAGTATCATGTCGGAAACCTCACCGCTGTAATGCTGGAGGTCCGAATAATTATCCAGATTCGTTACAAGATCCGTATCGTCATAGAAGCAGAATACATGTGCATTGTCATATTTTAGCACTTCCTCCGTAAGGATCTTCATGGTCTCGATATAGGCCGGAAGGTCACCGGTCACGATATGGTTTCCGTACCAGTCCGCAATGCAATAGGGCGGAATGAAATAGTAGAATTCGACATTCGGATAAGCCGCGATGTTTGCCGTAAGATTTGCCCTTATGTTTTCCGTGAGCATATCCCTTTCCTCGTCCGTCAGCCCCCTGAATTCCTCTGCAGGTGTGCCTTCGTCGATATACTTAAGAACATACGCGGCGCCGAGAGGTCTGTCCTCGGCAAATCTCATATACGAATCGAAGCTGTCACCCGGAATACCCTTCGCGGTGCGGATAAGCTCCGCATTCACATATTCGAACAAAACGTCCGCATTATAGATATACGCATCGTCATTGAACGGATCCGAATCGGTAAGAAATGAAGGATCCGCCGCCTCGGGATTCCTGTAGTCCGCATCCGACATTGCAAAGAACGTATCCATGCTCCTGATCACAAGACGAAGATCAGGGTTCGACTCGAGTGCCGTTCTTTCGCCGTCGCCTATTTCCTTATAGTATCCTCCGGCGTAGGCGGCCTTGATGCTCGTCACCCCGAAAAGCTCATCCGCAAGACTTGTCCTGAAATTCTCGGTTACGGACGTTCCCGTTATCAGCGCATCGTATTTGAAATTTCTGACAATGCCGTCATTTTGGTATCTCTCGTTATCCAGGATGTAGGATATGCCGGCCACAGGTCCGTGATAATGGAAGAAAGGATCTATCCACACAACAAGTACAGCCACCGTCGTCATCAGCGCTGCCGTAAGCACAAGAGTCTGTATCAGGAATTTTTTCCAGGCTTTCTTTTCTTCCATAGATCAGAATTTAAAGTATATGAAATCCGAGACCGCATTTGCGTAAAGGAACGACCACACGAACAGTATCGCCGTGATAAGCGCGGTCTTTAAGTCGGGTTTATATTTCTTTTCATAAATATTCTTCGTAAGCTGCAGGCATACGAAGGTTATCAGGTAGAACGCGGGTATCGCAAGATTTAAGTGGTACCTGATGAAGGGAACCGTGCCCATATCGAAGGTGTCGAAGAATGCGGCCGCGGGAAGTATATTGTCCGGCCTGAACATCTCGCGGATGAATGTGAACGCGGACCCGATATCGGGAGAAGCGAAGAATATCCATCCGATGTTGACGAGCACAAAGGTTATGCCCACACGGATAAACTTCGGGATCTTATCAAGAAATCCTGACGTAAGTCTTTCGATGACCATCAGTACACCGTGGAGAGTGCCCCACAGAATGAATGTCCAGTTTGCACCGTGCCAGAAACCGCTTATGACAAAGATCGTGAGCATATTCAGATAAGTGCGTGCCTTACCCTTCCTGTTTCCTCCGAGAGGAAAATAGATATATTTACGGAGAAACGAGGTGAGCGAGATATGCCATCTCTTCCAGAAATCCCCTATCGAATAAGCCTTGTAGGGAGAGTTGAAATTCTTCGGGATATCGATATTGAACATCTTGGCGACGCCTGCTGCCATATCACAGTATCCGGAAAAATCGAGATAGATCTCGAAGGTATATGCGATCGAACAGAGCCAGCCCTCCGCCATTGAAAGACCACTCCCCATGACGAATCCGTACGTTCCGGCTCCTGCAAACCTCGATGCGAGAAGCAGCTTTTTACTCATTCCGACCGTAAACCACACAAGGCCCGTTGCAATATTCTCGGGATCAGCCTTGTATCTTGCACGATCCGTGATCTGCGGAACAAATTCATCCTGCCTTGTGATGGGCCCCATTATCATCCTGGGGAAAAACCAGACATATTCAAGGTAATCCAAAACCTTGACTGATTCCGTCTCCCCGCGGTATGAATCCACGCACCACGTGATCATCTGGAAGGTGTAATAGCTTATCGCCACGGGTGCGATGATATCGATCGCGGTAAAGCTTCTTCCGGACAGCCTCGAAATGCTCTCCCCGAAAAAGTTCAGATATTTGAACGCAAGAAGAGGCAGGACGTTTATAACGATCCCCGCAGCGAGAAGTACCCTGTTTTTCTTTTTCAAAAGGAGCTTGGAAAGGAAAAGGTTAAATATACAGGATGCGAGCAGCAAAAGGAAAGACTCCGTCCCGTAACTGAGGAAAAAAAGCATGGAGGAAGCGATCAGTACGATCTTGGAAAGATCATATTTTTCACGTTTCCCTGCAGCAAAATAAAGTATAAGAACGATCGGTAAGATCAGTATGAATTTTAAAGATAAAAATCCCATCGGCTTATTATATCATACGAGCCGTATTTTTCGCGTAATTTGAAGTCTTTATACGACCGACATGAGAACGGTTATCGAAAGGAAGGAAAATACCGTCGTTACGATTATTCCCCTCGAGAGAACATCCGTCCTCTCCCCCGTCTTTTCGGCCTGTATCATGGGAAGATTGCCGACCGGCACCGCGCACATAAGGCAGAAGGTCCTGACCATGTCTTCGGGAGCTCCGGTGCCCTTGAGGACGAGAACCGTGGCAACGGGAACGAGCACGAGCCTGATCGCGTTATACAGCCAAATAGGAAGGCTCTTCATCTCCTTTATGACATTGCTTCTCGCAACAGACGCTCCGAGAAGGATCATCGACAGAAATACCGTGGGACATCCGATATAATCGACGGTCTTGACCACAACCTCGGGAAGCTTAATGTCGAACCAGAAGATCACCAGCGCAAGGAGGCTCATGAGGACTCCGGGGCTTAAAAGCTTCTTAGGGTTCATTTTTTCCTTACCGGAAGAAAGCGCTATCACTCCGTGGGTATAGAAGAGAAGGCAATAGAACACATTGCAGATAATCACGTAGAGCATCGCATTTTCGGGAAGGATGGCCCTGGCAACGGGTATGCCCAGGAATCCGACATTTCCGTAGATGGACATGATCGTGTAAAACTTCCTTTCGTCCTTCGGAACCCCTATGATCCCGGGAATGGTATACCCGACCAGTATGAAAAGGAGGTATACGCAGGCACTGATGCCCACTCCTTTAAGAAATTCCTCGTGGGTTACCGTAATATTACCCGTAAGGATGGTTGAAACTATGAGCGCGGGATTGCAGATATCCACCACGATCCTTGAGATCACGGGAGTGGCCTGCTTATCCAGGACCTTCCGTTTCTGAAGGAATATGCCAATTCCGACCAGAACGGCTATCATTGTCATCTGTTTAAGAACGGTTAATGCGCCCACATTTACTCCTTTTTTCCATACGGATAACGGGTTTATTTCAGGGTAAAGACACTCCATGTGATTATATCCTCTGCACGAAAATAAAAACAGATACGAATTTTATGAACATATACCGTAAATTAAGCATATTTTTATAAAAAAATACGCCAATTTTCCTATATTTTGGTATAATTAACGATGTATAGTTGTTTTCCCGAGGAGACTTATTTTATGTCAAAAAAGAAAATAGCTGTTTTTTCCACCGCATGGGCGGCTGATATACTTGCACACTTCATGAGAGGAATGACGAGTGTCATGGAACCTCTCAATATCGATATATATCTTTTTATGTGCTACGCAAGCTACGGCGAAGCTGACAACAGCCGTTACGGCGAGCTCAATATCATGAATCTTCCGGACCTTCACGACTTTGACGGTGCGGTCATAATCACAAATCTTCTGGATTTCCCCGGTGAAGCGGAGAAGATTATAAAGCGTTGTCACGAAGCCGGAATCCCCGTAATAAGCCACGGACTCAAGCTCGACGGAACTTACAGTGTCATCACCAACAACACTTCGGGAATGGAGACACTGGTAAGGCATCTTATCGACGAGCACGGAGCAAAGAAGCTTACATTCATCGCAGGAAGTGCGGATAACGGCGACTCCAACGAAAGACTTGCCGCAGTACGCACTGTCTGTAAGGAAAAGGGCATCGAATTTACCGATGACGATATCCTCTATACCAACTGGGATCTTTCGACCGCACAGAATTATGTAATGAAGGATGCAAAGGAAGGAACTCTTTCCGATGCATATCTCTGTGCCAATGACGAGCTTGCAATGGTATCAGTGATCGGTCTTAACGACTGCGGTCTTGAATGCCCCGATGCAGCGATCGTTACAGGATTTGATTATATTGAACAGAGTAAGGTCTTCTATCCTTCGATATCCTCGGTCGATCAGGGTTCCGAAAACCATGGTAAAGTATGTGCCGAGCTTATCGCCGATCTGATGAACGGCAAAGAAGTTGAAGAGCTCACCCAGATCCCCTGCACATTCATGCCCGGTGAAAGCTGCGGGTGCAAGAGCAATCAGGAGATAGTCGACAAGAGGCTCAGAGCCGGAACGATCTCATTCAGATCAAACCAGATCCAGAGCTTTGCTACATGGCATACCATTTATATTGAAAGAGTCATCCTCAACTGCGAATCCTTCACCGAGATCAAGCAGGCGCTTACCAAAGCCATCACGGAGGATGCGGGTTTTGAGGGAGATGATTTCCACATACTCTTCGATCCCGAATCATACGGATATGAACTGAAGAGAAGCGGAAGTCTTGATTACGATCCCTACAGCGAAAAGCAGGATGTCATTTATTCCATCAGAAACGGAAAGCTGCAATCCATACGCTCCATCAAGACATCACAGCTGATCCCCGGACTCGAAGACAGCGATCCGTTCCATATGTATGTTTTCGTACCTCTCCACGAGCGTGAGAATAAAGTCGGATATATCATCTTCACCGACTGCTACGATCAGATCCAGAGTGCTGCGATCCGTGAATATTCTGACAGATTCAACTCCGCCATCGAGAAAGCCAGAAAGGCAATGTATCTGAGAACCCTCAATGATTCGATCAGAGAGCTCTCACATATCGATGCACTCACCCACGTCAAGAACCGTGCCGCATACGAGCTTCAGCTTGAGGAATACCGCAAGAAAGTAGAATCCAAGAGCAAGTTTACATTCGGTGTAGTTCTCTTTGACGTCAATAACCTGAAGAAGATCAATGACGAACTCGGACATTATTCGGGCGACGAGTACATCAAGAATGCCTGCAAGCTGATCTGTACCACGTACAAGAACAGCCCCGTATACAGGATCGGCGGCGATGAATTCGTTGCACTTCTTGAAGGAAAGGTTCTTGCCCAGAAAGATGAGCTCATGAAGACGTTCATCACTGAGATGAACAAACTCAGAAACAGCACCGAGCTTCCTCCCGAGGAGAAGGTATCGGTTGCATACGGAATGGCTTATATGAGCAATCCGTCGGAAAGTGTTGATGACGTCGTCAAGGAAGCTGACGAACGCATGTATGATACTAAAAAGAAAATGAAAGCCGGAGAGCTTTAAGACTTACGGAATAACAGTTTCCTGAACATCTCCACCGGTCGGCAGCAAGCCGGCCGGTATTTCATTTGTGGCGGTTCCGTCGGGATATACATATGTAACGTTTCCGTCGGGACTTATCAGAAGCTGGCTTCCGTCTATATAAAGATTCGCCTGGCTGCCGTCGGGGAACATCGTGGCCGTGCTGCCGTCGGGATACTGTATGGTGATGCTTCCGTCCTCATTCGTTATCATGGGATTTCCGAATTCATCCACCGGTACTATGCTCGCAAGCTCCGCAAGGAAGGATGAATATCTGGAAAGCGAACCCGATACGGCCGTGTATCCGAGTTCCTCGGTAAGAGTTCTCTGATTCGTATACAGACTTGTTCCAAGCCCCAGTCTTCCTCCGGGTATCTCGACTCCTATCGAAGTGAGAGTGGTGGGAAGCATGTCGAGGGTTGAATACGATCTGTACGCATCCCTCACGGGAGTGACGGGTGCATTGATTATACAGGTATATACCCTTCTTACATAGGAAGGATCTATATTTCTGCAGTACATTCCGTCCATTGTGGGATGATCGCCCATAAGGATGATCGTCGTATTCTCATAAAAATCCTGCTGCTTTATCCAGTCGACAAATTCACTGACCTGTTTGTCCGAGCAGGCATACACGTTCGAATAACTGTTTTCAAATTCATTTCCGCACAGCTCGCAGGTATAACCGCCTACCATGTGCGTATCCACCGTGAGCATCGTAAGATTAAAAGGCTGATCTCCTTCACCGAGTTCGGTAAGAGTTTCCTTTGCATATTCAAAAAGCTTTTGATCCTCGTATCCCCACCATACATAATATCCGCCGGGCAGATGACCGCTCTGCTTTGCCCAGACAAGATCCCTGAACTCAAAATCTCCGTGATTCTGGAAATAGAGCTTTCTTCCTCCGAACACAGCTGACGATCCGATGAGGAATATCTGTCTGTAATCCTGTTCTTCAAGGATATCTCCCAGAGTCGTTATCGAAGGATAGAATGACTCCTGTGTGTTCATCTCGTTTCTTTCGATGCCGCCGGTCTGAAGAGGAAGTCCCGCCGTCGAAGAGAAGATTGCGCCCATGGTCCAGGTTCCGCCGTTATAGGAATATCCGCCATCCAGAAGAGAACCCGGTCCGTAGGTTCCGGAAAAATTCTCATTCTCTTGTGACAGAAGTGTCAGATTCTTGATGACATTCTCATCAAAAGCCCCGCCGATATCCTTGTCGGCGAAGGTCATCTCCATAGATTCCAGATATATGAAGATAAGGTTTCTCTTCTTTTCGGGGAAAACAAGATCCACGGTTGAAGGATCAACATAGTAGCTCTCCACGAAATCCCTGGAATCATTCTTTTCCCAGGGAGTCATCTCATTTGCAAGAAATGTCTGAAGATAATCCCACTCTCCGGGCTCTGCGTCTTCTCCGGAACCCGTCTGCACGTTCTGTGCGGGAACTATCGTTACGATCTCGGGCGGAACATATGCAGCCTCCGCGGAAGCCCTGAAACCCGCAAAGCCGAAGTAATCGTCGACCTTAAGCCACTTTACCGCAAATATCAGGACGCACCAGAAAACAAGGGCACTCCCTCCGATCATTGCCCTTCCCATAAAAGGCTCATATATATTTTTCTTTTTCAGGTAAAATTTTAAGATGAACAGACCTGCCGTAAGGATCACGGAAGGCAGAAGTGCAAAAAGTATGAACTTGACAACCATACCCGAACCGGTGCCGTCAAGGGTTCCCACCTGGAAAAGGAAATCGTTGATGGTAAGATTCCGTCCCCAGATCGCATACATCCACAATATGCCTGCGGAAAGCAGGATCAGAATAAATGTGAGCAGGATGCCGAGTACGGAAAATATGATATTGATGATCTTTTCTTTCATGATCCCGGAAAACCTCAGCCTGATATCACTCTTCCGAAGAATTCGAGCATGCTTTCATTAGCTTCGATGCTCTCATGCCACTCCCAGTGGCTTATATTGAACACATGGAGAAGATGGATCCCTTCCTCTTTGCTCCTGTAGAACAGTTCATATGAAATGCCGCTCTTTTCAAGCACTTCCCTAAGATATCCGGTATGTGCGGTAAGCACATCGCTTTCGGAACCTATGATGTGTATCGGAGGAAGTCCTGTTTCCGGGATTATCTCCGATGCTGCCATATGTCCGTTCCAGGTTGCATTTTCACCCTTCTCGCCGAGCATCATATCCACATACGCCTTTGCCGTGCCACGGCCGAGCTCGGTATCCTCGGATGCCGCAATATATAGCCTTCCCGTCTCCGCAACGGGACTGCTCACCGATACCGCGCTTATTTCAAATGAAGGTGCGGTGACTCCGTAGAAACTCCTGAGATCCTCACTCCTTGTAAGGCAGGTTGTCAGAATGGAAAGATGTCCGCCCGCGGAATCCCCGCAGACTAAAACCTTCGAAAGGTCGAACCCCCGTATAGGTCCGTGTTTTCCGAGCCAGTGCATCGCAGCGAATATATCGGAGATCATCTCCTGAAGGTTTCCCTGCTGGAGAAGTCTGTAGTTCATGGCCATTACGGCAAATCCGCGGCTCGCAAGATAACCGAGATATCTGTCCGAGATATCTGCTGAGCCGTACATCCATCCTCCGCCGTGTATATAGATTATCGAAGGAAGACTTCCCTCTCCCGCCGCAAAGCTCTCCGGATAGTACAGATTAAGCATATGTGCGGGATCGTAATCCCCCAGATAAGCGATATGCTTTTCACATCTGTATCCTTTTGGATCGACCCCATTCGGATAATCTGCGGCATTTGCTTTATCTATTGTGTCCCAGTAATCTATCAGATACTGTCTGTAATCCATATACGCCCCCTGTTTCCAACTTATCTATTATACACTTTCGCGCGCAAATCCTAAAGTATCCGTTATCCGGTCAGGTACAGCAACTAAAATATATGCTTATCAGGTTAAAATCAAGCTTAACGGGAAGAATCACGATTATATGGTATAATATCTGTGTATTGCGTTTAGCAGGGGGACCATATGAAAAAAAAGATCGCGGTCTTTACAACAGGATGGTGCTGTGAGATATTATCGCAATTCCTTATGGGATTGGAAGAATCACTGCGCTCCGAAAAAGCCGATATCTTTCTTTTCCTGGGATATGCCATGTATTCCGACAGGCCCGCCAACAGGCAGGGTGATCTCAACATCTTCAGACTTCCCGACATGAGCGACTTCGACGGAGCTGTGATCTTCGGAAGCGGTCTTTATTTTGCCGGTGAACCGGAAGCCATCATAGACAGATGTAAAAAAGCAGGCATCCCCGTTATCGTCCAGGGCGCAAGATTCGAGGGCACGTACTACATCGGATCCGACAATTACGCGGCCACCATAGATATGTGCACTCATCTGAGTGAATCACATAATGTTAAAGACATCATTTTCCTGGCAGGTTCTGCCGATTCTCTCGATTCCGAACTCAGATTAAAGGCGGTCAGAGATCATCTTCATAAAAAAAGTGAAGACGATCTTCTGAAAGAGGTTTTCTACACCAAGTGGGAAAACGCCGCAGTCAAAAGATATATGGAGGAGTTCTTCAAAACCGGAAGAAAGCTTCCCGATGTTTTCATCTGCGCCAATGACGGTCTTGCGATGCAGGCCTGCGTCTCACTGGAAGAACACGGCGTATCGGTTCCCGGAGATGTCCTTGTAACGGGATTCGATCATATCGAGGGAAGCCAGATCTTCTATCCCTCCATAGCTTCCGTGGACCAGTGCTTCGTAAAAATGGGAGAGGCAAGCGGCGAGACCCTTAAGACGCTTTTTGGAGGCGGCGATTGTCCGGAATCTTCCGTCGTACGCTGCGAATTTATCCCCGGCGAGAGCTGCGGCTGCACGGAATCGGGTAACAGCGACGCGGCAAGAAGACGTATGGGACGGAATGAATTCGCCAAAAGATCCGACACTACCTATTTCAACATCAAGCTCAATGTCATGGACTCCACGGTCCTTTCAAGTGTTTCCTTTGAAGAATTCAATGAAAAGCTCCACGACCTTCTGCTGAGGGATCATTTCATAGAAGGGGACTCCTTCCATGTTCTTCTTGAGCCGAATTTCAGACTTTCGTTAAATGACACAAATATCACCCTTGCAAGAGAAGGATACAGTCCCCATATGGACATCCTCTATTCCATGGAGAACGGAAATGAATTCGATGGAAATCAGTTCCCTTCAAGATCCCTTGTTCCCGGATACGATCCCGAAGATTCCAATCATATGTATGTATTCCTCGCTCTTCACGAGGGAGCCGATGCTTTCGGTTATATCGTGTTCAGGGACTGCATGAACAGGGTACTCAATCACGACCTGCAGTCATACCAGAACAGACTCGGACTTGTCATAGACAAATTCCGCCACACACTGAGCCTTGACCTTATCAATAAAAGACTCCTGGATATAATGAAGCGAGATCCTCTGACCAACGTGAGCAACAGAAGGGCTTTCGAGGACAAAGAAGCTTTCCTTCAGTCCAAGATCAATTCCGGCGAAAAATATGATTTTGCGATCGCAATGTTTGATGTCAACAACCTGAAGCTTGTAAATGATGTTCAGGGACACGAGGCAGGCGATGCTTATCTGATAAGGGCGTGCCGTCTTATCTGCAATATCTTCAAACACAGCCCGGTTTACAGGGTTGGCGGAGATGAATTCATAGCGGTTCTTACCGAAAGCGATCTTGCAGGCAGGGAGTCTCTCAGAAAAGAACTTGCGGATTCGCTGAGCCCCTACACCAAGGAGGTTCCTCTCCCGGATGATTTTGTTTCCATCGCATGCGGCATCGCGGAGTACGATCCGTCTTCGGATGAATCGGTACAGGATGTCACTAAACGTGCGGACGACAGAATGTATGAAAATAAAAACATGATCAAAGGGATCAAGTGAAAGGAGAAAATATGGGATTATTGGATCAGATCAAGAACAAAGCTGCACAGGAGATCGGAAACGCAGTCGGCGATGCGGTACGCGGCGCGGCAAGTGCCGGCGGAAAACAGACCGAGAGCTTCACGTTTAAAGATATCCCCGGAAGCCTCGCAGAGCTTCAGGCTCTTCCCGAGTGCTCAATGGATACACCCTTCAAAACAGCCGCACTCACAGTTTGTGCACTCTGTGCATATGCGGTAAATACGGATGCGGGAATCGAGATGCTCAATTTCCTGAAAGGTCCCCAGCCGCTGAGCACAATGGAACTTCAGTTCCTTAAGGACCGTTTTATGGACGGCAAGACCTATGTTCCTCTTTCATATTTCAAGGGTGCAACTCCCGACAACAACTACACTCCGTCGGAGCCTCTTACGATCGAAGTATTCTCCAATCCATATTCATACGACAACGACGGATATGCCAGACTTCTCATAAGAAGCGGCGGTGCCGATACCGAACGTCCCATCACTCTGAGAAAGCGCGGAAGCGACGGTAAGTGGTTCCTCTGGGAACAGATGCTCCTCGCTGACATCAGGCAGCCCAAGGCATCGGATCCCTGGGCCTGAACGCATTCCGGCGCGTATCTTTTGACAACGCCATATGACCCGATCGGACAAAAAAACTCCCGGCCGCCAGGCCGGGAGCATTTTTATGTCATTTATTTACTTAGTTGGAAACAACCTGTCCGATGATAGCATCAAGTCCCGGGAAAGGATCATCCATGACATTTACGTACCATGTGTCATAGTTGAAGGGGAACATATCGGCAGTTACGGGATCCCAGTTTACACACATATAAGGAAGATCATCTTCGTCAACATAGTTGAACTCATTGAAATCGGAGCCCCAAGGACGAAGGAAGAAGCTGATCTCAAGAACCCAGTTGCCGTCATCATCATAAAGATCTACACTCATTGAGATGTAATCTTCAAGAAGCTGTGAATCGGATTCGGGATCGATGTATGTATCATAGTATCCGATATCATATCCAAGGATCTGACCATCGTTGGAGATGAGCCATCCCGATACGGTGCTGTCGGAATAGTGATCAAAGTATACATCTACATCAAGATCACCTTCGGACTTGGCATTTACAACCTGCATATGAACTTCATCGCCGTCACAGTCAAATGTTGCAAGACAGTCATATGCAAATCCGATATTGCTCTCAAAATCGTCGCAGGCATTACTTACGATCCAGAAGCCGTACCAGCCCCTCTCCCAATACTCTGCCCAGTCGCCGGAAGCAACGCCCGAAGATCCGGGTCCGATATCGGTAACAAGCATATCATCTACATCTACGCTCTTTACAAGTTCCATGAAATCGTCGGAAGCGGCTTCCTCAACAGTAGAACCGGTAGTGTAGATATGTACGGCAACCATTTCGTCACCTGAAGTGCTCATGTAAACCCAGTCAAGAGGGATAACAAGTTCTGCGGTGATATCACCGAAGTAATCCTCATAGGTGAAGAAAAATGCTTCCTTACCGTCAACGGTAAAGTTCTCAAGCGTATAATCATAGTACATGATCTCATTTTCAAGATCATCGAGGGCGTCAAAACTCTCGACTGCAGTGATGTAAACCTTCTGGTTTCCGTCCTTTGAAACGAGATCGCCGAACTCGGATGAAGGATCTGCCTCGCGGTATGCTCCCGTATACTGAACGGTATAAAGTCCGTTTCCGTAAACATAGGTGCCACCCTTGCCGGCTCCGCCGATAGCTACGGTCTCGGCTCCGCTCTCAACTTCGAGGGAAGCAAGAACCGCAAGAGGAATATCATCGGTATACTTATATCCGGTTCCGATGGCGATTACGGTTGCCTTGCCGATCTTGGCATAAACAACGAAATCCTTCTTGTAGGAAGCTCCGGTCCACTTTGTTCCGTCAAGGCTGAAAGAGATCTCTTCATAAGAATCATCCTCTTCGATAAGTGCCTTGACATAATCCTTGGCATCACCCTTATCAACCACCTGGAAAACGATGTTTTTGTCATCATCTTCGGAAAGGGTTACTACGCTCTCGCTGGAGCCTTCATCAGCTTCCATTCCCTTGGGAACGAGAAGTGTGAAAGCACCGACAGTCTCTTCCTTTCCCTTGACTTCGGGAACCTCAAGAGCATCCTCGTCAGCTTCGACTACGGGAGTTTCTTCCTTGCCACAGCCCGCGATGGTAGCGATTCCCATCATAAGGCATAAAATGACGGCAAGTCCCTTTTTACGAAACGTCATTTTTTTACTCATAATGTCTCCTTTGCGCTTTGGTGCAATAAACTACAAAAGTCATTTTACAATAATATAGGAAATAATTAAACCTATAATTTTTACAGTTTTTTAATAATTAAAGCCCGTATTTTGTGTGTTTTTCAAAATGCGGGCTTCCGAAAAGCTTTTTCAATTCAGTCTGATCGTATCGACCGATGATGACGTGGATACTACATATCTATATGCATTATCGGTGGAAACGAGCAGTCTTACGGGATTTCTGAAGGAATCATCGAACTTGACCTTGCCGTGATAGGTATATATCAGGCATCTGGTCTCATTATAGATGACGAGATCGGAGTCCTCGAAAAGAACATCCGTATACTCGAAATCAATATTGTACTTTCCGACTAGGGAATCCGAGCTGTCGTATACATCCATCCTGTATTTTGCCTCGGGATCGTCGGACCTGAAAACGAGACCGAGATATCCGCCTCCGGCAAAAACGGATTTTACTTCATCGGAAAAGAGATGTTCACCTATGGATTCGGGCTGGTCGGAACCCTTATAGATCATGAATCTCTCGTCTCCCACTGCGTAAGCGGTCGAATCATCGAGAAATCCGACTTCCGGGACGACAAGATCGGTGTAATCATAGCTGCTTACCAGGAAATCGGTATAATTATCACCGACTTCGGTGAGGTTATAAAACGCGACCGTGGATTTGACGGTGCCGGCATCAACATAGATAAAACTTACGCAAAGAAGATTTCCTGCGGGAGAAAGTGCCAGGTCAACGGGATAACCGCTTCCGGACATATGCATCTGACCGCTGTAGAGGAGATCTCCCGAAGGGGAATAGGTGTTGATAAGAACCGCATCATTTGAGTTGAGAACCGCGGTTACCCTTCCTGTATTTGCCACCGCGATGTCCCTTATGGGAAGGTTTGTCTTGAAACTTCCGAGCTTCTCGGTCTCATCGAGAATGTAGATATCCCTTCCGTTATATGATGCTATCGCAACGGTGCCGTCGCATATCGCTATCCTGAGATCCTGGATCTCGTAACCCTGGTCCCAGACGGTCTTGCCGCTTCCGTCAATACAGTGGGCTCCGTCATGGCTGAAGGAAAGAATGCTCCGTCCGAGCCTCATATCCTTCTGTGATTCGGACGCGGTCCGGTCTCCGGAAGCTATGACTTCATATCCGGTATAAACATGCGACTGGAATCTGGCATAGATGATAAGAAGGATCACGAGGATCAGGACAATGAAAATACATGTCCTGTAAACATTCATGATCCTGTGTTTTTTAAGTTTTTCCCTGTAATCTTCGGGCGACTGGTCGGAGCCGCCCCTGATCATACGTAGCTTTGCCATTTATCCCCTCGGAAAAACCGGTATCAGTTCTTAAATGCGTATACCGTTACGGAATCGAGTTTTCTGTCAGGTCCGAAAACAGGACTCTGGAAATTTGAGTGATGGATCGCATCGGGATAGAACTGAGTCTCAAGGCAGAGACCGTATCTCTTGTTGAAAACTGCGCCTTCCTTACCGATCTGTCCTTCCTTGATGAAGTTGCCGGCATAGAACTGAACGCCGGGAAGATCGGAATATACCTCCATGATCCTTGATGACTTTGCCGCCCATACGGTTGCAACCTTACGCAGAGTGCCGTCATAGCCTCTTACACAGTAGTTATGGTCATAGCCGCCGGCAAATTCAAGCTGCTCGTAATCATCATCGATATGGTCGCCGATCCTTACCTTGGATGTAAGATCCATGGGTGTTCCCTTTACGGATGCGATATCTCCGGAAGGGATCGATTCGTCATCGGTGGGAGTGAATTCGTCTGCTTCGATCTGAATGAACTCACCCTCAATGCTTCCGGACTTGAATCCGTCAAGATTAAAATATGAGTGGTTGGTGGGATTGAGAATGGAATTCTCATCGGAAGATCCGACATAGTGAAGCTTCAGTTCATTCTCATCGGTCACGGTGTATGTAACGGAAAGCTTCTTGTTGCCGGGAAATCCGAGCGTTGCGGGATCTTCGATCGTAAATGTGACACTGCTGTCGGAATCTACATCGGCATCCCATACTCTCTTATGGTATCCGTTGTCTATATGTGAATGAAGGTTGTTCCTGTCATTGTCATTGATATCGAGCTCGTAGTGAACGCCGTCTATCTCATATTCGGCATTTCCTATACGGTTAGCGTTGGGACCGATGGTTGCGCCGAAAAAGCTGGGATTTCCGTAGTAATCCTCTGCCTTGTCAAAGCCGAGCACAACATCCTCTGCATTTCCCTGCGCATCGGGAACCATGAGCTTTACAAGTATTGCACCGAGATTGGTGACGGAAGCGACAAGACCGTTCTTACCGGTGATGGTATAAAGCTTTATCTCCCTGCCGTCACGGCTGCATCCGAAACTTTCAGTATTTACCGACATAACAATTCTCCTTAGTATTTCTTTTTTATATTTCCACGCGTCCGTCGAGTGCCCTGGTCAGTGTGATCTCATCGATATATTCGAGATCTCCTCCGACGGGAACACCGCTGGCTATACGTGTGACCTTTACTCCGAGAGGCTTGATCAGCTTGCTGATATACATCGCCGTGGTCTCGCCTTCGATGCTTGAATTCGTCGCAAGTATGACTTCACTGATACTGCCGTCATCTTTGGAACACCTGTCGACGAGTTCCTTGATCCTGATATCGGATGGACCCACACCCAGCATCGGAGCTATCGCACCCTGAAGCACATGATAAACGCCGCCATATTTTCCGGTCTTTTCGTATGCGGCCATATCCCTGGTGTCTTCAACCACCATGATGACCGAATGATCCCTTGAAGCATTTGAGCATACGGGGCACATATCACTGTCCGTGAGGGTGAAGCATTCCTTACAATACTTGACCCTGCTGCGTGCCTCCATCATGGTGTCCGCAAGACGCTTAACCTTCTCGGGCGGCATATTTATCATATAAAAAGCAAGTCTCTGTGCGGATTTATCCCCTATCCCGGGAAGTGCCGCAAGTTCCGAAACCAGCCTGTTGACATATCCGCTGTAAAGTTCCATTTAGAATAATCCTGCGGGCATTCCGTTAAGTCCGCCCATAATCTGCTCGCCTGCGGCATCTGCTTTGTCCATGGCATCCTTTATTGCTGCAAGGATTGAATCCTGGAGAGTTTCGACATCTTCGGGATCGACGATATCCTTGTCGAGTTTGATCTCGAGAACATCCCTTTTGCCGTTTATCTTAACAGTAACGGCTCCGCCGCCGGCACTTCCTTCGAACTCCGCGCTCTCAAGTTCCTTCCTGCCTTCTTCCATCTGACGCTGCATGCGCTGTGCCTGCTTCATCAGATTGGCCATATTTCCGGGCATAGCTCCTCCGGGAAATCCGCCGTGTTTTGCCATTTAAATTTCCTCCATGTTTTCTTCAGAATCTATCGGCACATTTACAGTACCGGGTTTTATGATATTTCTCAGGTCATAAAGACCGCCTTCGAAGATTTCGTCGCTCTCGGTATTCTTGATCACGAAGTCCACCGTCGATCCGGTATAGTTTTCGAAGATCTCCGAAAGTTCCCTGTGCTGCTGTTCGTTGTTCAAAAGCCTTGCGGCCATATCCTTTGCGGGAAAATACAGAACGAGCTTTCCGTCATCCGAAAGCACGGGCTTGCAGTTCCTGATCATGCTCATGTCATTGCTGCAATCCGAAATGACCCTGGGCCAGTTTTCGATCAGCTTTCTGACATCATCGGGAAGTGCCTTGGGTGCCTCGGGCATCTTAACATCGCTTCTGATGACCGTTTCTACCTCAGACTTTACCGCCGGTCCGGAAAAGGAAACAAAATTCCCTTCCTCGATCTTCTTTTCCAGTGCGGCAACCCTGTCGGTGAGCGACTCGGGATCCTTGACCGCCATTCTGGGTTCACAGCATCTGATGAATGCTATCTCGACATGAACTCTTTTCTGGGTCGCATACCTGATCTGTGAAATGAGTTCCGAAAAAACCCTGATGTATCTGATCACGCTGTCGAGTTCCGACATGCCCGCGTCTTCACGCAGTCTCACCATATTCTCGGTCGATATGTCGATCATCGATGCGGTATCGGGTGATGCTATGAGGAGCATGATATTTCTCAGATACCATACGAAGTCCGTCACGAACTGGGTAAGCTCCTTGCCCTGTGATGCCATCTCGTCTATGATGCCAACGCATCCGAGAGTGTCGCGGTTTATTATACCGCGGAAAAGCCTGCTGAAAACCTCGGTATCAACCGCACCGAGAACCTCGAGTGTCTTGTCGTATGAAAGCTCTCCTTCCGACTGGAAAGCTATTGCCTGATCCAGAAGTGAGAGTGCATCTCTCATGGAACCGTCGGCTTTTCTTGCGATGTAGCGGAGCGCCCTTTCATCCGCGCTGCGTCCTTCCGCTTCCATCAGCTCCTGCATTCTGGAACAGATTGTGTCTATGCCTATCCTCTTGAAATCATATCTCTGACATCTGGAAAGGATGGTCGAGGGAAGCTTGTGTACTTCCGTCGTCGCAAGAATGAATACTGCCCACTCGGGCGGTTCTTCAAGAGTCTTGAGCAGTGCATTGAACGCGGACTCGGAGAGCATATGTACCTCGTCTATGATATAGACCTTGTACTTTCCGAGCGTAGGGCGGTAATTAACACCTTCGATGATGCCTCTTACATTGTCGACACCGTTGTTGGATGCGGCATCGATCTCGTAAACGTTCATTGAGGAACCGTCGGCTATCGATCTGCAGGAATCACACTCTCCGCAGGGACCGTTCTCCGTGGGATGCTCGCAATTGATCGCACGCGCCACTATTTTTGCAATGGAAGTCTTACCCGTTCCCCTTGTACCGGTGAACAGATAAGCGTGTCCGACCCTGCCGTTTGCCAGCTGGTTACGGAGTGTGGTTACTATATGATCCTGACCCCTGACCTGTGACAGGTCCGTGGGACGGAATTTTCTGTAGAGAGCTGTGTATGACATTTATCAATCCCCGAAACAGATTCCGGTAAGTTTTGCTTCCTTGATGATGGTGGCATCGGGATCGAGATATTTGAGCTTACCCGCAACTTCATCGAGAGGAACCTTTACTATCTCCCTGTTCCTGTAGCCGACCATGAATCCGTATTCGTTATTAAGTATGAGTTCACCGGCTTCGGCACCGAGTCTGGTCGCAAATACCCTGTCGTAAGGGCAGGGGCTTCCGCCACGCTGTGTATGTCCGGGAACGGTGACTCTTACCTCGCGGCCGGTCTTCTCAAGTATCTGTGCGGCTATCTCGTAGGAGACGGAAGGATACTGAGAATTCTCGTCGGCCTTCTTGCGGTCCTTCTTTGACATCTTCGCCTTCTTCTTGGAAACGGCGCCCTCTGCGACCGCGATGATGGTGAACTTGCTTCCGCTCTGTTCTCTTTCTTCTATCTTGTCAACGATCTTGTCGATATCGTAAGGGATCTCGGGAATCAGGATGATGTCCGCTCCGCCTGCCATTCCGGCATTGAGCGTGAGCCATCCGACCTTGTGCCCCATTACTTCGACGATGAATACCCTTCCGTGGGAAGCCGCGGTGGTATGTATGCAGTCGATCGCCTGGGTTGCGATATCAACAGCGCTCTGAAAACCGAATGTCATATCGGTGCCCCAGAGGTCGTTGTCTATGGTCTTGGGAAGCGTGACTATGTTGAGGCCTTCCTCGCTGAGAAGATTGGCCGTCTTGTGCGATCCGTTTCCGCCGAGGACAACGAGGCAGTCAAGTCTGAGCTTGAAATAGTTCTGCTTCATGGCATCGACCTTGTCGATTCCGTTCTCGTCGGGCTCGGTAATCGTCTTGAAAGGAGTTCTCGATGAACCAAGTATGGTTCCGCCCTTTGTAAGGATACCGGAGAAATCCTTGCCCGTTAGCATACGGAAATCACCGTAAATAAGTCCTTTGTATCCGTCTATGAATCCGTAGATCTCAACCGCCTGACCGCTATGTGTGAGAGTCTTTACGACACCTCTCATAGCCGCATTAAGTGCCTGGCAATCACCGCCGCTTGTAAGCAATCCTATCCTCTTCATATCCGGCCCTCCTTAAGAAAAATCGTATGCTGTCAAAATACCCGCACTACCCTAAAATCATACCACATTTACGCCTTTCCCTCAATTAAAAAAGGAAGACGTAAAGTCTTCCTTTTTGCGTAAAATACGGTGTTTTTTGCTTATCCGATGGGGGATACGCCGATGGTCATCTCCTCGAGGACATCAAGGAGCACTTTTACGGTATCGAGCGATGTGAATGTGGTGATACGGTGCTCACTTGCGCATCTTCTGATGGCAACGCCGTCCTCGTAATGGACACCCGAAAGGATCGCCCTGGTATTGATGACGTAGCTAACATAGCCTGCGCTGATGGAGTCGAGGATCTCCGTGCTTCCCTCGCTGAGCTTGTGGCGGAGCCTGCACCTGATGCCGTGATCCTTGAAATAGAGCGCGGTCATGGTTGTTGCCTCGATATTGAAGCCCATGTCATAGAAACGCTTTGCAAGAGGAAGTGCTTCCTCCTTGTCCTCATCCGCAAGGGTGAAGGTGACGGTTCCGTAATTCTGCAACTTGATTCCGGATGCAACGAGAGCCTTGTACATCGCACGGTGAAGCATCCTGTCATATCCGATGGCTTCGCCCGTGGACTTCATCTCGGGTGAAAGGTAAGCATCCATTCCCGAAAGCTTCGAGAACGAGAATACGGGAGCCTTTACATACCACTTTTCCCCGCGGGGAGGAGTGAGGTCGGTGATTCCCTGATCCTTTAGAGAGATTCCGAGGCTTACCCTGGTCGCGATATCGGGAAGAGGATAGCCCGTTGCCTTGGAAAGGAAGGGGACGGTTCTCGAGGATCTCGGATTAACCTCTATTATGAAGACTTCATCGTTCTTGTCACAGATGAACTGGATATTGAAAAGTCCCTTGATGCCTATGCCGAGGCCCAGTCTTCTCGTGTAATCCCTTATGGTCTCCTTTACCTTCTCGGAAACGCTGAAGGTGGGATATACGCTTATGGAATCACCCGAATGGATGCCGGTCCTTTCGACAAGTTCCATAATGCCGGGGATGAAAACATCTTTTCCGTCGCAGATCGCATCGACCTCGAGTTCCTTACCGCTGATGTATCTGTCGACAAGCACGGGCCTGTCTTCGTCGATCTCAACAGCGGTCTGAAGATAGTGCCTCAGATCCTTTTCCTTGGAAACGATCTGCATTGCCCTTCCGCCGAGAACGAAGCTGGGACGTACGAGCACAGGGTATCCGATGGATTCAGCAGCCTTTACTCCGTCTTCGATATTGGTGACCGCAAGTCCCTTGGGTTCGGGAATATCAAGATCCTCCAGAAGCTTTTCGAAGCTGTCACGGTTTTCCGCCTTATCGATTGCTTCACAGTCGGTTCCGATAAGCTTTACGCCGAGTGCATGAAGAGGCTCCGCAAGATTGACCGCAGTCTGTCCTCCGAGAGTCGCGATGACTCCTTCGGGCTTTTCGAGCTCGATTATGTTCATTACATCCTCAACGCACAGAGGCTCGAAATAGAGCTTGTCTGAGGTTGTGTAATCGGTTGAAACGGTCTCGGGGTTGTTGTTGATAACTATTGCTTCATAGCCGGACCCTTTGATGGTGCGTACTGCGTGAACGGTCGAATAGTCGAATTCGACACCCTGTCCGATCCTTATGGGACCCGCGCCGAGAACAATAACCTTGGGCTTTTCCGAAACGACGGATTCGTTCTCGCCTTCGTATGTCGAGTAGAAGTAAGGAACGTAGCTCTCAAACTCGGATGCACAGGTATCGATCATCTTGTAAACGGGGAAGATCTTCTCCTGCTTTCTTAAGTCGAATACTTCCTTTTCGCTTACTTCCCAAAGTGATGCGATCGCAGCATCGGAAAATCCCATGCGCTTTGCATCATATATGTATGAAGCATCCTTCTTGTGTTCCTTGAGGATGTTCTCTTCTTCGATGATATTGAAGATCTTGCTCAGGAAGAACATGTCAATGCCTGTTCTTGCACTGATCTCTTCCGCCTTCGTTCCACGTCTCATCAGCTCGGTGATCGCATAGATGCGGTCGCCGGTCATCTTTAGAACGGGCTCCCAGAGCTCCTCGTCGGTAAAGCCGTCATACTTTGCCATATGAAGATGAATGGTTCCGCACTCAAGGCTTCTTACAGCCTTGAGAAGACTCTCTTCGAAGCATCTTCCGATACTCATCGTCTCGCCGGTAGCCTTCATCTGTGTTCCGAGGCTCTGGTTAGCATCGGTGAATTTATCAAAAGGAAAACGGGGCATCTTGGTCACGATGTAATCAAGTGCGGGCTCGAAGCATGCGGGAGTATTTGCAAGCTGTATCTCTTCAAGCAAAAAGCCTACGCTTATCTTAGCCGAAACCCTTGCGATCGGATAACCCGATGCCTTTGATGCGAGTGCAGAGGATCTCGAAACCCTGGGATTTACTTCGATCAGATAGTACTTGAATGACTTCGGATCGAGTGCGAACTGTACATTGCATCCGCCACAGACCCTGAGCGCTCTGATGAGTTTGAGAGCCGAGTCACGGAGCATGTGATACTCTTTATCGGTAAGAGTCTGTGAAGGACATACGACGATCGAGTCACCTGTGTGGATTCCGACGGGATCGAGATTTTCCATATTACATACGGTGATCGCGGTATCGTTCGCATCACGGATCACTTCGTATTCGATCTCCTTGTATCCCTTTACGCTCTTTTCGACGAGAACTTCGCTTACGGGTGAAAGCTCAAGTCCCGCTGCAAGAAGCTCCTTTAATTCATCTTCGTTATCGGCAAATCCGCCACCGGTTCCGCCGAGTGTGAATGCGGGACGAAGGACTACCGGATATCCGATCTCCTCAGCGGCTTTCTTACCTTCTTCAATACTGTGTACGACTATCGAGGGAAGAACGGGTTCTCCGAGTCTTTCACAGAGCTGTTTGAATTCATCCCTGTCCTCAGCCATCTCGATGCTCTTGTAATCGGTTCCCAGAAGTTCGCAGTTGCATTCGGAAAGAATGCCTTTCTTTTCGAGCTGCATCGCAAGGTTCAATCCGGTCTGTCCGCCAATTCCGGGAAGGATCGCGTCGGGTCTTTCGGTTCTGATTATCCTTGCAACATATTCGAGATTGAGAGGCTCCATGTAAACCCTGTCCGCAACCGAAGTGTCGGTCATGATCGTCGCAGGATTGGAATTGCACAGGATGACTTCGTATCCTTCTTCCTTGAGCGCAAGGCACGCCTGTGTTCCCGCATAGTCAAACTCCGCAGCCTGTCCGATGACTATGGGACCCGAGCCTATCACAAGTATTTTGTTTATGTCCGTTCTCTTAGGCATTTCAAAACCTCTGTAAGAAATTTATTGATTCATTTATGACGCGTATGTCATTTATCCATCAGCTTCAGGAATTCATCGAAAAGATACGATGCATCGTGAGGACCGGGGCAGCTTTCGGGATGGTACTGCACACTGAATATCCTGTCCCTTTCACACCTTACTCCTTCGACCGTTCCGTCCAGGAGATTCTTGTGTGTTACGGCAAGTCCGGTTCCCGCAAGTGTATTTTCGTCAACCGCATACGAATGGTTCTGGCTCGTGATGTCAGTTCTTCCTGTCTCCAGATTCTTGACCGGATGGTTTCCGCCCCTGTGTCCGAACTTGAGCTTGTAAGTCTTCGCTCCGCATGCAAGCGAGATTATCTGGTGTCCGAGGCATATTCCGAATATGGGATATTTTCCCCTGAGCTGCTTTACAAGCTCTATCGCTTCCTTAACATCCTCGGGATCTCCGGGGCCGTTCGAAAGGAATATTCCGTCGGGCTTGATCGCGGCAACATCTTCTGCCTTAACGTTCCAGGGGAATACCGTGACCGAGCATCCTTTCTTTAAGAAGGAACGCAGGATGTTTTCCTTCATTCCGAAATCGATCGCTGCGATATGGTACTTCGCATCAGTCGAGATATAATTTTCTTTCAGCGGTCTGCTGACCCTTGATACGGCATCGGGCTTAAGGACCGTTTCTTCTATTATCTTAAGACCTTCTTCAACAGTGGTGCTCTCGTTTGTGATAAGGGCCTTTCTTGTACCGACGTCCCTTATCTTACGGACGATCTCTCTTGTATCGACTCCCGTGATGCCGGGAATGCCGAGTTCTTTGAGTGTTTCGGAGAAGGACTTGCTGCTCCTGAAATTTGAAGGCTCGTCATTGTAATCCCTTACGACGAATCCGCCGATCGTGGGATGGGCGGTCTCGTTATCGTCATCGTTGATGCCGTAATTACCTATAAGAGGATAAGCCATTGTGACAAACTGATCTGTATAGGAAGGATCGGACATGATCTCCTGGTATCCGACGGGAGAAGTGTTGAACACGAGCTCGCATACTCTGTCCTTTTCATCCTCACCAAAGCCGTAGCCGACATATTCACTGCCGTCCGACATTATCAGTTTTCTTTTCTTACCTCTGTAGATCATTACCTGGCCTCCGAAAGTTTTTTCTCGAATCTGTCCTTCCTCGGATCTGAGGGTATCTTCGTCGGGTAATCCCCGTCGAAGCATGCACTGCAATATGTTTCGCACCCGCTCATCTCACCGAGACTTTCTATAGGAAGAAATCCTATCGAATCCGCTCCGGTAAGTGCGGCGATCTCCTCCGGTGTATGATGGTTTGCTATGAGCTTGTCTTCCGAATCTATATCCACGCCATAGAAGCACGGATGCCTGAAGGGCGGTGAGGATATGCGGAGATGTATCTCCTTTGCTCCCGCTTCCCTCAGGATATTTATTATTCTTTTGCTCGTGGTACCTCTTACAATGGAATCGTCTATGAGAACCACTCTCTTGCCTTCAAGTACGCTCTTTACCGGACTGAGTTTGATCCTTACGGTATCGGTCCTCTGGTCCTGTGAAGGTGCGATGAAGCTTCTGCCGACATACTTATTCTTTACAAGACCTATCTCGTAAGGTATCCCGCTTTCCCTTGAATAGCCTATCGCGGCATCAAGTCCGGAATCGGGAACACCAACGACCACATCGGCTTCCACGGGATATTCCCTGGCAAGTATCTGCCCGGCCCTTACCCTCGTGTCATGCACCGCTATACAATCTATCACAGAATCGGGTCTTGCAAAATAGATATATTCAAAAATACAGGGACTTTTTTTCGGAGCGGGCTCTCCCATATAGGAAACGGGTTCTGCATTCGGAGTTTCCGACTGGAAAACAAGCATCTCTCCCGGAAGCACATCCCTTACAAAACTTGCTCCCACAGCAGTCAGGGCACAGCTTTCGGAGGCTACGACCCAGCTTCCGTCCTCACTTTTTCCAAAGCAAAGCGGCCGGAATCCGTGGGGATCCCGAACCGCGAGCATTTTGGTCGAAGACATCATGACAAGACTGTATGCGCCTTCAAGATATTTAACGGCTGAAAGAACCGCCTGTTCGATGCTGTCAGTCTTAAGCCTTTCCCTGGTGATCATATAGCAGATGGTCTCTGTATCGCTGGTCGAATGGAAAATAGCACCCGAAAGCTCGAGAGAATCGCGAAGATCGAGAGAATTGGCAAGATTTCCGTTATGAGCGAGAGCAAGGTTGCCCTTCTGATGACTGACAACCATGGGCTGGATATTGCTTCTCGTATTTCCGCCGGTAGTACCGTATCTGACATGTCCGATGGCCATGCATCCGCCCGGAAGGGCGTTCAGCTGCGTTTCATCAAACACTTCGCCTACAAGTCCGAGATCCTTATGTGCGGAAAAGACACCGTCATCATTTACGACGATACCGCAGCTTTCCTGACCCCTGTGCTGGAGAGCGTAAAGCCCGTGATACACATCCCTGGCAATGTCACGCTTCCTGCTTCCGATTATTCCGAATACACCGCACTCTTCATGAATTGCCATTGTGTTTGCATACCTCCCTGATAAATCCCTTGAAAAGAGGATGAGCCTTGTCGGGTCTTGATTTGAATTCGGGATGATACTGGACTCCCAGATAGAAAGCGGCTTCGGGAAGTTCCATCTCCTCTACGAGGCGGTTGTCCGGTGAAGTTCCGGCAAATACCGCACCGGCATTTTCGAACTGCTCCCTGAAATCATTGTTGAACTCGTATCTGTGGCGGTGACGTTCGGATATCTCATCCTTTCCGTAAAATTCCTGCAGCTTGCTTCCTTCTTTTATCCTGCAGGGATATGCACCGAGTCTTAAGGTTCCTCCCTTGTCGATCGTGTCGCTCTGTCCGGGCATGAAGTCTATTACCTTGTGTGCACAGAGCTCGTCGAATTCTCCGGAATTGGCATCGGATATTCCCAGCACGTTTCTCGCATATTCGATGACCGCTATCTGCATTCCGAGACATATTCCGAAATAAGGAAGACCGTGGGTTCTCGCATATTTTGCGGAAGTGATCATTCCCTCGATTCCTCTGTCTCCGAAACCTCCGGGAACGATGATGCCGTCTATTCCCTTAAAGGTTTCCTCCGCATTTTCTTCGGTGATCTTCTCGGAGTCGATCCATCTGATCTCTACCTTTGCTTCATTTTCGTATCCCGCATGCTTGAGAGCTTCGGCAACGGAAAGGTACGCATCATGGAGCTGTACGTATTTTCCGACAAGACCGACTGTAACGGTCTTATTCAGATTCTCGATCCTCTCAACCATTTCCTTCCAGTGATCCAGATCGGGTTCGCCCGCTTCAATACCGAGCTCCCTGCATACGATCCTGGAAAAGCCTGAATCCTCGAGCATGAGAGGCGCTTCGTACAGAATGGGAAGAGTAATGTTCTCTATTACGCAGTCTTCCTTAACATTGCAGAAATGTGCGATCTTCCTGAAGATCTCATCCTCGAGCGGCTCATCGCATCTGAGGATCAGGATGCCCGGAGAGATACCCATTCCCTGAAGTTCCTTGACGGAATGCTGGGTGGGCTTTGATTTATGCTCATCGGAACCGTGAAGGAAAGGAACGAGAGTTACGTGTATGAAGAGACTGTTCTCCCTTCCGACTTCAAGTGAGATCTGTCTTACGGCTTCTATGAATGGCTGGGATTCGATGTCACCGACCGTTCCTCCGATCTCTGTGATAACGACATCCGCATTTGTCTTCTTACCTACACGGTAGACAAAATCCTTGATCTCATCGGTGATGTGGGGAATGATCTGTACGGTCGATCCGAGATACTCACCCCTTCTTTCGCGGTTGAGCACATTCCAGTAAACCCTTCCGGAAGTAAGGTTTGAATATTTATTGAGATCCTCATCTATGAATCTCTCGTAATGTCCGAGGTCGAGATCGGTCTCCGCACCGTCCTCCGTAACATAGACCTCACCATGCTGATAGGGGCTCATGGTTCCGGGATCCACGTTGATATACGGATCCAGCTTCTGCGCGGCAACCTTTAAGCCTCTTGCTTTGAGAAGTCTTCCGAGGGAAGCTGCAGTTATTCCTTTTCCGAGACCGGATACAACACCGCCTGTTACAAAGATATATTTAGTCATAATTACCGCCTTTGTAAGGTATTTCTAAAAAACGTTATCGGCCGGGCAGGCTCAGGGCCTGTCCGACCGGTTTCATATAGATATCAGATCATCTTACGGAGAAGAGCATGTCGCCGTATGAAGGATAAGGCCACTCCTTGGAGGATACGAGTGTCTCTGCCTCATCGACAGCGGCTCTGAGTTCGCCCATCTTGGGAAGAAGATCGTCTCTTATTGCTGCGCTCTCTGCGATAACATCGGCTGCATCCGCAAGTGTGATGATAGCCTTCTCAACGGCGCCTGTTCTCTCATAGATCTGATCCGCAAGAACGGAAAGTCTCGAGATAACGGTGGTCTCATATGAACATGCAAGGGATCCCGTTACGGCCTTCTTTGCAGCGACCGTCTCGGATAGCTTATCGGCATATGCGGTGACTGCGGGAAGAACCTGTCTGTAAGCCATGTCGATCATGGTGTTAGCCTCGATACGAACCTGCTTGCAGTAATTCTCGAGCATGATGTCGCATCTGGATTCGATCTCTTTTTCGGTGAATACGCCGTGTCCGGTAAGAACCTTGACGTTCTTCTCATCGAGGATGTGAGGCATGCAGTCGGGGGTGGTCCTGTAGTTGCAGAGACCTCTTACTTCAGTTGCTTCCTTGACCCACGCATCGTCGTAACCGTTTCCGTTGAAGAGGATCCTCTTGTGATCCTTGATGGTCTTCTTGATCATCTCGTGGAGGGTCTTCTCAAAGTCCTCAGCACCTTCAAGCCTGTCAGCGTAGATCTTGAGAGACTCTGCGACTACGGTGTTGAGCATGATGTTCGCACAGGCGATCGAGTTGGATGAGCCGAGGCTTCTGAACTCAAACTTGTTACCGGTGAATGCGAAGGGTGAAGTTCTGTTTCTGTCGGTGTTGTCTCTGGGGAATGCGGGAAGAACATCGACACCGAGCTTCATGATCTTCTTCTCGGTTCCGCTGTAAGGCTTATCTTCTTCGATCGCATCAAGGATGGCACTGAGCTCATCTCCGAGGAATACGGAAATGATAGCGGGAGGTGCCTCGTTGGCTCCGAGTCTGTGATCGTTACCTGCGGTGGCAACGGAAAGTCTGAGCAGATCCTGATAATCATCTACCGCCTTGATGACCGCACAGAGGAAAAGGAGGAACTGTGCGTTCTCATAAGGGGTATCACCGGGTGAAAGAAGGTTTATTCCGGTATCCGTTGCCATGGACCAGTTATTGTGCTTACCGCTTCCGTTTACTCCTGCGAAGGGCTTTTCATGAAGCAGGCATACAAGTCCGTGTCTGGATGCGACCTTCTGCATGATCTCCATCATAAGCTGGTTCTGATCGGTCGCGATATTGGTTGTCGAGTAGATGGGTGCGAGCTCATGCTGAGCGGGTGCAACCTCGTTGTGCTCGGTCTTTGCGAGAATTCCGAGCTTCCAGAGTTCTTCGTTGAGGTCGTTCATGAAGGCCTGTACTCTGGGCTTGATGACTCCGAAATAATGGTCATCCATTTCCTGACCCTTGGGAGGTCTTGAACCGTAAAGGGTTCTTCCGGTGTATTTAAGGTCGGGGCGCTGATCGTACATTTCCTTGGTGATAAGGAAATATTCCTGCTCGGGTCCGACAGATGTCTTAACGTTCTTGGCAGTGGTGTTTCCGAAGAGACGAAGGATACGGAGCGCCTGCTTGTTGAGTGCTTCCATTGAACGAAGGAGTGGAGTCTTCTTGTCGAGTGCCTCGCCGCCGTATGAACAGAATGCGGTGGGAATGCAGAGGGTCTTATCCTTGATGAATGCATAGGAGGTAGGATCCCATGCCGTATATCCTCTTGCTTCAAAGGTAGCTCTTAAGCCGCCCGAAGGGAAGGAAGACGCATCGGGCTCACCCTGGATGAGCTCTTTGCCTGAGAATTCCATTATGACACTTCCGTCAGGTGAAGGAGAGATGAATGAATCGTGCTTTTCTGCGGTGATTCCGGTAAGAGGCTGGAACCAGTGAGTAAAGTGGGTTGCACCCTTTTCAAGTGCCCATTCCTTCATAGCCTGAGCGACCGATTCCGCTACCTTAGGGTCAAGCTTGCTGCCCTCATCGATGGTCTTTCTGAGTGATGCGTAGACCTTGGAAGAAAGTCTTGATCTCATCTGACGATCGTCAAATACGAGTGATCCAAAAAGTTCCGGTACTGAATGTGTTTCCATAGCATGTTCCTCCTTAATTTTGGAAACAAAAAAGACAAAAGCGCCTTTTTTGTATGTTTACAAAAAAGACGCCTTTGCCTTTTCATCTGTTAAGATACTACCGTAAATTTCAGTTGTCAAGAAATAATACGGATAATTTTTTATATATTTTTATCCCGTAAAAAGACGGATCAGTTATCCGAACTGAATTCAAAGACTACCGACTGATGTGAAGGATCATTATGATCTCCCCAGCAGATTCCGCCGTCTACAAAGTAGAAATTAACCGAACCGTCATCATATACCAGATACTGGTTCTCCTGCTCGGGATCAATCATTTCGCACTCCCACATCTCACCGTCATCGCAGAAAAGAAATTCAGAATCATCATCAAAGTATGTGTAATATTCCCAAATATATCCTATATTGTCAACTATCATGCTCTGGATATGTACATGGTAACTGCCGTCTCCTTCATCAGTTATCTGCATCCAGTAACTGCCGTCGTCGACTCCCCATATTCCGAGGAAGAAATAAGGCGAAACATCTCCTCTGCCTTCGCCGACGGGCTCGGAAACAGCTGAATCGTTGCGTACAAAGTGAAGTGCACCGTCCTGGCCCGAGTAGATATCGGTGGGATTCATATCATCAAGATCTGCGGCAAACGATTCCCAGATATCACCGTTCTCATCATAGAAAGTATACCAGTATGAAGCGGTTCCGTCGGGATGATCTTCGGTTGTGATCTCAATCCTTCCGCTTACAGAGCCGAGAAGAGACATGTCTTCAAGATCATAATTATATGTGTGACCGTTACAGTAGATGTTGAGATAAGTGGGATCCATTCCGGCATCCGCGTCTGTCCATTCTCCTATGAGACCGCTGAGAAGCTCCTGAACCTCATATTCGGATATAACCGGCTGATCATAGTCTTCATCGTATCCGGTTAAATCGTCCTCGTCGTAATCATCTTCGATGTCATCAATTCCGGTATCCGGTCCGTCTGCGGCGGATTCGCTTCCGCAGCCCGCAAGCAATGCGCCGCTTAAAGCGCATGCACAGATCATCATTAACAATTTCTTTTTCATAAATATTCCTCCCAAAAGAAACTCGGCAATAGAGCCGGTAAACACTTTTGACATTCTAACACTGTTTACCGGCTCATAATATATACTTTTAGGATAGTCTTTATGAAATTATCGTAGCAGTCCGTCATCCGTAGGTTTTCAGGATGTTTTCCGCGGTTTCCTTCTTGCTCAGACACAGATCCATTGCCTGCTTCTGGATATATCTGTGGGCATTTTCCTCCGTCATGTGACAGCTCTTTATAAGTGCCCATTTAGCCCTGTTGACGAGTCTTATCTCTTCCATCTTCTCTTCAAGCGAAACGGTCTTTTTCTTGATGCGTCTGAGCCTCTCCCTGATGCTGCACATGACTCCGAGCATCTCATCGAGGCGGTTTACTTCCAGAGGCTTTTTAATTACCATGACTCCCCTGGGTGTGAGCGAGGAACTTATCTCATCATACATATCGCTCCTTACCAGGATGAGACATACCCTCTCACTTTCGCTACAGACGTCGATCGCGAATTTTCTTCCGAAGTCATCGGGAAGAGGAGCGTTGATGAATACAAGGTCGAAGTCTTCATCGACCATTCTCCTCTGTGCCTTGGCAATGCTGTCCACAACGACTACCGGATCGTATTTTCCTCCGGACAGTTCCTGTCTCAGCGCATTATTTATTTTTTCCGATGCCGATACCAGCAGCACGCTGTAAACATGTTCAGCAGGTGTCATTTATTTCTCAGCTCTCTTAAGATATGAGGATAAGATCTCTTCGGGCACATACTTCCTGATGAATTCGCTTGTCTGTGCGAGCTCCGCCGCATCCTTGAGGGATGAAGGAAGCTTGGCAAGTGATGAATTCTTTTCACCGTCAGCGTACAGATTCGTCTCAATGGCTGTGGGAGGAACAAGTCCGTTCTCAAGTCCCTCGAGTCCCGCATATATGAGAAGTCCGAATGCAAGATAGGGATTGGCTGAAGGATCGGGGGATCTGAGCTCAGCCCTCACATATTCACCGGAAGCTGCGGGGATCCTGATGAGTGCGGAACGGTTTTCCTTGGCCCATGAGATATACTCGGGTGCCTTGGATGAACCAAGTCTGTTGTATGAACCCTTGCTCGGATTAAGGAACAGTGTCATGTCGGCAACATACTTAAGTATGCCTGCAACAACGGGTTCAAAGGATACGTTCTCTTTTCCCTTTGCTACGGAGAAATTGATATGCATTCCGTTACCGGCTTTTCCCTCAACGGGCTTGGGTGAAAAGTCAGCAGTTGCACCGTTTCTGTTGGAGATCGCGCTTACAACGCTCCTGAAGGTCATCGCATCATCAGCGGACTTGAGCGCATCGCAGTATCTGAAATCGATCTCATTCTGCCCGGGACCTTCTTCATGATGCGAGCTTTCGGCAAGTATTCCCATCTGCTCGAGAGTTATGCAGATTTCTCTTCTGATATTCTCGCATCTGTCCGCGGGACCGATATCCATATAGCTTGCATTGTCATAAGGAATGCCGGTATTCTCTCCCTCCATATCGTTACGGAAAAGATAGAATTCGGATTCGGTACCGAAACGGAATGTGTATCCCTTCTTAGCCGCAGCATCGACCGCCCTGCCAAGGAATCCTCTCGCATCGCATGCAAAAGGAGTTCCGTCGGGCCATGTGATATTGCAGTACATCCTGACAACCCTTCCGTGCTCGGGTCTCCAGGGAAGTACGGCAAGCGTCGACGGATCGGGATGAAGGAACAAATCCGATTTGGCATCTATATCAAATCCTTCCACCGACCACGCATCGATGGCAATACCCTCGCTGAACGCCCTGTCCAGTTCCGTAGGCATTATCGAAACATTCTTATGTCTTCCGAATACGTCGCAGAATGCAAGACGGATGAACTTGACATCCTCTTCTTCGACGAACATTTTTACTTCCTGATCTGTGTAATTCATATTACCTCCCGGTATCTGCTTAGAAAAAAAGCGCCCATTTCACCAAAGACCGTTGTCTTTATGAAATGAACGCCATTGCTCATATGCAACATTTATACAGCATATGAGTCCGTTATGTCAAGAAAAAACATAGAGGCGGTTTGCGCGGTTTTATCAGGCGTTTCTGTAGCCCATGAGATATTCGTCGACCTCGGCTGCGGCTGCGGTGCCTTCCGCAAGTGCCCATACAACAAGGCTCTGTCCGCGTCTCATATCGCCTGCAGCAAATACACCGGGGACACTTGTGGAATACTTTCCCTCGGGAGTTGCGACAACGCCTCTGGGGGTCATATCGAGCTTAAAGGATTCGGGAACAAGCTTCTCAGCACCAATGAAGCCGGCAGCGATAAGGAGCAGGTCACACTTTATCTTCTTCTCAGATCCCTTTACATTTACGAGCTTGCCCTTGTCAAATCCCACCTCAACGGTCTCGATCTCCGTTATCTTACCCTTCTTGGAGATGACCTTCTTAACCGTTGTCTTAAAGACTCTGGGATCTTCGCCGAACACTTCCTGTGCCTCGACATGTCCGTAATCGGTCCTTAAGGTCTTGGGCCACTCGGGCCAGGGATTATTCGCAGCCCTTTCTACGGGGGGCTTGGGCATCATCTCAAGTGCGGTGACAGACTTGCATCCCATTCTTATGACGGTTCCGATACAGTCGTTACCGGTATCACCACCGCCTACGATGACCACATGCTTATCCTTCGCATCGAATTTTGCGGGAAGGGATTCTATATCGAGGACATTCCTTGTTGCGGCCTTGAGAAAATCAACGGCAAAGTATATTCCTTCGCATCCTTCCATTCCTTCCGCAGTAAGTGCTCTGGGCTGTTTTGCGCCGCAGCAGAGGACAACGGCATCATATTCTTTCTTAAGATTGCTTACCTTGACCTTCTCGCCGACATTAACACCGGTCTTGAAGACTATTCCCATCTCTTCCATGAGTTTCTGTCTTCTGGAAATGACACTCTTGTCAAGTTTCATATTGGGAATGCCGTACATCAGAAGTCCGCCGATACGGTCATCTCTTTCATACACAGTTACTGCATGTCCTCTTCTCCTGAGCGCATCGGCTGCGGCAAGTCCGGAGGGACCGCTTCCGATGACGGCGACTTTCTTACCGCTTTCCTTTATCGGGGCATCACCCTTCATCCATCCGTTCTTGTAACCTTCCTCGATGAGGTAAAGTTCATTATCCCTGACAGTGACGGGATCGTCGTACTGACCGCATATACATGCCTTCTCACAGAGTGCGGGACAAACGCGTCCGGTGAACTCGGGGAATCTGTTGGTCTTGAGGAGTCTTGCGAGAGCATGTGAATCCTCACCCCTGTAGATCGCATCATTCCACTCGGGAATGAGATTGTGGAGAGGACATCCTACTACCATTCCGCTCAGGCTCATTGCCGACTGGCAGAAAGGAACACCGCAGTTCATGCATCTTGCGCCCTGGCATCTTCTGACTTCCTCGGATGCGAAAGTATGGAATTCCTTGTATCCCTTTATTCTTTCCTTAGCGGGTATCTCGTTATTTTCTTTCCTAGCATATTCAAGAAATCCTGTCTGTTTTCCCATTGTCTTTACCTGTTTCCTATACTCGTTATCGTTTCAGATCCACCGTTATACTGCAGCGTTTGTGAGTTCCCTGAATGCTTCAAGTTCGGAAGCTTCCCTGGAGATTCCCTGCTCTTCGTACTTTCCGATGGTCCTTATCATCTTCTGATAATCCCTTGCAATGATCTTCTTAAATCCGGGAAGTTCATTTTCGAAATTACCGAGTATTTCTTTTCCGAGTTCGGAATCCGTAGCTTTTACATAATCCTCAAGGATATCCTTAAGTTCCTCTATGTCGTATTTCTCGGTCACTTCCTCAAGTTCGACCATATCCTTGTTGATCTTGCGGTACAGGCTGTGATCCCTGTCGAGTACATATGCGATACCGCCGCTCATACCTGCCGCAAAGTTCTTACCGGTTGCTCCGAGTATTACCGCTCTTCCTCCGGTCATATACTCAAGACCGTGATCGCCGCAGCCTTCGGCAACCGCAATGGCACCGGAATTTCTTACGCAGAATCTTTCGCCCGCAACACCGCAGATATATGCTTTACCTGATGTTGCGCCGTAGAGTGCAACGTTACCGACGATGATGTTCTCAGATGCCTTGAATGGACTCTTCTCGGGAGGAGTAAGAACGAGCTTTCCGCCTGAAAGGCCCTTACCGAATCCGTCGTTCGCATCACCCTTGAGAGTGATCGTAAGTCCGTGGGGGATGAATGCACCGAATGACTGACCGCCGCCGCCTTCGCAGGTTACATGGAATCTGTCCTCAGAAAGCTTATTGCAATCCTCGCCGTATTTTCTTACTATCTCGGATCCGAGTATTGTTCCGAAGGTTCTGTCCGTAGAGCTTACCTTAAGGGATATGGTTGAGTTCTTCTCTTTGGACTTGACCGATTTTTCGAACCAGGGAAGAAGCTTCTTTTCATCGAGAGTCTTTTCGAGTTCGAAGTCAAAGCTCTGCTTGGGATCGAATCTGTTTTCTTTTTCTGCAGCAAAGCCCTCGGTAAGGATGCGATCGAATGCGATGGTCCTTGCGTGGGGCTGCCTCAGCTGTTCACGCTTTCTGAGGCAGTCGGTGCGTCCGATCATTTCATCAACGCTCTTAAATCCGAGTCCCGCCATGATCTCACGAAGCTGCATTGCAACGAATGTCATGAAGTTCATGAGGTGCTCGGGCTTTCCTGCGAATCTCTTTCTGAGAAGTTCGTTCTGTGTTGCGATACCGACGGGGCAGGTATCCTTGGAGCAGACTCTCATCATCATACATCCGAGCGATACGAGCGGAGCTGTTGCAAAACCGAATTCCTCAGCGCCGAGGAATGCAGCGATGGCAACATCACGTCCGGTCATAAGTTTTCCGTCTGTTTCGATCCTTACCCTTGATCTGAGGCCGCTCTCGATAAGCGCCTGATGTGTCTCGGCAACACCGAGCTCCCAGGGAAGACCTGCGGAGTGGACCGAGCTGTAAGGAGCCGCACCTGTTCCTCCGTCATAACCGGAGATGAGAACAACCTGTGCTCCCGCCTTTGCAACGCCGCTTGCGATGGTTCCTACACCCGCCTCCGAAACAAGCTTTACGGAGATCCTTGCATCGCGGTTTGCATTCTTAAGATCGTAGATAAGCTGCGCCAGATCCTCGATCGAATAGATATCGTGATGAGGAGGCGGTGAGATAAGCTGTACGCCGGGAGTTGAGCATCTTGTCTTTGCAACCCAGGGATATACTTTCTTTGCGGGAAGGTTTCCGCCTTCACCGGGCTTTGCACCCTGCGCCATCTTGATCTGTATTTCTTTGGCGGAAAGAAGATATTCTTCGGTAACGCCGAAACGTCCGGATGCAACCTGCTTGACCGCACTGTTTTTATCTGTTCCGAATCTGTCGGATGCCTCGCCGCCTTCACCTGTATTGGAACGACCGCCGAGTCTGTTCATTGCAATGGCTATGGTCTCGTGTGCTTCCCTTGAAAGTGAACCGTAGCTCATTGCGCCGACCTGGAATCTCTTGACTATCTCGGATACGGGCTCGACATCATCTATAGAAACGGGTTTTCCTGCGGGAACGAATTCGAGAAGTCCCCTGAGTGTATGAGGATGAGCCGCATCATCGACAAGTTCGCTGTACTCCTTGAACTTTTCGAAGTCTCCTGTTCTGACAGCCTGCTGGAGAAGCACGATGGTCTTGGGGCTGTAGAGATGATCCTCCTTGCCCTCACCGCTTCTTAAATTATGGAAGCCTGTGCTGTCGAGCACGGGATCGATGGGAAGACCCATGGGATCGAATGCCCTGTCATGTCTGTAAGCGATGCCTTCTTCGAGTTCCTTGACACCGATTCCGCCGACCCTGCTGGATACGCCGGTGAAATATTTATCGATGACTTCATCGGAAAGACCGATCGCTTCAAAAATTCTTGCGGACTGATATGACTGGATGGTGGATATACCCATCTTGGCTGCGATCTTAACGACACCGGAAAGAAGTGCATGATCGAAATCATCGATTGCGGTATGAAGATCCTTGTCCAGAAGTCCGAGGGTAATGAGTTCTCCGATACATTCATGTGCAAGATAAGGATTTACCGCACGTGCACCGAAGCCGAGGATACATGCGGTCTGATGTACATCCCTTACCTCTGCGGTCTCGAGGATGAGTGATACCGCAGTTCTCTTCTTGGTATGTACGAGATGCTGCTCAACTGCGGATACCGCAAGGAGTGCGGGAATGGGTACATGGTTTTCGTCAACTCCCCTGTCGGAAAGAATGACGACATTCGCACCGCCCGATACCGCACGGTCAACGGACAGATAGAGCTGCTCAACCGCACGTGAAAGTGAGGTGTGCTTATAATATAGAAGTGATACGGTTTCGGTCTTGAAGCCCTTGTGCTTCATCGAGCGGATCTTCATGAGATCCACGCCGGTGAGAACGGGGTTGTTTACTTCGAGCACGGTGCAGTTCTCACTCTTTTCACTTAAGAGATCGCCGTCGGATCCAATGTAGACCGTAGTGTCGGTAACGATCTTCTCACGGAGTGAGTCGATGGGAGGATTGGTTACCTGCGCAAACTGCTGCTTGAAGAAACCATAGAGCAGGGGATGATTTTCCGAAAGGGATGCAAGAGGAACATCATGCCCCATCGATACGGTAGGCTCTGCGCCGTTTGTTGCAGCCTCGAGGATATATGACTTAACCTCTTCGTAGCTGTAACCGAATACCTTGTAAAGTCTGTCACGCTCTTCCTGGGTGTGTGAAGGCACCTGATGATTGGGAATGACAAGGTCTTTTAAGTGGATGAGGTGTGCATCGAGCCACTCACCGTAAGGATTTGATGATGCATAGAATTCCTTGCACTCGTCATCGGAGATGATCCTCTTTTTCTTCGTATCAACGAGGAGCATTCTTCCGGGAGTGAGTCTTGATTTCTTGATGATGTGCTCGGGTGCGATATCGAGTACGCCTACCTCCGAAGAAAGGATGAGGCGGTTATCATCGGTAATATAATATCTGGAAGGCCTGAGTCCGTTACGGTCAAGAGTTGCACCGAAAAGTTCGCCGTCCGTGAAAAGGATCGCGGCGGGACCGTCCCAGGGTTCCATCATTGTTGCATAATAATGGTAGAAATCCTTCTTGGATTCGCTCATGAACCGGTTGTGCTTCCAAGGCTCGGGGATGAGTGCCATCATTGCGAGCGGAAGATCCATTCCGTTCATGTAAAGGAATTCGAGAGTATTGTCGAGCATTGCGGAATCGGATCCGCTTGCAGAGATGACCGGATAGATCTTGCTCGCGTCCTCTTCGAGAAGCTTGGAGTGCATTGTCTCTTCACGTGCAAGCATTCTGTCGGAGTTGCCGCGGATGGTATTGATCTCACCGTTATGTGCGATGAATCTGTAAGGATGTGCTCTTTCCCAGCTGGGAAGAGTGTTGGTCGAGAATCTGGAGTGGACAAGTGCCACTGCGGAAAGATAATCCTTGCTCTGAAGATCGTCGTAGAATCTTCTGAGCTGGCCTACAAGGAACATTCCCTTGTAAACGATGGTGCGTGATGAAAGCGAGCAGATGTATGTATCATCGGATGACTGCTCGAACTCTCTTCTTACAACATAAAGCCTTCTGTCAAAATCAATTCCCTTTTCGATCTGAGCAGGCTTTTTAAGGAAGCACTGCCAGATCGAGGGCTGACAGTCGAGTGCTCTCTTTCCGAGGATCTCGGGATGAATGGGAACCTCTCTCCAGCCGATCGTATCTATTCCTTCTTTTCCCGCGATAACTTCAAAAAGTCTCTTTGCAAAGGTTCTCTTAAGTTCATCCTGGGGAAGGAAGAACATACCGATACCGTACTCGCCTGCATTCCCGATCTTCATTCCGATCTTCTTACATGCGGCAGAAAAGAAAGGATGGGAGATCTGCAGCAGGATTCCTACACCGTCTCCTACCTTGCCGCTTGCATCCTTACCTGCTCTG
>JAFZWW010000128.1 GCA_017617005.1 Lachnospiraceae bacterium
TCAGAAACCCGGTAAAATCAACGCTTTGGAAGAGACTCTACAAAAAAAGACACGATAAAGACACGATTTTTCATCATGAAAACGCCATCTTCGGATGGCGTTTTATTGCCTCTTTAATTCATCATAAGCTTCGGTTATCCATAGATGCGGCATTAAAAGCATATTGTTTTCAAACTGATAATTAATATAAAAATAGCAAGCTTCATCCAATGATTCAGCAGCCAACGATTTTAATTCTTCATAATACGGAGGATGGCCTTCTTGATCCCATGAAATTTTATCAGCAATAAACACTGCCTTATCATACATACCTGCATTCTTTTTTAAGGTTGTATGGCATTCTATTGCACTCAGGATGTCCTCATCTATTATCCCAAATCGTTCTTCGGCTATAATCCTTGATATTCTCTGATGCAAAAGAAAATGATACTTTTCCTCTGCGGGATCAACATACATGTTACGGGAAATTGCAATATCATACATTTCTTTAGGAGACATAATGGCACTTACATCATGTAACAAAGCCGTAGTTTTAACCTTCTCCGAATCAAGACTATGCCTTTCAGCCAGCCATACCGCCGTTTCTGCAACTTCCTGAACATGTTCCCAGGTCTTTGGTTTATTATTCGAAATATATATTTCTTTTATGGAATCAAGAAGCATCATAATTCGATTTCTTTAGTGTATATACTAGTTACAGGCTTCTGCGTTCATTTCGCAAATTTTAAATAATTTTTATTTCGCGAATTGCAAAGCCACTGGGCGATATCTATAATCCTTATTCCTTCATGCTGACTTTCCTCATGTTTTGTTCTGGCTATCAGCATTTTGGGATAAGCATCTTTAATGCTTAAAAGTGACGAAATCTCTCTCTTAAAAGTATCCTCCCTGGTAATATCATCAGATACCTGAATGTATATCTTTTCGCCTTCTTTGATTGCAACAAAATCCACTTCCTTTTCGTATAATTTACCTACATATACTTCGTATCCGCGTCTAAGAAGTTCTATTGCAACTATATTCTCGTATAGATGGCCGTAATCAGCATTTTTGCTTCCTATCTCAGAAAATCTAAACGAAAGATCAGACAGATAATACTTCTTATCTGATTCCAGATATCTTTTCCCCTTTATGTCATAACGTTGGATTGGATAAAAAAGGAACGATCGGCAAAAGTAATTCATATACGCACCTACGGTCTTATCATTAGTCTTGTAGGTGCCGGAAGTCAGCTTAGAAGCCACATTTCTTATCGAAGTTTGATTTCCCACGTTATCCATAAGATAGTTTCCAATCATTATCAAAAGATCTTCGTTTTCTATCTTAAATTTCTTTACAATATCCTTTGTAATGGTGGTCCTATATATACCATTAACGTATTTTCTTGCATCTTCCTCTGTTTTATATAAATACGCACCAGCCATTCCACCCTTTTTTACATAGGAATCAAAGGCTTCATCTATATCATCTGAAGGATAGTACATAAGATATTCATTAAATGAAAATGGATATAAGTTTATCTCATAAACCCTTCCGCCGAACAGCGTAGCCAAATCACTTGATAAAAGAAATGCATTTGATCCGGTAAGGTAAATATCATAGATTTCTTCTTCATAAATGCTATTTATTATGCGTTCAAAGCCTTCACACAACTGTATTTCATCAATGAATAAATAATTAGTCTTACTCTCAACATATTGCTTTTCTATATAGTCATATAGTTTGTCTGCATCCAAAAGATTCTCGAACTTCTTCAAGTTCAGCTTGATTCGGACAATATTAGCTCTATCATCACCGGATATCAAATCTATGAAAGCGTCCATTAATTTGGATTTGCCGCTTCGTCTTACTCCTGTTATTACCTTTATGTCCGGAATATTCTTAACAGCCAAAAGCTTATTCAGATAATAATCTCTTTTAATTAATTTCATTTCACTGTTACCACCTTTTAGTTAATTGTATACCGTTTCGCAAAAACTATCAATTTTTAAATTTGCGAAACAAACTGCAACACCCGAATAACCTCGAAAGACACGGCAGAGACACGAAAAGGAACGGTCTTATAAGCAACAAAAAAGCTCGGAATGCAGTATTCACCAGCATTCTGAGCCTATAAAATAGTGTCGGGGTGAGGGTCACCCCGATAATAAGAGCCCCTAAACGCGCGGAGGAACGCCTCCTTGCGTAGGGGCTCTAAATGTCGGGGTGACAGGATTCGAACCTGCGACCCCCTGGTCCCAAACCAGGTACTCTAGCCAAACTGAGCCACACCCCGAAAACAGATAAATTATACTATCAAAACGGCCCGCAAACAAGGCAAACAAAAAGGACGGTTCCCGGACCGGCGACAAGCCGAAAACAACGGAACCGTCCACATATTCATTTTTCAGTGAACGGAGGAACCGTCCCCCTGTTCACTAATTCAGATCTATCGAATCCGAAATGTAATACAGGTAATTGTGCTCCTCGCAGTAGTTTTTGATACCGCTCCTCAGAGTTCTGTGTTCATCCGCATCATCCACATATTCGATCAAGAATATATATGCTCCCTGATCACCGTATCTTTCGATGTAATCGGTAAAATATTCCCTGTCTTCATCGGATGCAAAGGTCAGCGCATCGTTATCCCAATCGATATATGAGAAGACACTCTCCTGATTGATCCCGGTGATGACATCTGTCCAGGATCCCATTGAAGCACAATATGCGTCAAGGAAGGTGTCTCCGCCGTTGATTATGACATCGCATCCCATCCCTTTAAGTCCCTTCATTATAACCGCAAGGCCTTCCAAAATTTCCTCCGAGGGATAGTTATAATACACATCGCAGTTATCAACAAAGAAACCGTTTATGCCCTTTTCAAGAAGCTCCGGTGCAAGCTCGTTCAGTATGAAATCCTGCCATCCCGGATCCGATACATCGACCCACTTTTCACCGTCCCAGTTATCGTAATTTCCGAGAGTAAGATCTGAGAACCTGTCGTAATAATCCCTGAAATCCTCTATCGAACCGATATTGATATAACTGTAGACATACTTCTGATATCCGTTTGTGAAATCAACAATCTCATCTCTGCTGTGATACTGGGCATCGATAACAATATAGTTGTATTTGTCCAGTTCGCTCAGATCCCCGTCATAATCAAGGAAGACTCCGTATTTAGTCTTGAATTCCTCACTGTGGTAGTCATACGGGTCAAAATCAACTTCTCTTTGCCATGCCAATTTATAGTGATCGCAATACTCTATGAACTCCTCCGGAAGATTCTCGTATATGACCCAGCCCATATTATTGAAATCTTTATTCATTGGGCAGAAACCGCCACAATTTTTATATGCTTCTCCGTTCCGGTCATAAATGATCAGACTGCTGAATCCGCCGTCACATGTCGTCTCGGGATCTGATTCCTCGGGATCCAGATTATAAAGTCTTTTAAGATCGATCCCGTCAGAAATATTCCTGAACTGCTCATCCGTCAGATCAAAAAATACCGTATCGGTAAATACTTCTCCGTTAGACAGTCTGTGGTCAAAATCAACTTCGATCCTTCCGTCGTATCTGACATTCACGATGACAGTGGGAGCAAGTTCCAGGAAATCACCCGTAAAATAATCCATTCCCACAAGATATTCATCACTCAGGCGTGATTCATCAAAAGGCTCATAAACGACCGGTGTCGCAGGAGCCACGGGATTAGATCCACCGCCGGAAGCCGTGCCGTTAACCTGTGCACTGCCACCCGGTAAGTTTTCATCTGCCGGCGTACCATCAATGTTGCGTGAATAACCGCATCCGCACAGAGCACACGCCACCAAAGCCGTCATTATCCATAAAACGATCTTCTTTTTCATATATCTTCTCCTCACCGGTGAACGGAGGAACCGTCCCCCTGTTCACTAAAAGAAAACAAAAACCGTCCCTACATCTGTACAGACGGTTTTCATATCATTTTCGTCACATCATGCCATCATTCAGATATCCGATGGTGAAATGGTCCTGTCCCCTGTCATCGACTTCCCAGATGCAGAAGCTGGGCTTTCTGCCATCCTGCCTTGGGTAAGAAAGTGAACCGGGATTGACTATGTAACAGTCATGCCCGTAGCTGACCTCGGGCCTGTGAGTATGTCCGAAAAATGCGATATCGCAGTCCCTTGCCACCGCTTCATCCCTGAGCATTTCTATCGATACGGAAACCCTGTAATGATGTCCGTGCGTGATGAAGACCCTGTGGCCGAAAAGGTTCTCTTCAAGCTCCCTGGGAAGAGCTCCGAAGTAATCGTTGTTGCCTGCGACTAGGTACAGAGGACATTTGACGTTGCGTCTTATATCGTCCTCTCCGCCTTCGACATCCCCGCAGTGGATCACGAATTCCGCGTCCGGGTGCATCTTCATAACCTTGTGAAAATTATCGTTATTGCCGTGAGTGTCACTCACGATTATCGCTTTTTTCACTTTTCGAGCTCCGTTCTCATTTTTCTGAGTGCCTTGCCCCTGTGTGAGATCTTGTTCTTTTCGAGTTCGGGAATCTCACCGGTGCAGCACCCTATCTCGGGACAGTAGAAAATGGGATCGTATCCGAAGCCGAACTCACCCTTTTCCTCATATCCTATGCGGCCTTCGACAGTCTCCCTTACACACTTTTCGGTTCCGTCGGGGAAAACCGCAGCGATCGCGCAAACGAATCTTGCCGTCCTCTTTTCATCGGGAACTCCCTCGAGTCTTTTGATGATGTTGTTGTTCTTGATCGTATAGGGAGTATCCTCTCCCATGTATCTTGCGGAGTATATGCCGGGCTCTCCGTTAAGTGCATCGACTACAAGTCCCGAATCATCCGCTAGCACGATATCGTCCGGAAGCAGTTCGTGCACCGCTCTCGCCTTGATAAGTGCATTCTCTTCAAATGTTGTTCCATCCTCGACTATATCGGGATCTATTCCGGCTTCCTTCATGGACAGGATCTCATATCCGCTTCCTTCCATGATCTCGCGTATCTCACGCATCTTACCCTTGTTGCCGGTTGCAAAAACTAATCTCTCCATGACTCTTCTCCCATCTTTCCGGCCGCCTCGAGCACTGCCTGATAAAGTCCCTTTGCCAGTTTCTCCCTGTAGGAATCATCGGTCATAAGCTCATTTTCACGGCCGTTATCACTGTTCCCCAGGGTAATGTATACCGCAGGAACATTTATATCATACAGAACACTTCCGGCAGGCGCTTCTTCGATACCGCACGCCTTGTCCGATACGGAGATCGCGGTATTCTTCAGGCAGCTTTCACACAGCTGTATGCTTCCGTATCCGGGAATGTAATACATCGGATCGTAATATGTCTTTATACCGTGACGTTCTGCGCCGTCATGCGAAACACCCATACCGATGAATATATCCGCATCCGTCTCCTCCGTCAGTTCGGCTGCGGTGATATATCTGCCTTCGGTCACATCGGGCTCTGTGATATAAACCTTCACTCCGTCGGCGGAAAGCATCTCTTCGCATCTTGCCGCAACATCGGGAAGCACGCCTGCTGCCGAGTAGCTGTCGCCCGGATCCATGACCACGACAAAGTCATAAAGTTCGGAGGGAGAAACAGCTTCCATCGTGACCGTGTCTCCGTCGATCGAAAGCACGTATTCGTACACCCCGGACATATCGAAGACAAGAAGCGCACCGCTCCTGTCATATGCGACCGAGCAGCGGTTTATAAGTTCGGGATCTCCCATGATCCTGCCGGCATCCACGGAAACTCCCGCATCCGACAGCGTGCCGTAATAGCCTTCGGAATCGGTGCTGATATGTACCAGGAATCTTCTTTCGTTATACAGATTCTCGGTCACTATATCGGATGCCCTGACACCTGCGGGAACACTGAACTTAACCACATTTACCGCATCAATGGGCGCTGCGGAAAGCGGCATCGCTTCAGAAAGGTTTATCAGTTCGTCATCGCTCACATTGGCGCTTGTGATGACTATGGGCTTTACCATACAGTAGTAAAGGCATACCGCAAAGCATGCCGCAAAAAGAAGACTCCAGAGCAGCCCCGTATAGAGCCTGCCCGAAAGTCTCGTGTCCCCCTCAAGCTGGGGGTCTGTGAACTTGACGTAAGGAACCTTTTTTACCTGCCCGGACATTTAATCCTTCTTCCTCGAGGGAGGCTTGGGTCCCCTGAATTCGTAAAAGTAAGTCTTCATCATACCGTTATAGATCTTGCGGTTCTTATCGGCTTTTCTGCCTATATCGCTCTCAGCCTTTTCATAAGAGCTGATGATGTACATGCTCCAGCTGTCGAGTGCTTTATATCTTTCACCGAGGACGCGGTAGAGCTCTCCGACCTCGGACTTATCCATAAGTCTTTCGCCGTAGGGAGGGTTGGTGATTATGAATCCGTACTTTTTCGGATGCGAAAGTGCGGCAACATCCCTTGTCTGGAAATGAATAAGGTGTTCAACACCCGCATCGGCGGCATTTTTTCGCGCAACCTTTATGACCTCGGGATCCGCATCGTAGCCCTGAATATCGGTCTCTTTTACGTCGATGACCATATCCCTAGCCTCTTCATATGCATCATTCCAAACACTCTTCGGAACAATATGCTCCCAGTCGCACGCCGTGAAGAACCTGTTCATTCCGGGAGCCATATTTGCAGCCATCAGTGCAGCTTCTATCGGGAAGGTGCCGCTTCCGCAGAATGGATCGACCAGTATGCGATCACCTCTCCAGGGAGTGAGCATAATGAGGCCCGCGGCAAGGTTCTCCGCGATGGGTGCCTTGGCCGTCAGTTTCCTGTAGCCCCTTTTGTGAAGCGATTCACCGGTGGTATCGAGTCCTATGGTGACCTCGTCCTTGTATATGAATACCCTGAACGGGAAAGAATCCCCGTCCTCCGGAAAATGCTCGATATGATAGACACCCTTGAGCGATTCCACCATGGCCTTCTTGACTATGGACTGTATGTCCGAAGGGGAAAAGAGGGCGGACTTGACGCTCGAAGCTTTGGTCACCCAGAATCTGCCGTTTTCGGGAATGAACTCCTCCCACCTTACGGCCTTTACTCCCTCAAACAGCTCGTCGAAGGTCCTTGCGGTAAAAGAGGCCGCCTTTATAAGCAGCCTTTCCGCCGTACGCGAACATATATTGACCCTGGCGACCGCTTCCGCATCGCCCTCAAACGTGACCCTGCCGTCTGAAACGGAGGTTACGTCATAGCCAAGATCCGTTATCTCTTTTTTCAGCACAGACTCCATGCCGAAATGACATGGAGCCATGATCTCAAATATCCTGTTAATGGTTCAGTCCTTTCCCCAGCCTAAGATCATTTCCGTCTTGGTGGGATTGTTTACTATCTTGCAGAATTCATCCTCGGGCATCGGCCTGTAGAAATAGTAGCCCTGGATCATGTCACAGCCCGCATCGGAAAGGAATGCAAGCTGCTGCTCGTTTTCTACACCTTCAGCGATAACGTCCGCTCCGAATGCGTGGGCCATGTTTATCGTCGACCTGATGATGGTCTCCGCCTTATCGCTCTGGCCTATCTTCCGCACAAATCCGATATCGAGTTTGATGGTATCGAACTCATAGCTTTCAAGCGTTGAAAGAGAGCTCATTCCGCTGCCGTAATCATCGAGCAGTATCCTGACCTTCTTTTCCTTCATTACCTTCAGGAAATCAAGTGCGTTGCTCTCAAGATTTGCATACGCCGACTCGGTTATCTCAATCTTCGCGGCTCCCTCGGGGAATTCGTCATTATCCAGTATCTCCTTGATCCTGTCGAGGAGCGTGGGATCGTAGAAATCCACCCTGGAAAGGTTAATGGAGACGGGCACCAGGGGGAAGCCCTCCTTTGAGTTCTTCATGAGCATGCCGAAGACGTTCTCAGCCATGTACATATCGACTCTTGATACCTTGCCCGACTGCTCGAGTGCGGGGATGAAAAGTCCGGGGGAAACCATTCCCATATCGTGATGGTTCCATCTGACCAGTGACTCGGCGGATACCACCTTGTGGGTGATCGTATCGACGACGGGCTGGTAGAAGGATATGAGTTCCCTGTTCTTGACCGCCTCACCGAGATCGGAGATCAGGATCATTCGGTTGACATAATCCGTACGCATCCTGTCCGTATAATCGGTGTATAGAATGACATCGGAATCGGCTATGCTGGACTCCGCAAGCTTGGCTCTGTCTATCATGAGTCCCACGGAAAGTCCGGTATCGGTTATGTGATAAATACCACATGTTACGCTAAAATCATACTGCTTATAGATACTCCTGTAGGTCATCTGGGTGAGTTTTTTCATCCTGGCGGCCTTCAGGTATTCGTTTTTGATTATGGCGACGAAATGATCGCTCTCAAGTCTTCCCAGCACGAGGGGCTCGAGAACATCCTTGATCTGGTCCCTTACCATGAAGATGACCTTGTCACCTATCTCTTCGCCAAAGAGGTCGTTTACGGTCTTAAAACCGCGGATATTGGTATAAAGGAGCGAATAACCCTTTGAAAGGTCGAGCTTGCTTATGCACTTTTCGGCATCCCTGAGGAATCCGGCCCTGGACAGGATGTCCGTCATCCAGTCCCTGTCTATCATCTCAGTGATGTCCTGGATAATGCATATTTTGGTATTATCCTCGCCTTCAAGCGGCCTTATACGGATATCCATAGCCCTTCTGAAACCGCCCCTTTCGGAGTGTACGGTCCTGGAAAAACAGCCCATGGATTCTATCTCGGCTTCGATCACCGCTTTTACAGTCTGTCTTATAAGGAGCTCCCTCTCCCTTTCGATAATTATCTTGGACGCAAAATCTTGTATGAAGGCAGAAAAGTCTTTTGCCTTGTCGACACTGACGTCATATTTAGGGAGAAAATCACCCGTGAATTTGCTGATAAGCTTGCCTGTAGCGGAGTTGATCTCAAAAACGCAAATGTAACCGCCTGTCATAACGGCATTCCAGTCACTTTCGCTGACATGGCTGTCAATCGTGCGCAAAGCGCCGTTTTCCAAGACTTCTCCCTTACCGAAGAACTTTGTGACATCACCGTCAATTAAAAAGTAGCTTCCGTCGTCGATCAGGTAAAACTCCCTGTCTTTGCTGTCCGGAACCACAATATCTTCCATAAGGTCGAAACCGCCGATCTTCTTGGATCTGAGGTATTCGCTGTGGGTCAGGATTATCTTGTCGGTAAGACCCAGACCATCCGTAAAGCGGTCAAATCCAGGTTCTACGGCCTCTCCGCCGAGTTCGGGGATCAGATATACCGTCTCACAGGAATTGATCGTTCCCGTGCTGAGAGCGATTATTACGCCCGGATACCCCGTCAGGAGCATCTTAAGGCTTATTTCTTTGAAGAAAGCGTTCTGGGCGCCTGCCATTCCGCCCGCCAATATGACCACATCCGAATTCCTGACCAGCTCAAAGGCCTCCGAAGAGTTCCTGTGATCGAGCACGGTGGTCTTCTCAATGCCGAATCCGGCCTCGGTAAATGCCTGTGTATATCTTGCTGCGTTACTGTCATTGCTCTCATAGTTGTCGGGATCTGCGGACACGACCAAAAGACCGGAGTTTTCCCTCCAGTACTTCTGAAGATTGCCGATAAAATCATAGTCTCCGCTGAGATGAGCGGGGCCCGTTTCGGCTATCGTCCTGTATTCCACAAATGAACTTGTGAGAAAAACAACCATATATTTCCCCGTTTAAAGGACATAGTTATACAGATTGATTTTATCACAGAAACATGGTGAATTCTATTGAACTGAGAATGCTTATTAAAGATTTAAGAATTGAAAAGCTGCATAAGGGAAAGAGATCCGAAAACAACATAAACGTCGCCGGATAAAGAAGAATCCGGAGCGGAATAACCGCGGTCGGAAGCCGGTACTTCACAAATATTTGAAGCGGTATCACCGGTGACAGAATATGTGGGAAGCGCATCATCAAGACTCCCGGCACTTAATATGGCGATCCTGTCGCCCAGTCCGAGCTCATCACTGACATTTTCAGCCACTCTGACAAGTTCGTCTGCAGGCAGTCCCCTCTTACGATCCGGCAGGTCTATGGCAGTGAAAGAAACGGCGCAGGGAAGCATGATACGAAGGATCTGCGTATAATCCTTGTCTTTAAAAACACCCATTATTAAATGGATCCTTACGCCTTCTTCGAGGTATCCGTCCTTATCCAGTGACTCATATAAAGCTTTTGCCGCAGCCGGATTGTGTGCGCCGTCCCGGATGATCACAGGATCGTCACAGATCCTTTCGTACCTCCCCGGCCATGAAGCTTTTGAGATGCCCTTCAGATAAATATCATATGATATTGATTTGTCCGGGAAGAACTTTCTGAGCCTTTCTTCAACCGCATTCAGGGTGTAAAGTGCGGTATTCAGATTGTCCTTCTGATATGCTCCGGGAAGGGGATTTTTAAAGTCTGCAGGTATGATATCCTTATCCGCGCGGATACAGATACCCCCTCTTAAGCCGGCCTCCCTTTCAAGTATACCGGCAGGGTCATATTCTTTGCCTTTGCAGTAAATATGGGGCATGCGCGATATGATAACAGTTGTATTTTCTTTGGTTATACCTGCTTTGTTTACAGCTATCTTCTCCGGATCGTCCCCGAGAAATGCCATATGGTCCATACTGACCGAAGTGAACACACAGGCGAGCGGACGATCAAATATATTGGTCGCATCCTCCAATCCGCCCATACCGCATTCGACTATAATAACATCCGCTTTTTTATCTGCAAAATATTTCAATGCCGCCGCGGTCTCCGCTTCAAATCCGGTCGGCTTGAATTCCATTTCTTCCGCAGCTGCCTTAACGGCCGAAACCGCTTCCGCATAATCGGATTCCGTGATATCCTCTCCGCCCAGTCTGATCCTCTCGAGATATCTGAAAACGGAGGGTGAGGCATATCTGCCCACTTTAAGGCCGCATTCTACCAGAGCGCACTCAAGATAGGTACAAACGGAGCCTTTTCCGTTGGTACCTGCCACATGGATGACATTAAGATCCTTTTCGGGGTTTCCGAGGCGATTAAGGAGCTCTTTTATAACCTCCGTGCCCGGCTTTATGCCCGATGAACCCGTGTTTTCTATGTAATTTAACGCTTCTTGAAAATCCATCCTACACATTGTATCATATCAAATATGTTGTAATTACATATTTTTTGGGAGAATGCAATGCTTATTTCCACTAAGGGCAGATATGCGCTGAGTGTAATGGTCGACCTTGCGGAACATGAAAAGGAAGGCTATATCGCACTTGGTGATATCGCCGCAAGACAGGGAATGTCAAAAAAATACCTCGAATCCATTATCAAGGACCTCGTAAAGGAAGAAATGGTAAAAGGCGTCAGGGGAAAAGGCGGCGGCTATAAGCTCAATGTCAACCCGTCCAAATGTACCGCATGGGACATTATCAAGGCTACCGAGGAGAATTTCACTCCCGTATCCTGCGTTACGGACGACCACGCCAGCTGCCCCAACCAGACCGTCTGCAGGACGCTTCCCATGTGGATCGAACTGAACAGGACGCTCAAGACCTTTTTTGAAAAATATACCATTGCCGATATGATGGCGGAAGAATTACAGGTATAGAAGGGAAGACTGATAATGGGACTTACGGAACTGCTTCTTTTATCTGTGGGCCTGGCTATGGACGCATTCGCCGTATCCATATGCAAGGGGCTTTCCGCAGGAAAGGTAAGCTTTAAAAATGCATCCTGCTGCGGCTCCTGGTTCGGACTCTTCCAGGGGATCATGCCGCTTATAGGATATCTCCTCGGATCGGCATTTGCAGGCCTGATAGACAGGTTCTCCGGCTGGGTAGCCTTCATCATACTGGGGGTCATCGGCATAAATATGATCAGGGAAGGCTTCTCGGGAGCAGAGGAGGAATCGGCGGATTTCAGCATAAAAGCAATGTTTCCACTCGCGGTGGCTACAAGCATAGA